>NZ_CBDRIY010000030.1:0-78032 GCF_965344335.1 Nocardiopsis eucommiae
CCTGGGTTTGTGCGTTTGGGAATGTTGGTGTGGGCAGCCGTCTGTGGGCGCAGGCGTGGGTTCCCCCGGTATTGACGTTAGGTGCTTGGGGTGGGGGCTGTCAGGGGCGGCCAGTGGGGCTGTGGACAACTCGGCACTGGGGGGTTGAAGCGGATGACACAGCTGGGGGTGTTCGACCACCGGGAGGCGGGGCTCCAAGCACCCCCGCGGGGTTGAGGGAGCTGCACGACCGCGCGTCCACCCCCCCGCGATGAGGGGGTGAACGCGCGGGCCACGGCGATGGTGGGGGGAGTGTGAGCCGCTCGCGCGGTTCTGCTCGGGTCACCGTCCGATCGTGTCGGTGGCCCAGTCGATGTGCTTCGCTGTTTCGGTGAAGACCCACGGGCCCACGCAGGCGACGTTCTCGTCGTAGTCACCGTCCCGGCTGACCAGGCCGACCAGCTCCCAGCCGTCCTCGGTGCCACGGATCATGGGGCTGCCCGAGTCGGTTGAGCAGACCTGCGCCTCCCCGGTGGGGTGCTCGGAGCACAGGTCGTCGTGGAGCTCCGCGCAGCGTTCGTCCGCGACGATCTCGGTGTCGAGCTCCTGGAGGATCTCCGGCTTGGGCTCCTGGCCGAGCTCGTCGACCACGCCCCAGCCGAGGGCGCGTACCTCGGTGCCCGGCTCCGGACGGTCCTGTGCGACGGGTACGGGGGTCTGCTCGACCGGGGAGTCCAGCTTCAGGAGCGAGATGTCGTCGCGCACCAGAAGGAAGGAGTGGGGGTAGTCGGGGTCGTCGCTGACGTCCTCCGCCTCGTAGTCCGGGTGCTGGACCACGTCGACGACCTGGCGTTCGCTGCCACCCTCGTCACGGTTGTCGCTGCCCACCCGCACCGAGATGCTCTCCGTCGCGAGCAGGTCGAAGTCGGAGCAGTGGGCGGCGGTGAGCACCCACTGTTCGTCGATCAGCGAACCCCCGCAGTAGTGCAGGCCCCGGTCGTCGAACAGGGCCGTCACGAACGGGTAGTCCTCACTGGCGTCGACCCCGCCGATGATGGCGGAGGCGGGTGCCGCCGAGACGAGGAGTGCCGCGGATCCCACCGCCGCGACCAGTGTCGCTCTGTTCATGCCTGTCCCTTCGGTTGTGATCTGTTCACGAACCTAGAGGGGCGTCCCCCGTCGGCACATCAACCGCGAGGGCGAACCGGCGACGACGAAAGTCGGGCCCCGACGGGGTTCTGGTGGGCACGAACGGAGGTGAAGCGCCCGGCTGGGGGGCGGCCGGGCGCTTCGGTCCTAGAAGCCGTAGTTGTACATCGAGCCGCCCGGGTAGACGTTGCCCACGCCGTTGCGGTAGGCGTAGCCGCCGTAGTTGGCGCCCTCGACGAAGGTCCAGCCGCCGAGGGTCCGGCCGTTCAGCGCCACGTACCAACCGGCGGCGTTCGGGTCGGTGTAGCCCCGCAGCGCGAAGTGGATGTGGGCGCCGGTGGTCGAGCCGCCCGCGCAGAGGCTGTTGCCCTGGGTGCCCAGGTAGTGGCCGGTGCCGACGTTGTTACCGGGCAGCCACTGGTAGTCCTCCAGGTGGTAGTAGTCCGTGGAGTACCCGTTGTCGTGGATGACCCGGGTCCAGCCGGTGCACAGGGAGTAGGCGTAGCCACCCCTGGCGGCTCGGGCCTGGCCGTTGCCTCCGGCGAAGTCCACGGAGCTGTACGGCGGACCACCGCTGAACCCGTGCGGGCCGCCGGTCATGATCATGGAGGTGCCGATCGAGAACGGCAGGCCCACTCCCGTGTAGGCCATGGGGGAGAGCTGGTCGGGGTCCGTTGAGGCCGCGACGGTCTCGCGCTGTTCCGTGTCCATCAGTTCGGATTCGGCGAGGATCCGGGAGAACTCGTCGGTGCCCTCCAGTCCGATCTCCCAGGTGCCGTCGAGTTCGGCGGCGAACAACCAGGCGTAGGGGTCCTCACCCTCGATCTCGGGGGCGGTCACGATGGCGACGCCGAAGGCGGCCTCGTCGGTGGCCTCCCGGATGTCGACCCGCACGTCGCGGTCCTGGGCGGCGAGGGTGGACAGCTCGGTGGAGCGTTCCGCCAGGACGTCCTCGATGACCGAGTCGGCCAGTGAGGGAGCGGTGGTGGGGAGGTCGTCGGCCACCTCGGATTCGAGGAGGATCTCGACGTTGTCAGCGGTGCTCAGGGGCTCCGTCTGCGCGGACCCCGCTTGTGCGGACGCGGGGGTCATACCCGTGACCACGAGTGCGACGGAGGCGGTCAGTACGAGGGGGAGTCGGGGGGTTGGCAGTGTCAACGCTTCTCCTGGGGGAGTCGTGCGAACGGGGAGTGACACCACAGGCTCTGAACGTGGCTACCGCAGAGTAACCAGGCCCCCAGGAGCGGACAAGGGGTGTAACCGGAAACTTCCTCCGGCGACACCCCCGAATTGGTTGGTTAGTTACCGTTCCAGTGCCAGCAGGAACTCCTTGCGCTCCAGGCCACCCGCGTAGCCGGTCAGGCTTCCGTTGGCACCGATGACCCGGTGGCAGGGGACGATGACACTGATCGGGTTGCGCCCGTTGGCCATGCCCACGGCGCGGGACGCGGTGGGTCGGCCCAGTTCCTGGGCGAGCTGACCGTAGCTGGAGGTCGCTCCGTACGGAATGGTGGTCAGTGCCTGCCACACCTGGAGCTGCCAGGGCGTACCGGCGGGAGCGAGGGGCAGGTCGAACTGCCGCAGCCGCCCGTCGAAGTACGCGGCCAGCTGCTTCCTGACCTCGGTGAACGGGGCCTCGTCCCGGACCCAGTCGGAGGGGACGGCCCGTCGGGTCCCGTCCCTGGGCGGTGTCAACAGCCCGCCCAGGGCCTCGCCGTCGCCGTACAGCGTCAGTTCGCCCAGGGGTGAGTCCATCGTGGTGTGGCGGGTCGGGCCGGGGAGGGGAGCCCGGAACGTCACCGCGGCCTCGCGCGCCGGGGCGACCGGCTCAAGATCCATCGGGAGTGCTTCTTGGGTGTTCATCCTGATCCTTCTTCCTCGGGTAGTCCCAGCGACGCCCACAGGAGGTGGGTCGCGTACGAACGCCACGGGCTCCATGCCTTCGTCGGGGCCGGACCCGTTCGTTCCAGGGCCTGCCGCACCCCGAGGTCCGTCTCCAGGAACACGTCCGGGTCGCCCAGCCCGCGCATCCGCACGTAGCCGGCGGTCCACGGGCCGATCCCGGGCAGCTCCAACAGCCTGTGCTCCGCCTCGTCCCGGTCGCAGCCCGGGCCCAGGTCCACGCGGCCCGAGGCGATCGCCCCCGCCACGTGGGTGAGGGCCCGTCCCCGGGACACGGGGATGGACATCCCCGCCGGGTCGGCGTCGGTGAGGGCCTCCGGGGAGGCGAACGTGTGGGTGAGGCCGGGGAACAGGCCGTCGAGCCCGGTACCCAGCGGCTCCCCGTACCGGGACACCAACCGTCCTGCCAGGGTACGCGCGGCCCTGACCGAGACCTGCTGGCCCAGGACCGCGCGGACCGCCAGTTCCGCGGGGTCCACGTGGCCCGGGGCGCGTACCCCGGGGCGTCGGCGCAGGACCGGGCCGAGCACGGGGTCCGGCCCCAGGACCTCCGCGACCGCGTCGGGGTCCGCGTCCAGGTCCAGGAGGCTTCGGCAGCGGCGCACGGCGCTGGTCAGGTCGCTCGGGTCGGTCAGCCACAGGCGGCACAGGACGTGGTCGGAGCCCGCGGAGAGCGCGACCACTCCGGGGCCGTGGGGCAGGCGGAGTGTGCGCCGGTACGTGTCGTCGGAGTACTCCTCCACACCCGGGACCGCGCGGTCACCGAGGAAGGTGAGCATCCCGGCCAGGTCGATGGCGCCCCGGTAGGGGAGCCGCAGCACGATGCCGCTGGTGGGCGGTGTGGTCGCCCTGCGGCGGGCCGCTCGCATCTCGGAGGGGGAGCGGTCGAAGACCGCCCGCATGGTCTCGTTGAACTGCCGCACGCTCGCGAACCCGGAGGCGAAGGCGACGTCGGCCATCGGCATGTCCGTGGTCTCCACCAGGACGCGCGCCGTGTGGGTGCGCTCGGCTCGGGCGAGGGCCAGGGGCCCCGCGCCGACCTCGGCGCTGAGCAGCCGGTTGAGCTGGCGTTCGCTGTAGCCGAGGTCCTCCGCGAGGGCGCCCACGCCGCCCCGGTCGACGGCACCGTCGTGGATCAGCCGGATCGCCCGTCCCACCACGTCGGCGCGCACGTTCCACTCGGGGGAGCCGGGCACGGTGTCCGGTCGGCACCGTTTGCAGGCGCGGAACCCGGACTCCTGTGCGGCGGCGGCCGTCCGGTAGAAGCGGACGTTCTCCCGGCGCGGGGTCACCGCGGGGCAGCTCGGTCGGCAGTAGATGCCGGTGGTGCGCACGGCGGTGTAGAAGACCCCGTCGAAACGGGAGTCCCTGCTCCGTACCGCCCTGTAGCGCTGTTCGTCGTCCATCACAACCACCATGCTCGCCGAGTCCGGAGACGGATGCTGGCGGTTTTCGGACACCCAGGTGGGGTCAGTCCTCGCCGTTGAGGTAGTCGATGTAGACGGGGCGCAGCGCCTCGTGGACCTTGGGGTCGTGCTCCGCTGAGAACGCCTCGTAGAGGAGCCCCGACACCTGGGCGACGCTGGCCTCGCTGGCGTCCCGGTTGCCCGCGGCGGCCTCGGCGGCGGGGAGCAGCCGCAGCAGACGCCAGAGGAAGGCCACGTCCCAGCGCTTCCGCGCCAGTTCCAGGGCGCGTTCCCGCAGGTCCTCGGTACTGGTCTGTTCGTATCCGTCGTCCATGGTCGGACGATACCCGCCCCCGTGCCCCGCACCCGCGAGTGACCTGGGTTACTCTTCACACGAGTTCATCATCTCCCCCACGGGAGCGCCCTCACGAGGGGCGTCCCGAGGGGAACGTAGTGAGGGGTACGCCATGGCCGAGGCCGCCGCGCGCGTCGTCGTCGCGAAGCCGGGACTGGACGGGCACGACCGGGGGGTCAAGATCGTCGCCCGGGTCCTGCGGGACGCCGGAGTGGAGGTCATCTACACCGGGCTGCGCCAGACCCCGGAGATGATCGTGGCCGCCGCGCTCCAGGAGGACGCGGACGCCATCGGGCTGTCGGTGCTCTCGGGTGCCCACATGACGATGTTCGGCCGGGTGATGGAACTGCTGCGGGAGAACGACGCCACCGACATCCGGGTGTTCGGCGGGGGCATCATCCCCGACTCCGACATCGCTGAGCTGGAGGCGATGGGGGTCGCCCGGATCTTCACACCGGGTGCGCCGACGGCGGAGATCGCGGACTGGGTGCGCGAGAACATCCGGCCCGCGCACGCGGCCTGACGGCCGGTGACCTTCGTCGCACTTCGGTGGAAGTCCGATGCGGGGCGGATCGGCCCGGGATCGGTGTTATCAGCCGTGTCTCTGGTCACATATGTTCCCATGTGGGAGGCCCCGTAGTGCCGCGTGAGCGGCATTTGTGCGTCAGGCCATGGGGTCAACGCGACCCTGGTGTCCGGCGGCCAGACGAGGGGCGACTAAGCTTTGCGCATGTCGCGGGTGGCAACGCCGCGGCGATCTCGATCTCTGTAGGCGGCTCACCCCCAACGAGGGGTTTGCGTCGTGTGACACCCCTTCAGTGCGTCACCGCCGATCCGGACACGCCACCCCGGTACACACTTGAGCCAGCGAGTTACAAGGACGGACCCTCGTGGACCTGTTCGAATACCAGGCGAAGCAACTCTTCGCAGAGTACGGGGTTCCCGTACCCCAGGGGAAGGTGGCGAGCACGGTCGCTGAGGCGCGTGCCATCGCCGATGAGTTCGCCGCCGCGGGCAAGCCCCGCGTCGTCGTGAAGGCCCAGGTCAAGACGGGCGGCCGCGGGAAGGCCGGCGGCGTCAAGGTGGCCGAGGGCCCCGAGGACGCCGAGGCCAAGGCCGAGCAGATCCTCGGCATGGACATCAAGGGCCACACGGTCCACCGTGTCCTGGTCGAGGAGGCGAGTGACATCGCCGAGGAGTACTACTTCTCCTTCCTGCTCGACCGCGCCAACCGCAACTTCCTCTCCATCTGCTCCAAAGAGGGCGGCATGGAAATCGAGGAGGTCGCGGAGACCAACCCGGACGCCGTCGCCAAGATCTCGATCGACGCCCTGAAGGGCGCCCCGGCCGATGTGGCCGCGGAGATCGTCAAGGCCGGAAACCTGCCCGAGGCCGCGGCCGCGGGCGCCACGGAGATCGTCTCCAAGCTGTGGGACGCCTTCGTGGGCAAGGACGCCACCCTCGCGGAGGTGAACCCGCTCATCCTGACCAAGGACGGTCGGGTCGTCGCCCTCGACGGCAAGGTGACCCTGGACGAGAACGCCGAGTTCCGCCAGGACCTGGAGAGCCTGACCTTCGCCGAGGAGGGTGACCCGCTCGAGGTCGCCGCCAAGGCCAAGGGGCTCAACTACGTCAAGCTCGACGGCGAGGTCGGCATCATCGGTAACGGTGCCGGTCTGGTCATGTCGACCCTGGACGTGGTCGCCTACGCCGGTGAGAACCACGGCGGCGTCAAGCCCGCCAACTTCCTCGACATCGGTGGCGGCGCCTCCGCCGAGGTGATGGCGAACGGCCTGGAGATCATCCTGGGCGACCCCGCTGTCAAGAGCGTGTTCGTCAACGTCTTCGGTGGCATCACCGCCTGCGACGCCGTGGCCAACGGCATCGTGCAGGCTCTGGAGCTCCTGGAGCAGCGCGGCGACGACGTCAGCAAGCCGCTGGTCGTCCGCCTGGACGGCAACAACGCCGAACTGGGTCGCCAGATCCTCGACGAGCGCGCCCACCCGGCCGTTCGTCGGGTCGACACGATGGACGGCGCCGCCGCTCAGGCCGCCGAGCTCGCGGCGAAGTAGGGGACAACACACCATGGCTATCTTCCTCAACAAGGACAGCAAGGTGCTCGTCCAGGGCATGACCGGCTCTGAGGGCACCAAGCACACCCGCCGTATGCTCGCGTCCGGCACCAACATCGTTGGTGGCGTGAACCCGCGCAAGGCCGGGCAGAGCGTCGACTTCGACGGCACCGAGGTGCCCGTCTTCGGCTCCGTCGCGGACGGCATGGCCGCCACCGGCGCCGACGTCACCGTGATCTTCGTTCCGCCGAAGTTCTCCAAGGACGCCGTCGTCGAGGCGATCGACGCCGAGATCGGTCTGGCCGTCGTGATCACCGAGGGCATCCCGGTCCACGACACCGCCGCCTTCTGGGCCTACGCCGGTTCCAAGGGCAACAAGACCCGCATCGTCGGCCCGAACTGCCCCGGTCTCATCACCCCGGGCCAGTCCAACGCCGGCATCATCCCGGCCGACATCGCGAAGCCGGGCCGCATCGGCCTGGTCTCGAAGTCGGGCACGCTCACCTACCAGATGATGTACGAGCTGCGCGACATCGGCTTCTCGTCCGCCGTCGGCATCGGTGGCGACCCGATCATCGGCACCACGCACATCGACGCCCTGGCGGCCTTCGAGGCCGACCCGGACACCGACGTGATCGTGATGATCGGTGAGATCGGCGGCGACGCCGAGGAGCGCGCGGCCGACTTCATCAAGGCCAACGTGACCAAGCCGGTCGTCGGCTACGTCGCGGGCTTCACCGCCCCGGAGGGCAAGACCATGGGCCACGCCGGCGCCATCGTCTCCGGCTCCTCCGGTACGGCCGCCGCCAAGAAGGAGGCCCTCGAGGCCGTTGGCGTCAAGGTCGGCAAGACCCCGAGCGAGACCGCTCAGCTGGTGCGCGACCTCTTCTAGGAGGACGCGCCCCGCGGGCGCTCGTTCAGCACGGCTCCGCCCCGCCACCGGTGACCTCCGGTCGGTGGGGCGGAGCCGTGTCGTGTGTGGGGCCTCAGCCGCCGAGCTCGCGTCGTCGGCGCTGGGCGACGAGCTGCCCGACGAGGGGGCCGATCACCATGAGGCAGAAGAACCCGAGGAAGACCGTGATGGCGTAGACGTTGCCGCTGACGAACGAGGGCGTGCCCCACACCAGGAGGAGGAAGCCTCCCCAGCCCAGGAGACCACCGACGTTCACCCCCTTGTCCTTCTCGGAGACCTCGTCCGTGGTCTCGTCGGGGACGGCGGGGGAGGTGGGGGCGGCCGGTTCGGGTACGGCGACGGCGCTGGGGGCCAGCCGGGTCGGCAGGTCGTCGAAGAGCGGGACGAGGTCGGCGCTGTTGACGGCCCGGAGGGCGGCGTCCGAGCGCTGGTCGTGCTCCTCGGTGTCCAGGCGGCCCTCCTCGAACGCCGTGCGCAGCTTCCCGAGGGCCTCGTCGCGTTCGGTGTCGGAGAGCCGGTAGCTGCGGCCGGGTTCGAGCTCTGCCATGGGGGCGTCCTTCGTGCGGGGGGCGGGCTGTCATCTTACGACGTATCGCGTTTGCGGGGCGTTCCGCCGAGGTGACGCGGGCACGACACGCGCCGCCCGGATACCACGGAGCATTCCGGTCCCTGGCAGCATAAGTCGGGTGAGTACGCCAGGATCTCCCCCCGACCGAGGCCGACAGTCGAAGCGGTCCACGAGCACCAGCGACGGGGCCTCCGAGGGTGTGCCCGCGTCACCGCACGAGACGGTGGGTCGACCGATCTACGCGACCGGCGGGATCGCCGCCGCGTCGGCGGCGGGTATCGGCCTGGCCGTGATCGTCACGCTCACCATGGCCGGGTGGGTGGCGGCGCCGCACGACACCTTCGGTGAGGACATCGCGGACCTCCTGCGGGGCGCCGTCCTGTCCTGGTTGGTGGGCCACCACGTCTCCTTCTCCGTCGCGGAGGGGCAGATCAGCCTGTTGCCCATGGGCCTGGTCCTGCTTCCGGGGCTGCTGCTGTACCGGTTCGGCCGCTGGCTGGCGCGCGGCTGCGTGATCGAGCGGCTCCGGCACGTGCACCGGGCCGCGCTGGCCATCGCCGGTCCCTACGCGGCGATCGCGGGCACGCTCGCGCTCCTGGCCCGCACCGACGAGGCGGTGCCGAGCATGCCGCGCGCGCTGCTCATGGGGTTCGTGATCGCCTTCATCGCGGGTGGGCTGGGCGTGCTGCGCCAGCTCATGCGGGACAAGGGAGTGGCCGCGCGGGACCTGCTGGACCTCATGCCCGCACGGTCGCGTTCGCTGCTGGTGGGCATGCTCGCGTCCACGGGGACACTGCTGGTCGGGGGGCTGGTGCTGTTCCTGGTGGCGCTGGGGCTGAACCTGCCGGAGGCGGTCGAGATCACGCGGTCGCTGGCTCCGGGGGTGGTCGGCGGGACGCTCCTGCTGATCGTGCAGCTCGCCTACCTGCCCAACGCGGTGGTGTTCGCGGTCTGTTACGCGCTCGGCCCGGGTTTCGCGATGGGGGTGTCGACGGTGGTCGCGCCGACGGAGGTGTCGGTGGGCGCGCTTCCCGCGCTGCCGATGCTGGCGGCGCTGCCCTCCAACGGCGCCGCCCCGGTGCTGTCCCTCGGCGCCCTGGTGGTGCCGTTCGTGGCGGGGGCGATCGGCGGGGTGCTGACCCAGCGCAGCGCTCCGGACGTGGTCAGCGAGGCGGCGCCCCTGTGGGGGTTCGTGTGCGGTGTGACGACGGGGCTGCTGTTCGCGGCCCTGGCCGGGGTCGCGGGTGGCTCCCTGGGGGCGCAGCGGCTCAGTGAGGTGGGGCCCTCGGCCTGGCAGGTGGGTGTGGTGGCCGCCCTCGAAGTGGGGGTGGCGGCCGCCGTGGCGGCGTGGATCGCCAACTGGTGGTACACGCGCAAGCAGTCCCGGCTGGTCGCCGCCGAGCGGGTGGCCGCCCCGGAGCCGCGCCCCGAACCCGCCGTGCCCGTGGTGGAGCTGCCCGAGGACGTTCCGGTCGGCAAGGGGCTGGCCACCGTCACGGCGCTGCGTCCCCGCGAGGAGGAGAAGGTGGTGGAGGAGGCGCCGGAGCCGACCGTCGCCGAGCGCCGCGCCGCGCTGCGGCGGGTGCGTCAGGCCCGCAGGCGCGACCGCGTCGTGGAGCGTCAGGCGCGCAGGGAGGCCCGCCGGGAGCTGCGGGCGCAGCGCCGGGCGGACCGGCGGGCCGAGGGCGGTTGGTGGCGCCGTGGCCGGGGGGACGAGGAGGCGGAGGAGGAGATGTACGGCATCACCTACGAGGCCGCCCCCGACGAGCCGGAACGTCGCGACTGAGGTCGGGAGACGACGGAGGGCACGGCCACCGGCCGTGCCCTCCGTCGTCGTCAGGAGTCCCGCGGGCGGGTCAGTCGCCCTGGGGGACGACCCTGCGCTTCTCGGGCTCGAAGATGGCGTTGACCAGGTCGGTGCACCACTTGAGGAGTTCGAGGTCGCGCAGCGGCTTGCCGCCGAGCCCGCCCGCCTTGGGGACCGGCACCAGGAGGGTCTTGGTGGACTCCTTCTGGATGGACCTCGGGTACATCCGGCGCAGCCGCAGCTCCTGGGACTCGCGCAGCTCCACCGGGGAGAACCGGATCTGGTTGCCCTGCATGACGACGTCGGCCAGTCCGGCGGACTTGGCCAGCACCCGGAACCGGGCCACCGCCATGAGGTTGTCCACCTGCTGCGGCGGGGTGCCGTAGCGGTCGGTGAGCTCCTCGTAGGCGGCGAGGACGTCCTCCTCGCTGGTGACGCTGGCGATCCGCTTGTACGACTGGAGGCGCAGGCGCTCGCCCGGGACGTAGTCGTGCGGGATGTGCGCGTTGATCGGCAGCTCCACCTTGGTCTCGACCTCGGCCACGGCCTCCGGGTCGCCCTTGAGCTCGGCCACGGCCTCACCGACCATGCGCACGTAGAGGTCGAAGCCCACGCCCGCGATGGTCCCCGACTGCTCGGCGCCCAGGATGTTGCCCGCGCCCCGGATCTCCAGGTCCTTCATGGCCACGTACATGCCCGCCCCGGTCTCGGTGTGCTGGGCGACGGTGGCGAGCCGTTCGTAGGCGGTCTCGGTGAGCGGGCGCTCCGGCGGGTACAGGAAGTACGCGTAGGCGCGCTCGCGGCCACGCCCCACCCGGCCGCGCAGCTGGTGCAGCTGGGACAGGCCGTAGGTGTCGGCGCGGTCGATGATCAGCGTGTTGGCGTTGGGCACGTCCAGGCCGGACTCGACGATGGTCGTGGAGACCAGCACGTCGAAGTTCTTCTCCCAGAAGTCGACCATGACCTTCTCGAGCTGCTGCTCGTTCATCTGGCCGTGCGCGTAGGCGACCCGGGCCTCGGGGACCAGTCGCTTGATGGAGGCCGCCACCTTGTCGATGGAGGCCACCCGGTTGTGCACGAAGAACACCTGTCCCTCGCGCATCAGCTCGCGGCGGATGGCCGCGGTGATCTGCTTGTCCTCGTAGGGCCCCACGAAGGTGAGCACCGGGTGGCGCTCCTCGGGCGGGGTGAGGATCGTGGTCATCTCACGGATGCCGGTCAGACCCATCTCCAGGGTGCGCGGGATGGGCGTGGCCGACATCGCCAGCACGTCCACCTGGGTGCGCAGCCGCTTCAGGGCCTCCTTGTGCTCCACGCCGAAGCGCTGTTCCTCGTCGATGATGACCAGGCCCAGGTCCTTGAACCGGGTCTCCTGCGACAGCAGGCGGTGGGTGCCGATCACCACGTCGACCTCGCCGGAGCGCAGGCCCTCGCGGGTCACCTCGACCTCCCCGTCGGTCTGGAACCGCGACATCGGCCTGACCGTGACGGGGAAGGACGCGTAGCGCTCGGTGAAGGTGGACAGGTGCTGCTGGACCAGCAGGGTGGTGGGCACCAGCAGTGCCACCTGCTTGCCGTCCTGGACCGCCTTGAACGCGGCGCGCACCGCCACCTCGGTCTTGCCGTAACCCACGTCGCCGCAGATCAGACGGTCCATCGGGACCGACTTGGACATGTCCTTCTTGACCTCGTCGATGGCGGCGAGCTGGTCGGGCGTCTCCACGTAGGGGAAGGCGTCCTCCAGTTCGTTCTGCCACGGGGTGTCCGCGCCGAAGGCGTGGCCGGGGGAGGCCTGCCGGGCCGAGTACAGGCGGATGAGGTCGCCGGCGATCTCACGGACCACCTTGCGGGCGCGGCTCTTTGCCTTGCTCCACTCGGCGCCGCCCATCTTGGACAGCGTGGGCGCCTCGCCGCCCACGTACCGGGTGACCTCGCCGAGCTGCTCGGTGGGCACGAACAGGCGGTCGCCGGGCTGGCCGCGCTTGGAGGGCGCGTACTCGATGAGCAGGTACTCGCGGGTGGCGCCCTGGATCTGGCGGCTGACCATCTCCAGGTAGCGGCCCACGCCGTGCTGTTCGTGCACGACGTAGTCGCCGGGCTTGAGCTGGAGGGGGTCGACCGTTCCCTTGCGGCGGCTGGGCATGCGCCGCATGTCGCGGGTGGAGGACTTCTGTCCCACCAGGTCGGTCTCGGTGAGGACCACCGTGTGCACCGACCGCAGCAGGAAGCCGTGGTCGACCAGTCCGGTGGTGACGGTGGCGATCGCCTCCTTGGGCGGCTCGACCAGGTCGGCGGAGAGCGTGGCGCCCAGCCCGGCGTCCCTGAGCATGGCCACCAGGCGTTCGGCGGGCCCGTGCCCCTGGGTGACCAGCACGACGCTCCAGTTGTCGTGCAGCCAGCTCTTGACGTCGGCGAGGGCGCGCTCGGTGTCGCCCCGGTAGGAGTCGGCGGGCACGGCACCCACCACGACCGCGTCGTCCTCCTCGCCCGCGTCCTCACCGGCGCTGAAGGGGGTCAGCCCCCACCAGGGCAGGCCCAGGCCGGTGGCGACCGAGCGCAGCTCGGAGATGGACATGTAGGCGGACTCACCGAGGTCGATGGGGGCCTCGCCGCCTGAGGCGGCGTTGATCCATGAGGCGTCCAGGAACTCGGCGCTGGTGGCCTCCAGCTCCACGGCGCGGGTACGGATGCGCTCGGGGTCGCAGCCCAGCACCATGGCGTTCTTCGGCAGGTACTCCAGGAAGGGTTCCATGCGCTCGGCCAGCACGGGGGCGAACGCCTCCATGCCCTCGACCGAGACGCCGTCGGCGATCTTGGTGAGCACCTCGGCCAGCGAGGGGTGCTCGGCGGCCAGGGCACGGGCGCGCTCGCGCACGGTCTCGGTGAGCAGGAGCTCGCGGCAGGGCGGCGCGAACAGGCCCGAGGCGGCCCGGGAGTCGGCGCCCTCCCCGCTCTCGCCGGGGGTGATGGAGCGCTGGTCGGCCACCTGGAAGTACCGGATGTCCTCGACGGTGTCGCCCCAGAACTCCAGGCGCAGCGGGTGCTCCTCGGTGGGCGGGAAGACGTCCAGGATGCCGCCGCGCACGGCCATGTCGCCGCGCTTCTCCACCAGGTCCACGCGGGCGTAGCCGGTGTTGGTCAGGGAGCTGACCACGTCCTCCAGGGACGCCTCGTCACCGGGCCGGATCCGGACCGGTTCGAGGTCACCGAGCCCGGCCACCAGCGGTTGGAGGACGCTGCGGACGGGGGCCACCACCACGCGCAGCGGGGTGGTGAGCGGGTCGGAGGGGTCGGGGTGCGCCAGACGGCGCAGGACCGCCAGGCGCTGGCCCACGGTGTCCGAGCGCGGGGAGAGCCGCTCGTGCGGCAGGGTCTCCCAGGCGGGGAAGAGCGCGACCGAGTCCGCGGGCAGCAGTGAGCCGAGCGCGTCGGTCAGGTCGGCGGCCTCCCGCTCGGTGGCGGTGACCGCGAGCACCGGCCGGTTCGCGCCCACGGGGGGGTCGGCGGCGAGCGCCCCCACCATGAAGGGGCGCAGCGCCGCCGGGGCGACGAGGTCGAGATGGGGATCGCGGCCGCTTCGGGCGGTCTCGATCGCACTGTGCAGTGCCGGGTCCCTGGAGACGTCGGCGAGAAGTCCAATGAGGCTCATAGCACCAAAAACTGGAAGTGGTCCGGTTCAGGAGTCGGGTCCTGCCCTGACGCCGACACCCGCGTGCGGCGGGCACGGTTGCCGCCGTCCCGCGAGTCGAGTGGGGACGGTCCGGTGACGGTTGTGGGCGGCCGTGTGTGTGGATGGGCGTGGCCACCCGGCTTCCCTCAGCTTATCCAGTACCACCGTCGCGCGCGGGCCCGGTCGGGAGGTCGGCGGTTCGGTCACCGCCCGTTCCCGACCTGCCCCCGCCCATGGCGATCCGGAGAGGTCACTACGGAGTGAACCGGCTCTGAACTGCTGATATTCCGGAGTGACGGGTTCGCCGCCGGGGCAGGGGACCGGCCGGGCATACGCTGGACGCTTGTGGAGGGTTCCGCTGAACGGTCAGAGAAGAGGATGCGCGTGGTGAGTGCCCACAGACACGGGAGCGGACCGGGCGGCGACACCGGCCGACCGGGTGCCCCGGCCTTCGCACCAGGTCCGGACGGCCTCGCCCACTTGGAGCTCATCCTCAGCGGCGCCTACCCGCTGGCCGGGTTCATGACCCGCGACCAGGCGGAGTCGGTGGCGCTCCGGGGACGGCTGCCCGACGGACGCCCCTGGCCGGTTCCGGTCACCCTGGAGGTGCCCGAGGAACTGGCGGGGAGGGAGCGGCTCACCCTCACCGACCTGGAGGGCGCCCCGCTGGCCGAGCTGGTGGTGAGCGAGAGCTGGGAGTCGCTCGGTGAGCCCGGTGTGCACCACGTGGCGGGGGACGTCACCCTGCTGCGGCCGCCCACCTACGGGGTCCTCAGGGAACTGCGGTCCACCCCGGCCGAGGTCCGTGCCCAGAGCGGGCTGGAGCCCGACCGCCCCCTTCTGGCCGTGGTCACCGACCGCCCGCTGCACCACCGGGCCCTGCACCAGATCCGTGCCGAGGCCGAGGCGCTGGGACGCGCCGAGGTCCTGGTCATCGTCGACACCGGCCTGCACGACCCGGGGCTGGCCGACGCCGTGCTGGCCGCCGAACCGCTGCTGCCGCCCCGGTCGTCGTTCGCCGTGGTCACCCTGCCCCGGTCCCGGGCCCGCGCCACTGGTGCGCTCGGGGGCACCTGGACCGAACGGGACGCCGCGCTGGCGGCGCACGTCGCCGCCGCCTACGGTGCCACCCACCTGCTGGTCGAAGCGGGTGGGCGGGCTCCCGAGACCGAGCGGGTGATGGCGCTGCGTCCGCCGCTGACCGTCCTCGACCCCGAACCCTGGCGCTACGACGCGAACGAGGCGCTGTGGAAGCCCCTCACCCACGTGGACCCGCGCACCGTCCTCGCGGAGCCGACCGACGACGAGGTCGCGGCCGAGCTCGCGCACGGCCGCGAGCTGCCCGCCTGGTTCACTCCGGCCCGGGTCGGCGCCGAGCTCGCCCGACTGCGCCCCGCGCGCACCCGACGCGGCCTCACCCTGCTCTTCACCGGCCTGTCCGGCTCGGGCAAGTCCACCATCGCCCGCGGTGTGTGCGACGGCGTCCGCCGCTCCGGCCGCACCGTGAGCCTGCTCGACGGTGACGTGGTGCGGCGGGTGCTCTCCAAGGGGTTGTCCTTCTCCCGGCAGGACCGCGAGCTCAACATCCGGCGCATCGGCTACGTGGCCGCCGAGATCACCCGCCACGGCGGGGTGGCCGTCTGCGCGCCGATCGCGCCGTACGCGTCCGGGCGGGCGGAGGTCCGTGCCATGGTGGAGGAGTTCGGGGACTTCTTCCTGGTCCACGTGGCCACGCCCCTGGAGGAGTGCGAGGCCCGCGACCGCAAGGGCCTGTACGCCCAGGCCCGAGCGGGGAGCATCCCCGAGTTCACGGGGGTCTCCGACCCCTACGAGGAGCCGACCGACGCCGACCTGGTCGTCGACACCGTGGGCGCGGACCCCGCCGAGTCCGTCGCCCAGGTGCTGGACGCCCTGCGCGCGGGCGGCTGGCTCCCCTCCGACCAGCACGTGAGCGAGGACTGATGACGAGCGACACCCCGACCCCGCCGGTGCCCGGGCACCGGATGCTTCGCCTGGTCGAGGTGATGGAGACGCTGCGCCGGGAGTGCCCGTGGGACAGCACCCAGACCCACGAGTCCCTGGCCAAGTACCTGATCCAGGAGTCCTACGAGACCCTGGAGACCATCGAGGACGGTGACTACCCCCAGCTGCGCGAGGAGCTGGGGGACGTGCTGCTCCAGGTGGTCTTCCACTCCGCGATCGGCGCCGAGCGCCCCGAGGGCGACCCGGCCCGGTTCACGGTGGACGACGTGGCCGACGCCATCATCGACAAGATGACCCGCCGCCATCCGCACGTGTTCGGCGGCCAGGACGTGTCCGGCACCGACGAGGTGTGGTCGAACTGGGAGGCCATCAAGGCGGCCGAGCGCTCCGCGAAGGCGAAGGCCAGGGGCGGCACCGGTGAGACCTCGGTGCTCGACGGGGTGCCCTTCGCGCAGCCGGCCGTGCTGTTGGCCTACGAGCTCCAGAAGCGTGCCGTACGCAACGGGTTCCCCGCCGACCTGGTGGGTGACGACGGCTCCGAGGGCGGGGAGCTGTTCGCCGCCGTGGCCGCCGAGCGGGACCAGGGTCGTGACCCGGAGAGCGACCTGCGCCTGGCGGCCCGCCGCTTCGACACCCGTGTGCGCGCGGCCGAGGAGGCCGCCCGCGCCGAGGGCCACGAGCCCCGCGAGCTCACCGACGAGGAGTGGCGCGTGTACTGGTCGAAGACCCGGTAGACGGAGGAGGACGGCCCGGAGCGGTGTCCCGCCCGGGCCGGAACGCCACGGGCGGCACCGGCCCCCGCCGACCGCGTCGCGCGACCGCCTCCCCGCCCCGGCGAGCCAGCGACGACCGCGTTCGGCCGTGGAACCCCGGCCCAGCTCGCAGGAACCTCAAATCGGTCGCCTACATCTTGACGCCTGTGTGACCCGTGCAACACAGTGCTCTCACCTCGGGGTCCGGGGCTTCGGCACCCTCCGCCGCGGCCCGGGCCCCCGTACACGTGGGAGCCCCTCATGCGCCGGTTCGGCAACGCCCTCGCGGCGTTCAGCACCAGATGGGTGCCGGACGCCTTCGTCTTCGCGGTCATCCTGTCCGCCCTCGTCTTCGGGATGGCCCTGTTCCTGACCGACCGGACCCCGATCCAGCTGGTCGGGGACTGGTACGGCGGGTTCTGGGGCCTGCTGGAGTTCGGGATGCAGATGACCCTGGTCCTGGTCACCGGGTACGCCCTGGCGTCCTCGCCCCCGGCGCGGCGGGCGATCCGCCGGGTGGCGGGGCTGGCCCGGGGTCCGCTGACCGCGGTGCTGGTCACGGCGGTGGGATCGGCGCTCCTGGGCATGCTGCACTGGGGGCTGGGACTGATCGCGGGCGCGCTCCTGGCTGTGGAGGTGGCCCGATCCTGCAAGGAGCGCGGGATCAGGGTGCACTTCCCACTGGTCGTCGCGGGCGGCTACACGGGGCTGATGGTCTGGCACAGCGGCCTGTCGGGTTCGGCGCCCCTGCTGGTCAACACCCCGGGGCACTTCCTGGAGGACCAGATCGGTCTGGTCCCGCTCAGCGAGACCATCTTCCAGCCCTTCAACCTGGTCTTCCTCGCGGCCATGCTGATCGGCGCCCCGCTGCTGCTGATGAGCATGACCCCCAAGGCGGGGGAGAGCGAGGAGATCGGCGACACCACCGGCGGCGACCCCGCGCCCGGTCGGCCCGGCCGTGACGAGCTGCGCGCCCTGTCCCCGGCGCAGCGCCTCATGCACAGCCGGGTGCTGGTGTACGCGGTGGTGGCCGTGGGGCTGGTCCACCTGGTGCCCGCCCTCGTGACCAACGGCGTGGTGGGCATGGACATCAACCTGCTCAACTTCGCGTTCCTCATGGCCGGGCTCGGCCTGCACGGGACGTTGGCGGGGTACTCGGCCGCCGCCGCCGAGGGGGCGAGGAACGCCTCGGCGGTGATCATCCAGTTCCCCTTCTACGCCGGGATCATGGGGATCATGGACACCTCGGGACTGCTGGAGGTCATCACCCAGTGGTTCATCTCGTTCTCCACCCCGTTCACGTATCCCTTCTGGGCCCTGATCAGCGCGTGCCTGGTCAACCTCGCGGTGCCCTCGGGCGGCGGCCAGTGGGCGGTGCAGGGGCCGGTGGTCATCGGCGCCACCGAGTCCCTGGGCATCCGGCCCGGAGTGGGCGTGATGGCCGTGGCCATGGGCGACCAGCTCACCAACGGCATCCAGCCGTTCTGGGCACTGCCGTTGCTCGCCCTGACCAAGCTCAGGGCGGGCCGCATCCTCGGCTACTCGGCGGTCGTGATGCTCTTCGGCATCCTGGTCGCCTCGCTGTGCATCACGTTCCTGACCTGAGCCAGCGGACGCCGTCAGTCAGCGGATGCCGTCGGGCAGGTCACGCACGTTGATGACCTCCGTCGCGGGATCACCCGGCGCCAGCCCGGAGCTGAACGACTCCTGCGGACGGCGGGCGGACTCACTGATGGTCAGCAACAGGCCCACGATCAGCCAGTTGGCCATCAGCGCGGATCCGCCCGCCGACATGAACGGTGTGGTCATGCCGGTGAGCGGGATGATCAGCGTGGCGCCGCCGAGGACGATGAACACGTCGAACGCGGTGATGAACCCGTAGCCCAGGGCGGTGAGCTTGAGGAACACGTCCCGGCAGCCCAGGGAGATGCGCAGGGCCCGCTGGGCGAACAACAGCAGCAGGGTCAGCACCGCCATGAGCCCGGTCAGGCCCAGCTTCTCGCCGGTCGACACCAGGATGAGGTCGCTGTCGGCGGCGAACAGGTTCTCCGCGTTGCCGCCGTCGAACCCCGTGCCCAGCAGCCCGCCGTAGGCGAGGGCGATCATGCCCTCCACCACCTGGAAGCTGCCGCCCTCGCTGTGGTACACCTCCGGGTCGAAGGCGTTCAGCCAGATCCGCACCCGGTTCTGCACGTGCCCGAACATCAGGTACGCCACGTACGCCCCGCCGGAGAAGGCGACCAGTCCGATGAGCACCCAGGACTTGCGGGCGGTGGCCGCGTACAGCACCGCCAGGAACGTGCCGAAGAGCAGCAGCGAGGTCCCCAGGTCCTTGGTGCCCACCAGCAGCAGGATCGCCACGCCCCAGCCCACGGCCATCGGGGCCAGGTCCCGGGCGCGGGGCGCGCTGAACACCTTCACCCCGCCGACCCGGAAGGTACGGGTGACCAGGGCCATCACGTCGCGCTGGCGGCCCAGGTACGAGGCCAGGAAGATCACCAGGAGCACCTTCGCGAACTCCGAGGGCTGCATGGTGAAGGGGCCGATCATGATCCACCGCCGGGCGCCGAGCACCTCGTGGCCCAGCGGCGACAGCGGGAGCAGCAGCAGGACCAGCGCGGCCAGGGCGATCAGGTAGGTGTACATCGTGAGGCGGCGCGGCTGCCGGACGAACGCGATGGCGGCGGCGCACAGGACCATGCCGACCAGGGTCCACATCAGCTGCCGGTCGGCCTCGCTGCTGCCGGGCGCGTGGTCCCGGGTCATCTGGAGCGCCCAGATCATCGTGATCCCGATCCCACTGAGGGCGGAGGCGACCGGGAGCAGCACGGGGTCGGCGTAGGGGGCCACGAACCGCATCAGCACGTGCAGGGCGAGCGACCCGGCGCCGAGCACCAGTCCGTAGACCAGGACACGGTCCTCCACGCCGCCGGTGACCGCCAGCGACGCGTAGAGCAGGGCCGCGAAGGTCGCCCCGATCGAGGCGAGCAGCAGCGCCAGCTCGGCGCGTCTCTGTCGTGCGGGGCGCAGCGCCCCGTCCACCTGGTCGTTCGGGTTGGCCATGCTCGTCCTCTGCCGTTCACGCGGGGCCGTGGTTGTTCGGGGCGTGGTTGGGGGGACGGTGGCCCTCAGTGGGAACTATAGACAGGCGCTCGGACCAGGCAAGGGGAACGGCCACTTCCGGGCGGTTCGGTTTAGCCCGGGGGAGGGGGCGCGTCGAGGTCGATTCCTTCGGCGGCCTCGGCCACTCGTGTGTCCAGGCCGGACAGCCGGGTCAGGAGACTGCCGAACCGCAGCAGCGTGTTGCGCGCGGCGAGGCTCGGACGGGTGCGCGGGGCGAGGAACCCCAGCCCGGCGTCGGCGATGTCCTGGTTGGCGCGCACGTAGGGACGCATCCGGGTCTCGTAGGCGTCGAGGGCGGCGGCGGGGGTCGCGTGCCGGGCAAGTTCCTCGGCCAGCACGTACGCGCCGACCAGGGCCAGGGTGGTGCCCTGGCCGGACATGGGGGAGGGGCCGTATCCGGCGTCGCCGAGCAGGACCGTGCGGCCGCGTGCCCACCGTCCCATGCGGATCTGCGTGACCGAGTCGAAGTAGAAGTCGGGGCTCGCGTCGAGTTCGTCCAGCAGCCGGGGGGTCTCCCAGCCCGCTGCGGCGAGACGGCCTCGCAGATACGCCCTCTGTCGTTCCGGCGAGGCCCGGTCGATTCCGCCGTGGTCGGGGTCGCGGACGAGGAAGAGCGCCTTGGCGCCCGCGAACCGGGGGGAGGCGCTGATCCCGACGCCGAGTCCGGGCTCGTTGTACAGGCGCACCTCGCGGTCCAGGCCGAGGTGATTCGGGACCGAGGCGATGCTGATCAGGGCGCCCAGGTACCGCGCGTAGTGCTCCTCGGGGCCAAAGGCCAGCCTACGAGTGGTGGAGTGCAGGCCGTCGGCGCCCACGACGAGGTCGAACTCGCGCGGGGCGGCGTCGTGGAAGGTCGCGAGGACGCCCCCGGGGGTCTCCTCCAGGGCGGTGAGGGTGTCGTCGTACAGGTACTCGGTGTACGCGGTGGTGGAGGCGTGCAGGATGCGGGTGAGGTCACCGCGGACGATCTCCAGGGACCGGCCGTGCCCGGTGTCCATGGTGGTGCCGATGTCCGCGCGGACCCGGCCGTCCGCGCGTACGAACACGGTGCGGGAGGTCTCGGTGACACGGGAGCGGATCTCCTCGAGCAGTCCCATGCGCTCGGCGACGTCGACGGCGGCGCCTCGGACGTCGATGGCGTGGCCTCCGGTGCGGGGGGCGGGCGCCCGTTCCACGACGGTGACGCGGACGCCGTGGCGGTGGAGCCAGTGGGCGAGGGCGGGGCCGGCGATGCTGGCTCCGGAGACCAGGACGGTACGAACGGCGGTCATGGCCGTCAGAGCTCCTTCGGGTCGGGCCCTCACGCTAGGCGCCTACTTACCGTGCGTCAAGTAACTAACCGGTCGGCCGGTTAGCGATACACTCGCCGGACCACGAGGCGGACGAGACGGCGGGAGCGTTCCGGTGCCCAGGGAGCGAAGTGACACGAAGGCCGACATCAGGGCGGTGGCCCTGGAGCTCTTCGGGTTGAAGGGCTACGAGAAGACCAGCCTGCGCGAGATCGCCGAGCGCCTCGACCTCACGAAGGCGGCGCTCTACTACCACTTCCCGTCCAAGGGCGAGCTCCTCCGCTCGCTCGTGGAGCCGCTGCGACTCGACGCCGAGGACCTGGTGCGGCGGTTCGGTGACGGGGTGAACGATCCGGGTGAGGCCCTTGGGGCCTACTTCGACCTCTGTGTGCGCCACGGCTCCCTCATGCGGGCCCTGCTCAACGACCTGGGCTCGCTCAACGAGGTCGGCCTGGTCGACCTGATCATGGACTGGCGGCGCCGGCTGGACGCCGCGCTGGTCGGCGAGGAGCCGACAATCCCCGCACGCATGGGCGCGGTGGTCGCCCTCGGGGGCATCCAGGACGTCGCCGTCATGTTCCCCCGGGAGGAGGCGGCCGCCCACCGCGAGACCGCGGTGGCGATCGCCCTGGCCGCTCTCAGTGCCGGGGCGGCCTCTATGGACTAGACCAATGTGGCAGGGCGGAGGCCACTGACCGGCTGCGGGTCGCTAGTCTCGTGTCCGGGTCCGGAAACTGTCGGCCCAGACACCGAAGATACGGAGAGATCGTGGCGTCCATCGAGTCAGTCCAGGCGCGGGAGATCCTTGACTCCCGGGGCAACCCGACAGTCGAGGTCGAGGTCCTGCTCGACGACGGGACCATCACCCGCGCTGGTGTCCCCAGCGGTGCCTCCACCGGCAGGTTCGAGGCGGTCGAGCTGCGCGACGGCGGCGACAGGTACGGCGGCAAGGGCGTGACCAAGGCCGTCACCGCCGTCAACGACGAGATCGCCGACGAACTGCTCGGCCACACCCCCGACGAGCAGCGCATCATCGACCGCGCGCTCATCGACCTGGACGGCACCCCGGACAAGTCCCGGATCGGCGCCAACGCCATCCTGGGCACCTCCCTCGCCGTGGCCAAGGCCGCCGCGGAGGAGGCCGGTCTGCCGCTGTTCCGCTACATCGGCGGCCCCAACGCGCACGTCCTGCCCGTGCCGATGATGAACATCCTCAACGGCGGCGCGCACGCCGACAGCAACGTCGACATCCAGGAGTTCATGGTCGCGCCCATCGGCGCCCCGACCTTCTCCGAGGCCCTGCGCTGGGGCACCGAGGTCTACCACTCGCTGAAGGCCGTCCTGAAGTCCCACGGTCTGGGCACCGGCGTCGGTGACGAGGGCGGCTTCGCTCCCAACCTGGAGAGCAACCGCGCCGCCCTGGACCTCATCGTCGAGGCGATCGAGAAGGCCGGGTACAAGGTCGGCACCGACATCGCGCTGGCCCTGGACGTGGCCGCCAGCGAGCTGTTCTCCGACGGCGTGTACACCTTCGAGGGCAAGTCCCGCACCGCCGAGGAGATGGCCGCCTACTACGCGGAGCTCGTCGACGCCTACCCGCTGGTCTCCATCGAGGACCCCCTCGACGAGGAGGACTGGGACGGCTGGAAGAAGCTCACCGAGCAGCTCGGCGCCAAGGTCCAGCTGGTCGGGGACGACCTGTTCGTCACCAACCCCGAGCGGCTCCAGCGCGGCATCCTCGCGGACACCGCCAATTCGCTCCTGGTGAAGGTCAACCAGATCGGCACCCTCACCGAGACGCTGGACGCGGTCTCCCTCGCCCAGCGCAGCGGTTACACGGCGATGATCAGCCACCGTTCCGGCGAGACCGAGGACACCACCATCGCCGACATCGCGGTGGCCACCAACGCCGGGCAGATCAAGACCGGTGCCCCGGCGCGCAGCGAGCGGGTCGCCAAGTACAACCAGCTCCTGCGCATCGAGGAGGAACTCGACGACGCCGCCGTCTACGCGGGCGTGTCGGCCTTCCCGAGGTTCGCCAAGCGCGGCTAGTCTGCCCCAGTGTCCCGCGAATCCAAGCAGCCGCCCACAAAGGCCAAGAAGGCGCCCAAAGCCGACAGGCCTGCGAAGGCCGCTGCCCGGAAGGGCGCCCAGCGCGCCGGTGACGCGGGCCCGAAGGACTCAGGCATGGGCCGCACCTCCCGGGTGCGGCCCATGCTCACCAGCCGCGCCGCCATTCTCGCGCTGGTCGTGTGCGTGATCGCGCTGAGCCTCGCGTATCCGCTCCGCGAGTACGTGATGCAGCAGTCGCAGATCGCGCAGCTCAAGGAGGACCGCGCCCGCATGGAGGAGAACGTCGCCCACCTCCAGGAGCGCGAGGAGGCCCTGGGCGACGAGGCGTTCGTGGAGCGCGAGGCCCGTGCCCGGCTCCACTACCAGTACCCCGAGGAGACCGCCTACATCGTCATCCGGCCCGAGTCCGAGGCCGAGGCGGAGGCGGACCCGGCCGAGCCCACCGAACCCTGGTTCACCGAGCTGTGGCGCACGGTGGAGGAGGCCGACAGCCCGGACCCCGACGCCGGCCCGTAGGCCCCGCGGGCCCGGCCCGTCCGGGTGCGGCGGCAACTATGCTGGGCTGGTCATGACTTCCGCAGATCAGCCCGTTTCGGGGCACACCGACGGCGGTCCCGCGTCCGAACGGGACCTCGCCGCGATCGAACTCCAGTTGGGCCGCCAGCCGCGCGGGGTCCGTGCCGTCGCGCACCGATGCCCCTGTGGCCTCCCCGACGTGGTGAAGACAGCTCCCCGCCTGGAAGACGGCACCCCCTTCCCGACGTTGTACTACCTGACATGCCCGCGAGCCGCCTCCGCCATCGGTCGTCTGGAGAACGACGGCCGCATGCGCCGGATGCAGGAGCGCCTGGGGGAGGAGCCCGAACTCCAGGAGGCCTACACCCGAGCTCACGAGTCCTACCTGGAGGAGCGCGCCGAGCAGGCGCGCGCCGACGGGTTGGAGCCGTTGCCCGAGGGCATGCAGAGCACCGGGGGCATGCCGACCCGGGTCAAGTGCCTGCACGCGCTGGTGGGCCACGAGCTGGCGGCGCCGGGCACCAACCCGTTCGGAGCCGAGGCCCTGGCCGAGCTTCCCGAGTGGTGGGCCAAGGGCCCGTGTGTGTGCGTGGACGAGAACGCCCGCGAGGGCGCTGAAGGGACGGACGCTTCATGAGCGGTGTCGCGGCGATCGACTGCGGAACCAACTCCATCAGGCTGCTGATCGCGGACGTGGTGTTCCTGGGCGACGACGAGGTCCAGGTGGTCGACGTCGACCGGCGGATGGAGATCGTCCGGCTGGGCCAGGGCGTCGACGAGACCGGCGCGTTCGCGCCCGAGGCTCTGGAGCGCACCCTGGAGGCGCTGCGCGGCTACGCGGAGACCATCGAGGCGCACGGCATCGAGCTGGGTCCGGACGCGGTGCGGATGGTCGCCACCAGCGCCACCCGGGACGCCAGCAACCGCCAGGAGTTCGTGGACGGCGTCCGCGCGATCCTGGGTGTGGAGCCCGAGGTGGTGACCGGCCTGGACGAGGCCGAGCTCTCGTTCGTGGGTGCGACGGCCGAGCTGGAGGCGCGGGCAGCCGAGGGCGACGCCGACGCTGACCTCGCCCCGCCGTTCCTGGTGGTCGACATCGGCGGGGGCTCCACGGAGTTCGTGCTGGGCGGCCTGGACGACGACGAGGACCTCGTGCGCGCGGCCCTGTCGGTGAACATCGGCTGCGTGCGGATGTCCGAGCGGCACCTGCGCGACGACCCGCCCACCCGGGAGCAGATCGAGGCGGCCACGGCCGACATCGACGCCGCCCTGGACGAGGTGGAGAAGGTCGTCCCGCTGCGGGAGGCCGGTTCGGTGGTGTGTGTGGCGGGGACCGCGACCACGGTCGCCGGGATCGCGCTGGACCTGCCGGAGTACGACTCGGAGCGGATCCACCACACGCGGGTCTCCGCCGAGGACCTGGAGCGGATCACGGGTGAGCTGCTGGCCTCGCGGCACGCGGAGCGCGCGGAGATCGGCGTGATGCACCCGGGCCGCGTGGACGTGATCGCGGCGGGTTCCCTGGTGCTGTCCCGGGTGCTCGCGCGCACCGGCGCGGACCACTTCACCGCGAGTGAGCACGACATCCTCGACGGTGTCGCGTGGAGCCTCATCGCCCCCGAGTAGAATCAGGGCAAACTGGTACACATAAGGACATAGCCTCCTCGAAGGGACCTTCGGCTGATCCGGAGGGGTCCTTCGAGGGGGTCCGGCAGGGCCCTCGGGTGAGACGCGTCACCCGGAAGACCCTTGTGAATGCATTCACAACCCTCCTGACCTGCACAAACGCCATCGCTTCGCACGTGGGGATGGTGGGAAGGTGGTCGGATGTGAACCTTCCTGCGGGGAGGGGCTTGTGAAAGAATGCACAAGCAGGACGAACCACGGCACGACGGGCCCCCGGTGCGGGGAACCAAAGACCGTGACAGCCTTCGCGGCCCTTGAGGCAAGGGCGCCAAAGATTAACCGTTAGGGCGGAAATGCGATGACCGAGAGCAGGAACTACCGGCTGGTGCACGGCGGCGGGGACGAGGCGGAGATCCCGCACATCCTCATCGTCGGCGGCGGTTACCTCGGGATGTACACCGCGAGGCGACTGGAGAAGAAGCTCGGGTCCGGTGAAGCCCGCATCACCGTCATCGACCCGAACTCCTACATGACCTACCAGCCGTTCCTGCCCGAGACGGCCGCTGGCAACATCTCCCCGCGCAACGTCGTGGTCCCGCTGCGGAAGGTCTTCGACCGCGTCCGCGTGCTGGGCGGCCGCGTCGTGCGCATCGACCACGCCGACAACACCGTCCGCTACGAGCCCAACGTCGGTGAGCCCCAGACGCTCGCCTACGACTACCTCGTGATGGCGGCCGGAGCGGTCTCGCGCACCCTGCCCATCCCCGGCCTGGCCGAGTGGGGCATCGGGATCAAGACCGTCGAAGAGGCGGCCTACCTGCGCAACCACGTGCTCAACCAGCTCACCATCGCTGACTCCACCGACGACGAGGCCGTGCGCGCCAAGGCGCTCAACTTCGTGTTCGTCGGCGGCGGGTTCGCCGGTGCCGAGGCCATCGCGGAGCTGGAGGACATGGTCCGCGACGCGGTCCGCCTCCACCCCTCCATCGACCTCTCCGACGTGAACTTCTACCTCATCGAGGCCGCGGACAAGATCCTGCCCGAGGTCGGCCCGGAGGTCGGCGGCAAGGCGCTCAACCAGCTCCGCCGCCGGGGCATCGACGTTCGCCTCAAGACCTTCCTCGAATCCGCCGTCGACCAGCGCATCAAGCTCAGCGACGGCGCCGAGTTCGACGCGGGCACCCTGGTGTGGACCGCGGGCGTCAAGCCCAGCCCGGTCGTCTCCGCCAGCGACCTGCCGCTCGGCCCCAAGGGTCACGTCGACACCAGCGAGTACCTCACCGTCAACGGCACGGACAACGTCTTCGCCGGCGGCGACAACGCCCAGGTCCCGGACGGCAACGGCGGCTACTACCCGCCCAACGCCCAGAACGCGGTCCGCCAGGCCCCGGTGCTCGCCGACAACGTCATCGCGACCCTGCGCAACGGCAAGCTCAAGGCCTACCAGCACAAGAACCTCGGCGCCGTGGCCGGGCTCGGCCTGCACAAGGGCGCCGCCCAGCTGTTCGGGAAGATCAAGCTCAACGGCCGCCTCGCCTGGTACGCGCACCGCTCGTACCACCTGCTCGCCGTGCCCACCTTCAACCGCAAGCTGCGGGTCCTCTCCGACTGGACGCTCGCCTTCTTCCTGCGCCGCGACTTCGCCGCGCTCCCGGAGATGTCCGAGCCGCGCCAGGCCTTCGAAGAGGCCAGCCAGCCCCAGGTGGAGGACGGCCGCCTGCGCCGCGTGAGCTGACCCGCGCGACGCCTCCGGGCTCCAACACGAACGAAACGACCGGTTTCCTCGCGAAGCCGGTCGTTTCGTGTCCCCATCCGGCCAAGCCGAACCAAAGTGGGCAATCGGCCCGGCCGGTATGATGGGCCACGCCCTCGTAGCCCAATGGAAGAGGCAGGCCCCCTAAAAGGGTCACAAGTGTCGGTTCGAGTCCGACCGGGGGTACTTTGTTTGCTTTGGGTCTCCGCTTTGGTGTGGTGTGGGTTCAGGCGTGTTTTCTTTGCACCTCCGCTTCGCTTCGGTGCGTGTTCGGCGCCTTTGCAGAGGGATGTGGGTTCAGGCAACACAGCATCCTCGTCCACGCCTGGCTCGTTCCTCGCTGGCGGCTCGACTCGTCTTGCAGAACCCTCTCCGGCGCTCGAACGGGGCACCCCCTTGTGGCTGAGGTGTACGGACGGGACTCACGGCCCGTGGCTGAGGGGGCGGTCGGCACTGTGGCTCAAGGGCGCTCTCCGCCTGGTCCGCTCAGCCCTGTTCCATGAGGAGCTGGAGCTGGGTGAACAGGCGCTCGCCCGGGTCGGAGAGGTCGATCCCGCTCACCGACGCGGCGCGGCGCACCCGGTACCGGAGCGTGTTCGGGTGGATGTGCAGCCGCTCGGCGGCGGCCCGTGCGTCGCCGAAGGCCTCCAGGTAGGCCAGCAGGGAGTGCACGAGGTCGGCGCCGCCCGCCCGGTCGTACTCGATCAGGCGACTCACCCGGGGATCGCGGAGCGACGGGTCGGCGCGCAGGTGCGCCAGTGTCTCGCTAATGAGCACCCGGGAGCGCACGTCGGAGATCGTGGCGACCTCCCAGTCGGTGTCGCCGTCCAGGTCGCGGCCCATCGCGTCCAGCACCCGGTCGGCCTCCCCGCGGGACTCGGGGACGTCGCGCAGCCGCTCCACCAGCGACCCCACGGCGGCCTGCACGCGCAGGCCCAGGGCGGCGCGGGCGGCGGCCACGGTCTTGCGGGTCAGTGCCAGCACCGACTGCTCCACACCGCGCCAGCCATCGCCGTGGGGGGTCCGTGCCAGGTCGGGGAGCAGCACGTACACGCGGCCGCCGAGCTCGGTCACCAGGGAACTGCGCCGGTAGGCGGCCGTGTGCACGGACACCAGGTCGATCAGCTGGCGGCGGCGCAGCTCGCGTACGGGCCGGTCCGGGCGCTCACCGTCCGCGCCCTCGGGCTCGGCCTCGGGCTGGCTGAGGGAGAAGGCCGCCACCAGGGCGGCCCGTTCGGTGTGCACCTCGACGGTGTCCGCGAGGGCGCTCGCGTCGATCCTCCCTTCGAGCAGGCTGGACAGCAGGTCCTCGCGCAGCCGGAGCCCGGCGCTGGTCTGGGTACGCTGCCGGATCATCTGGAGCGCGGTCGTCCGGGCGGCGCCGAGAAGGGCCTCCTCGGCGTGCTGGGAGAGGGGCTGGGAACCCTCCTGCACCCAGATGGCGCCGAGCGGCTGGCGTCCCGCGTGGATGCCCACCGCCAGGCGACGGCGGATGCCGAGTTCGGGATGCTCCTCGATCCGGACCACCTCCTCGCCCGCGCGGAGCTTGGTGAACACGCCCCACTCCCGCAGGAGCGCGAGGTAGGACTCGGGTCCCTGGCGGCCGAGCACGGACAGGCGACGCAGCTCGTCCACCTCGGCGCCGCTGGAGTAGGCCAGGACCCGGCTGGCGGAGTCCTCGATGCTCACCAGACCGCCGGTGAGCTGGGCGATGGTCTGCGCCATGGAGAACAGGTCGCCGCTGGCCTCGCCCAGGTCCTCGGAGGTGGTGAGCCGGGCGTCGTCCACGATGTTCTGGCAGACGGACTGGAGCTGGTCCCAGCGCACCTCGGGCCGGACCGCGAGGAGGGCCACGCCGCTCTCCTGGGCCTCGGCGCGCAGGGTGCGCAGCTCGTCGGAGCCGGACCTGGACCGGCGGGACTCGGAGCTGGGCGGGATGGTCTCCTCGGCGGGGGCGTACCCGCCCGCCTTGACCGCGACCGCCGTCGCCCCCTGCGCGGCGAGCGCCCGGACCAGGCGCCGGGCGGCTCCGCCGCGCACACCGATCAGGAGGACCAGGTCGCCCTCGCGAGCCTCCACCCGGTCCTCGGGGTCGATGATCACGACGTTGTCCACCTGGACATCAAGCCCGTCCGGTGCGGCGGCGACGTCCAGGATCGGGTCGCCAAGGGCCAGGAGGAGTCTGCGCAGGGGCAGGCCCGCGCCTTCTTCACTCTGTGATCCTGAATGACCAGGCATCATGTGGTTCCTCACCGGTCGGGTCCGGGAACCGACACTACTGGAGGAGTGGGGGAGCGGCGCCGGGGCTCATGTGCCCGAGTTTGTTCTGGTGAACAAATAAGGCTGGCAAAGAGTGGCCCGTCCCACAAGGTCGGCGCGGGGCGGTTCTGCGACTGTTGAATCAGTCAACCCTGCTCATTCAGGGACATTCTTTCCAGGGAGGTGCCCATGGACGCCGTGACCAACGTCCCGCAGCCGGTGAACGAACCCGTTCTCACCTACGCGCCCGGGAGCGCGGAGCGCGCAGAGCTCGTCGCCAAGCTCGAGGAGCTCGGT
The DNA here is from genome assembly GCF_965344335.1 of Nocardiopsis eucommiae. Taxonomy (NCBI): domain Bacteria; kingdom Bacillati; phylum Actinomycetota; class Actinomycetes; order Streptosporangiales; family Nocardiopsidaceae; genus Nocardiopsis; species Nocardiopsis eucommiae. Next base: position 29,493 of record NZ_CBDRIY010000030.1, read on the forward strand.
CGCGAGAGCATCGACCTGCCGATGCGCATCAACGGCGAGAGCCGTATGGGTGGCGGCGAGCCGATCGACGCCGTCCAGCCGCACAACCACGCGTCCGTCCTGGGCACCATGCGCAACGCCACCCACCAGGACGCCCGCGACGCCGTCGCCGCCGCGAAGGCCGCCGCCCCCGCCTGGCGCGCCATGTCCTTCGACGACCGCGCCGCGATCATCCTCCGCGCCGCCGAGCTGCTCGCCGGCCCCTGGCGCGCCACGATCAACGCCGCCACCATGCTCGGCCAGTCGAAGACCGTCCAGCAGGCGGAGATCGACTCGGCCTGTGAGCTCATCGACTTCTGGCGCTTCAACGTCGCCTACGCCCGTCAGCTCATGGAGCAGCAGCCCCTGAGCGTGCGCGGGGTGTGGAACCGCATGGAGCAGCGTCCGCTGGAGGGGTTCGTCTACGCGATCACCCCCTTCAACTTCACCGCCATCGCGGGCAACCTCCCCACGGCCCCCGCCCTCATGGGCAACGTAGTCGTGTGGAAGCCGTCCCCGACCCAGCAGTTCGCCGCCGAGCTCACCATGCGCCTCCTGGAGGAGGCCGGGATGCCCCCCGGCGTCATCAACATGGTCACCGGTGACGGTCTCGCCGTCTCGGACATCGCGCTCAACGACCCCGAGCTGGCCGGTGTGCACTTCACCGGTTCCACCAGGACCTTCCAGCACCTGTGGAAGAGCGTCGGCGAGAACATCTCCAACTACCGCTCCTACCCGCGCATCGTGGGCGAGACCGGTGGCAAGGACTTCATCGTCGCCCACCCGTCGGCCGACCCGGAGATCCTGCGCACCGCCATCGTGCGCGGCGCCTTCGAGTACCAGGGCCAGAAGTGCTCCGCCGCCTCGCGCGCCTTCGTCGCCCGCTCGGTGTGGGAGAAGACGCGCGACGACCTGATCGCGGAGACCGAGGCCCTCACCATGGGCGACGTCACCGACCTGTCGAACTTCGTCGGCGCCGTCATCGACCGCCGCTCCTTCGACAAGCTGGCCAAGGTCCTGGAGGACGCCAAGTCCGACCCGACCCTGACCATCGTCGCGGGCGGCACCGCCGACGACTCGGTGGGCTACTTCGTGCGACCCACCATCATCGAGGGCACCGACCCGACCAACGACGTGTTCCGCACGGAGTACTTCGGCCCGGTCATCGCCGTCCACGTCTACGAGGACGACGCGTTCGAGGACGTCCTCAAGATCGTCGACGAGGGTTCCGCCTACGCCCTGACCGGCGCCATCCTGGCCAACGACCGCGCCGCGGTGGCCAAGGCGACCGAGGCCCTGCGCTTCGCCGCCGGCAACTTCTACATCAACGACCGCCCGACCGGCTCCATCGTCGGTCAGCAGCCCTTCGGCGGCGGTCGCGCCTCCGGCACCAACGACAAGGCCGGTTCCGCCCAGAACCTGTCCCGTTGGGCCAGCCCGCGCGCCATCAAGGAGACGTTCGTCGCGCCGACGGTCTCCTCCTACCCCCACCAGGGGTAGTCACCCGGCGGTCGCCCCCTCCTTCCGTCCGGAGGGGCCGCCGCCACCACGGGACCCGCTTTCCGAGCACCGGGAAGCGGGTCCCGGCCCCCCGAGGAAGCCATTGCGCGGACGCCGTCCGCGCGGATCGCCCGCGCCAGCCCCTTCGGCTCGCGCACGTCTCTTCGAGGTCACCATGCTTCGTAAGCCCCTGCTGCTCGCCGCCAGGTCCGCCACCTGCCGGAAGATCGTCGAGCGCACTCCCATGACCCGGGCCATGGTCACGCGCTTCGTCGCGGGCTCCAGCCAGGAGGAGGCCCTGCCGGCCGTCCACGAGCTGGCCAAGGACCGCTACGTCACGCTGGACTTCCTGGGTGAGGACACCACGGACCTGTCCCAGGCCACCGCCACGGTGACCGCCTACCAGGACCTCCTCGCCGCCCTCGGTGAGGCCGGTCTGGGCGACCGCGCCGAGGTCTCCGTCAAGCTGTCGGCCGTCGGCCAGTTCCTGAACCAGGACGGCGAGAAGATCGCGCTGGAGAACGCGCGTCTGATCGCTGAGGCCGCGCAGGCGATCGGCACCACGGTGACCCTCGACATGGAGGACCACACCACCACCGACTCCACGCTGGGCATCCTGCGCGAGCTGCGCGAGGACTTCCCGTTCGTGGGCGCGGTGCTCCAGGCCTACCTGCACCGCACCGTGGCCGACTGCCGCGACCTCAGCGGCGCGGGCTCCCGGGTGCGCCTGTGCAAGGGCGCCTACGACGAGCCCGAGTCGGTGGCCTTCCGCGACAAGCACGAGGTCGACCGGGCCTACGTGCGGGCGCTGAAGGTCCTCATGGAGGGCGACGGCTACCCGATGGTCGCCTCGCACGACCCCCGCATGGTCGCCATCGCCGGTGAGCTGGCCGCCGCCAACGGCCGCGGCGCGGACGACTACGAGTACCAGATGCTCTACGGCATCCGGGACGGCGAGCAGGTCCGCCTGGCCGCCGAGGGCAAGCGCATGCGCGTCTACGTTCCCTACGGCGACGAGTGGTACGGCTACTACATGCGCCGCCTGGCCGAGCGTCCGGCCAACATGCTCTTCCTCGCGCGGTCCCTGGTGACCCGCAACTAGGAGTGGGCGTCACCACGCGCGACGCCGACGGGGCCCGTGCCGACCTGAGTCGGCGCGGGCCCCGTTTCGCAACGGTGACCTTGGCTCCGGAACCCGTGGTCCGGGCCGTACGTTACTTTGTGGGCAGCAATCCACGCGTGAAAGGCCATTACTAGACATGCGGATGCGGAGTTCCAACCCCGTCCTCAAGCGGGCGCTTCAGCAGCAGTCCGGACCCCAACAGGGTTACGGACAGCCCGGCTACGGTCAGCAGGGCTACGGGCAGCAGGGTTACGGACAGGCGTACCCGCAGCCCTACGGCCAGCAGGGTTACCCCCAGCAGGGCTACCCGCAGCAGGGCTACCCCCAGCAGGCGCAGGCCGAGCAGCCGATGACGATCGACGACGTCGTCGTGCGCACCGGCATGACCCTCGGCGCCGTCGCGATCTTCGGCGTCATCAACTACTTCCTCTTCTTCTCGGGCAACCCGGGCCTGGCCATGGGCCTGATGTTCCTGGGCATGATCGGCGGGCTCATCCTGGGCCTGGTGATCGCGTTCAAGCAGATCACCAACCCGGTCGCCATCCTGGCGTACGCGGCCCTGGAGGGTCTGCTCGTCGGCGGTCTGTCCGCCGTGCTCGGCAACATGCTGTCGATGCAGATGGGCGACCCCTCGGCCGGGACCTCGCTGGTCTCCCAGGCCGTGATCGGCACCGTCGCCGTCTTCGGCGTGATGCTCGCGCTGTACAAGTTCCGCATCATCAAGGTGACCGACGGCTTCGTCAAGGCCGTCTCGTACGCCGTGATCGGCGCCGCCGCGCTGATGCTGGTCAACTTCGTGCTCAGCTTCTTCATCGCGGGCGGCATGGGCCTGCGCGAGCCCACCTGGCTGGGCCTGGGCATCGGCATCGTGTTCGTGGTCCTGGCCGCGCTCACCCTCGCCATCGAGTTCCGTGGCATCGAGGAGGGCGTCAACGCCGGGATCCCGAACAAGTTCGCCTGGCAGTTCGCCTTCGGCCTGACCGTCTCCCTGGTCTGGCTGTACATCGAGATCCTGCGCCTGCTCTGGATCATCAAGACGATGTTCGCGGACTAGCGGGTACCGCTTCTCGCGACGAGGGGCCGTCGCCCGGGTTCTGCCCGGGGGCGGCCCCTCCGCCGTGTCGGTCGGTCAGGCGGACTTCGGGCGGGGCGACGGTATGGAGCGGTTCCGGCGGCGGCGGTCGTACTCGGTGACGATCGCGTGCGCGTAGCCGTGGGTGAGGTCGTACTCGTCGGCGAGCCAGCGCGACCGGTCCGTGGGGCGCAGGAGACCCGGTCCCTGGTCCAGCGAGTCGAACCACTCGTGGAGTCCCCGGCCGGTCACGACCGGGATGCGTTCGATGAGCTTTGCGTGGATCTCCGGCGAGTGGGTCACCGTCATAGGCACCTCCGCAGCGCGTTGAACGTGTGGCACGTACCTGTGACCCTGCATCAGGATTCCGACGGGGACAAGACCCGGCCACCAGCTTTTACCTTGGTGGAGTGGGAACGTTTGCCCCCGGGACATCCGTAGGCGATACGGGGGTCCCACGCGGTCCGCGGACACGGAAAGGGCCCCGGAGCGGCTCCGGGGCCCGCACACGGCGAAGGGCGCGCCCTAGCTGAGGCGCTCGAAGACGGCCGCCATGCCCTGGCCACCGCCCACGCACATGGTCTCCAGCCCGAACGTCCTGTCGTGGAACTGGAGGCCGTTGATCAGCGTGCCGGTGATGCGGGCACCGGTGCTGCCGAACGGGTGGCCCACGGCGATGCCGCCGCCGTTGACGTTGAGCTGGGAGTCGATGTCGATGCCCAGCTGGTCGGCGGAGGGCAGCACCTGGGCGGCGAAGGCCTCGTTGATCTCGGCCAGGTCGATGTCACCGATGGCCATGTTGGCGCGGGCCAGGGCCTGACGGGAGGCCTCGACCGGGCCCAGGCCCATGATCTCGGGGCTGAGACCGGTCACGCCGGTGGAGACGATGCGGGCCAGCGGGGTGATGCCCAGCTGCTTTGCCCTGGTGTCGCTCATGATCACCAGCGCGGAGGCGCCGTCGTTGAGCGGGCAGGCGTTGCCCGCGGTGACGGTGCCGTCGGGGCGGAACACCGGCTTGAGCTGTGAGACCTTCTCGTAGGTGGTGCCGCGTCGGATGCCGTCGTCGGTGCTGACCACCGTGCCGTCGGGCAGGGTCACCGGGGTGATCTCCCGCTCCCAGAAGCCGTTGTCCAGCGACTTCTCGGCGAGGTTCTGCGAGCGGACGGCGAACTCGTCCTGGCGCTGGCGCGAGACGCCGGTGATCTCGGCGACGTTCTCGGCGGTCTGGCCCATCTCGATGTAGGCGTCGGGCAGCAGGCCGTCCTCGCGCGGGTCGGTCCAGGTGCCCTGGCCGCCCTCCTTGCGCTTCTCGGTACGGGCCCTGGCGTCGGAGAAGAGGGGGTTCTCGTTCTGCGGGTTGTCGCTGCTGCCGTTGACGAAGCGGCTGACGGTCTCCACGCCCGCGGAGACGAACACGTCGCCCTCGCCCGCCTTGATGGCGTGGTACGCCATGCGGGTGGTCTGGAGGGAGGAGGAGCAGTACCGGGTGACGGTGGTGCCCGGGACGGTGTCCAGGCCCAGCTGCACGGCGACGATGCGGGCCAGGTTGAAGCCCTGCTCACCGCCGGGGAGACCGCAGCCGAGCATGAGGTCGTCGATGCTCTTCGGGTCGAGCTCGGGGACCTTGGCCAGGGCGGCGCCGACGATCTGGGTGGTGAGGTCGTCCGGACGCAGGTCCTTGAGGGAGCCCTTGAAGGCTCGGCCGATCGGGGAGCGCGCGGTGGCGACGATGACTGCTTCGGGCATGTTCTTCGTCCTTGTTCGGGTCACGGCGAGACTTGTTACTGACCAGTTAACCCGTCCGGTGCTCCCGCGCGCCACCCGGGGTCGGCCTGGGCGCGTCCTCCTCCTCGGGAGGTTCGGGCGGTGTCGGCCGTGCTCCGGAGCCGAGGCGGAAGGGCCCCCGGACCAGTGCCGTCCACCGGCCGTGGACCCCGCTCGGAGGCTGGTCGGAGACGCGCGTGACCTCGGTGCCGGGGGTCTGCGCGGCCACCACGGCGGCGCGGTCCAGGGGCAGGACGCCCTCGGTGCGCTCGGCCTCGTCCAGCTCCGGCAGCAGGCCCAGGGCGGCGCAGGCCGAGGGCAGGACCACGAAGGCCGCCTGCGCGTACCCGCGCGCCGACGGGTGGAACCGGTCCGGTCCGAACATCAGGTGGGGGTCGGAGCGGAAGTCGTCCGCGAGGACGTCGCTCAGGGAGACGGTGCGCCCGCCCGCCTCCGTCACCGCGATGGTCTGGGCCGCCGCCAGCTGCCGTGAGGCGCGGCGGGCCACCGACCTCAGCGGCCAGCCGATGGGGCGCACGGTGCCGAGGTCGGGGCAGGTCGCCACCACCACGGGGGTGCCCAGCCCGACCAGTTCGGCGGTGACCTCGCGCAGCGCGGCCACGGCGTCGTTGGGGCGGATCCGGCGGATGACGTCGTTGGCGCCCACGAAGACCACGGCGACGTCGTAGCGCTTCTCCGGGAGGCGGGCCTCGGACCGCTCCACCTGGGAGTCGAGGTCGGCCGAGGTGGCACCCGGGCTGGCCGTGCAGCGCAGCCGCACCGGGCGGTCGGCGGCGGCGGAGAGGCCCGACGCCAGGAGCGCCCCCGGCGTCTGCCGGGACTCGCTCACCGCGAACCCGGCGGCCGTGGAGTCACCGAGCATCAGCAGGCGCAGCGGCGGCCCCGTGCCCTCTCCGAAGACGCCGTCGGCCCTGGGCCGGTCCCAGGGGGTGTGGCCGATCGCGTTCTTGGCCAGCCGGGCCTGGAGGTAGAGCAGGGCGACGGTGCCACCGCCCACCAGTGTGAGCCCGCCGCCTCCGAACGCGGTGGCGGCGGCGATGCGCCGGGCTCGCGCGGCTCGCAGCATCGGTACCCCCCGGAAGCGTCCGACCAGCCAGTTCTCCCCACCGACGTTACCGGCGGGCCTCCCCGGGGTCACGTACCCGGAGGGCACACAATCGGTGCCCGGGGGCCATCCATGTCGATCGCTCCGGTACGGGGTACCGGTCCACTGGTCCGAACCGGTCCACACCGCGCATCGGGGCCTTGATCCAGGTGAGAGGCGCGAGACCGGTGAAATCGGCTTAGAGTCTGGGAGGGAGCCGGACCGGTCCCCTCAGCCTCGGGCGTCACCGGGGTAACAACACGGGCGTGCCGAAGACCCGGTCGCCACGATGCGAAGGAGCGAAGTTGCGGGTACACGACTCACTGATCGACCTGGTCGGAGACACCCCCCTGGTCCGTCTTCGGAAGGTCACCGAGGGGTTGGCCCCGACCATCCTGGCCAAGGTCGAGTACTTCAACCCGGGCGGTTCGGTCAAGGACCGCATCGCGCTGCGCATGGTGGAGGCGGCCGAGAAGAGCGGCGAGCTCAGGCCGGGTGGCACGATCGTCGAGCCCACCTCGGGCAACACCGGTATCGGCCTGGCCCTCGTGGCGCAGGAGAAGGGCTACCGCTGCGTCTTCGTCTGCCCCGACAAGGTCGGCCCGGACAAGCTGTCGGTCCTGCGCGCCTACGGGGCCGAGGTCGTGGTCTGCCCGACCACGGTCGCGCCCGAGCACCCCGAGTCCTACTACTCGGTCTCCGACCGCCTGGCGGCCGAGATCCCGGGGGCCTGGAAGCCCAACCAGTACGAGAACGAGAACAACCCGGAGTCGCACTACCACTCCACGGGTCCGGAGATCTGGGACCAGACCGAGGGCCGGATCACGCACTTCGTCGCGGGCATCGGCACCGGCGGCACGATCAGCGGCACCGGCCGGTTCCTCAAGGAGGCCTCGAAGGGCTCCGTCCAGGTCGTCGGCGCCGACCCCGAGGGTTCGGTGTACTCGGGGGGCAGCGGCCGTCCCTACCTGGTCGAGGGCGTGGGCGAGGACATCTGGCCCGGCACCTACGACACGGCGATCTGCGACGAGATCGTGCCGGTCAGCGACAAGGACTCCTTCCTCATGACCCGCCGCCTGGCCAAGGAGGAGGGCCTGCTGGTGGGCGGCTCCTGCGGCCTGGCGGTCGAGGCGGCCCTGCGGGTGGCCAGGGACGCCGGTCCCGACGACGTCATCGTGGTGCTCCTGCCCGACGGTGGCCGCGGCTACCTCGGCAAGATCTTCAACGACGAGTGGATGGCCGACTACGGCTTCCTGTCCGCCCAGACCGAGGAGGCCACCGCCGGACAGGTGCTCGCGGACAAGGAGGGCGAGATGCCCGACTTCGTGCACAGTCACCCGGACGAGACGGTCGGCACCGCCGTGGCGATCATGCGCGAGTACGGGGTCTCCCAGCTGCCCGTGATGAAGGAGGAGCCGCCGGTCATGGCCGCCGAGGTGGTCGGCTCCATCGCGGAGCGGGACCTCCTGGACGCCCTGTTCGACGGTCGGGCCGAGCTGGACGACCTGGTCGAGACGCACATGGGCAAGCCGCTGTCCACGGTGGGCACGGGCACACCGGTGAGCGACTGCGTGCGTCTGCTGCGCACCTCGGGCGCGCTGGTGGTGCTCCGTGACGGCAAGCCGGTGGGCATCCTCACCCGGCAGGACCTGCTGGCCCACCTGTCCGGCTGAGGCATCGTTCCCCCCGGGGTTCCGAACGAGGTTCGGGCCCCGGGGTTCACGTACCGGACACGGTGCCGCATACTCGGACACTGCTAATGTTCGCGTCAGTTCGTACTGGCCGGTAATAAGTAGGTGCACCCGTGTCGCGGCTCCTCAACTGGATCATCCGCTCCGCCTGGTCGTACGCGCGGAGCCACGGAGAGATCCGAGCCGACTCCAGGGCGGCCCGGAAGTTCGCGCGCTTCGGCGTCGGTTCCGCGATCGCCTTCCCCACGGCCACGCTCTACGGCGAGCCGTGGATCGAGATCGGCGTGCACACCGTCCTGGGCGGGGACATGACCCTCGCGGCCGGGATGGGTCCGGACTACGACCTCGGTGAGGGCACGGTCGTGCGCATCGGTTCGGGCTGCGCCATCGGCCGGGGGTCGCACATCGTGGCGCACCGCTCGGTGGACATCGGAGACCACGTGTACACGGGGCCCTACGTCTACATCACCGACCAGAACCACGCCTACGCCAACACGGAGATCCCCGTGGGGCTTCAGTGGCCCGTGGACGACCCGGTGAGCATCGGGGACGGGAGCTGGCTCGGTGCCAACAGCGTGATCCTGCCCGGAGTGCACCTGGGACGGAACTCCGTGGTGGCGGCCGGGACCGTCGTGCGGCCGGGCCGGTACCCCGACCACGCGGTGATCGCGGGCATCCCCGGGAAGGTCGTGCGCACCCACGACCAGGAGCTGGGCTGGGACCCGCCCCTGAGGGAGACCGGGACGCCGACCCGCGTCCCGACCCCGGTCTCCGGACTGCCCCCAGAGGTGCCCTCGGAGCCTCCCGAGCCGGGCTCCCCGACCCGCTTCCCCCCGGCCTGACCCGGGGCGAGACCCGCGGCCCGACGGGCGGGTGACCGCGCCTTCGGCGCCTCATCGGTCCCTCCCGTGGACGATTCGCTCGGCCCTTCCAAGGCCGGGCGCGGGCGGGGGAGCCGACGTACCACCGCCGTCCGGTGCGACCGGGATGCCGACGCGGGCCCCGGGCGGGGCGAGGAGCCCTTCCCCGCCGGGACCCGGGGCGGGGGAGAGCCCCACGGCGAGGGGTGACCACATCCTGAGATGTGCCTGTTGACAAAGGGTTCCGGCCCTGTTCTGGGCACTAGGCTGGACCCATGAAGTTCGACGGTTTTGAAACGCTGGCCATCCACGCGGGGCAGGAGCCGGACGCCGGTACCGGCGCCGTGGTTGTGCCGATCTACCAGACGAGTACCTACGCCCAGGACGGCGTCGGCGGGATGCGGCAGGGGTACGAGTACTCCCGCACCAGGAACCCCACGCGCACCGCGCTGGAGGAGTGCCTGGCGGCACTGGAGTCCGGGGCGCGCGGCCTCGCCTTCGCCTCCGGCATGGCGGCCGAGGACACCCTGCTGCGCGCGGTCCTCTCCCCGGGCGACCACGTCATCATTCCCGGTGACGCCTACGGCGGCACCTTCCGGCTCATCTCCAAGGTGGTCGAGCGCTGGGGCGTCAGCTGGGACGCCGTCGACCAGACCGACGTGGACGCGGTCCGTGACGCCATGCGCCCCAACACCAGGGTGGTGTGGACGGAGACGCCCACCAACCCGCTGCTGGGCATCACCGACATCGAGTCGGTCGCGCAGGTCGCCCACGACGGCGGCGCGCTGCACGTCGTGGACAACACCTTCGCCTCCCCCTACCTCCAGCGTCCGCTCACCCTGGGCGCCGACGTGGTCGTGCACTCCACGACCAAGTACATCGGCGGGCACTCCGACGTCGTCGGCGGCGCGCTGGTCGTGGCCGACGCGGAGCTGGGCGAGCGGCTGGCGTTCCACCAGAACACCATGGGCGCCATCCCGGGCCCGTTCGACTCCTGGCTGACGCTGCGCGGGGTCAAGACGCTGGGTGTCCGGATGGACCGCCACAGCGAGAACGCGGAGCGCGTGGTGGCGGCCCTGGAGGGGCACCCGGCGGTGCGCAGGGTCTACTACCCGGGCCTGGACAGCCACCCGGGGCACAAGATCGCCGAGCGGCAGATGCGTTCGTTCGGTGGCATGGTCTCCTTCGCGCTGCGTGACGGGGAGAAGGCCGCCCTGGAGCTGTGCGAGCGGACCAGGGTGTTCACCCTGGGTGAGTCGCTGGGCGGGGTGGAGTCCCTGATCGAGCACCCGGGGCGGATGACGCACGCGTCCACCGCGGGTTCCCCGCTGGAGGTGCCGGCCGACCTGGTCCGGATCTCCGTGGGCATCGAGTCCGGCGACGACCTCGTGGCGGACCTGACGCAGGCCCTCGAAGGCTGAGGTCCCCGGTCCGGGGCGCCCGCGTCGAGCCGCGCGGGTTCCCCGGCCGTGTGCCGGGCCCGTCGCGGCCTGTGCCTCGGTGGTGCTCGTCGGACGTGGGTCCGGTCAGACAGCGGTGGGGGTACGGCCGCTGTCCGGAAGCTCGCGCCGGTCGTCCCGGAAGCGCAGGCCGACGACGGCCCGGCTCGAACGGGAGAGTGCGCTGTGGTTGCCGCCCTGGCGCAGGGAACGGTAGGTGCCGTTGCGGTCCTGGCGCCGGATGCCGATGGAGACGGCGAGAAGGAACCCCGTGGCGAGGCCCAACAGGAGGAGTCCGGCGAGGATGAGGAGGGCGAAGGCGATGTTCATGGGGAGTGTCCTCTGAGTCGGTGGTCGTCAGTTCCTGGTCGGCCCCCTGGTGCACCGGGGGAGAGTAGGGCTGGGGTTCATCGGTCGCGGGTTCCTCTGGCGGTATGGGGCGGGTGGTCCTGGAGGGGTCTGCGCATGCGGGGGATCTCCGATTCGGGGCCTGGGCGCCCTGTACTGAGGGTCACCTTCCTTTAGGATGGGTTCAGGAAAACCAGTGGGACCTGTTCTGCTGGTTGAGCACTTAGCTTGTTGGTACAAGCTGTATACCCCTCCTAGGGCGGACTTATGCGGGCAGAGAGCAGATATCGACAGATCGCCCGTGTCCTGCGGCGGGAGATCCAGGACAGGAGCCTGCCGCTGGGCGGGCAACTCCCCTCGGAGAAGCAGCTGGAGGAGCGCTTCGAGGCCTCCCGCAACACGATCCGCCTCGCCCTGGGCATGCTGCGCAACCAGGGACTCATCGTGAGCAGGCCCGGACGCGGGCACTTCGTGCAGGACGTGGTCCCCGAGATCTTCTACGCCACCCGCAAGGCGGGCGGCCCCGACGGGCTCAACGAGTTCAACATGAGCGGACTGACCCTGGAGGAACTCCAGCTGCTCAGCGCCACCCCCGACATCGCCAGCCGACTCCGCGTCCCGGAGGGCGAGATGACGGTCGTCCGGCGGATGCACCGCTTCTCCGGTGAGCGTTCCGGGTCGATCAGCTCCGCGTACTACCCGGTGGACCTCGTCCAGGGCACCTCACTGATGGTCCCCGAGAACGTCGAGAGCGCCCTGACCGTCCTCCTGGAGCACGGGCACCGCCAGGTCGGGTACGTGGACGAGCTCGAGACCCGCATGCCCACCCCCCAGGAGGCGTCCGAGCTCGAACTCCCGCCCGGGGTCCCGGTCCTCAACGTCCACCGCACCGACTACTCCGACGACCGCCCCCTGCGCATCGTGCACACTGTCCACGCGGGGCACAGCATCCGCTACCAGTTCGAGCACGGCAACCTCCAGGCCTACTACCGGGACTGATCCAGCCAATGAGCGCGACGAAGAAGACCGTGGTCGCCGACTACCTGCGTGAGGCCCTGTCCAGGGGCGACTACCGTCCGGGCGACCGGCTGCCCGGCGAGGAGGAGCTCGCGGACGAGCTCGACGTCTCCCGTGCCACCGCGCGCCTGGGGATGCGCATCCTCCAGGACGAGGGGCGCGTCTCCATCCGCGTCGGCCGGGGCGCCTTCGTCGCGGACCACCACCCGGTCATGCACAAGGCCAGTCCGGACGGTTCCGACGACCCCGCCCGGTTCGACCTCGGCTACCACGACCGGCTGCGGCAGGCCGGGTACGGCAACATCGACGAGAAGGTCAAGGTCAGCCTGGACACCATGCGGCCGAAGGTGGCCAAGCGGCTGGTGGACGCGGCCGACGGGCGGGCGGCCAGCGGCGGACTGGTCGTGATCCGCTCCTCGGAGTACTACGTGGACGGCGGCCTGTGGCAGTCCCACGTCACCTACTTCCCGTTCGGGATCGCCAACAACACCCCCCTGATGTCGCCCGAGTACCTGGAGAACGGCATCGGCGCGGTCATGCGCGAGCTCGGCTTCCACGAGCAGTGGAACTGGGACGTCGTGGGCGCGCGGATGCCCTCCCAGGACGAGGCGGACGCCTTCGGGCTGGGACCCGGCCTGCCCCTGCTGGTCCAGGAACGGGTGACCTACGAGGGCCACCGCCCGCTGCGCTACACCGAGACGCTCATGCCCGCCAACCGCCACCAGCTCCTGTACGCGGGCGGCGACGCCCCGGACGACCTACCGGTCATGGACTCCGGCGTCAGCGTCTTCGAGCACTGACACGACATGCCCTAGGGGCGCCTCCGGAGGTACCGGTCGACGACCATCGGCCCCAGGGCGTCGGCTTCGGCGCCCACCACGCGCACGCCCCGGCGGCGTTCGAGCAGCTCCCGGAACTCCCGCAGCCGGGGGTCGTCCGCGAGCAGGAAGAACGTGATTCCGGCGCCCTCGGCGAGCGCGGCGTCGAGTTCGGCCGCCGTGAGCTCCACCGTGCGGGGTGCGGGCGGCCAGGCGAACCGGGCGTCCCCGTCGTCGCCCAGGTGCGCGGTGGGCTCCCCGTCGGTGACCACCAGGACCAGCGGCCGTAGCCCCCGGTGACGTCGCAGGTGCCGCCGGGCCAGGTGCAGCGCGTGCTGGAGGTTGGTGCCGGGGACGGGCCGCCAGTCGTGCTCCACCAGGTCGGCGGGGGTCATCTCGCGGGCGCGGTCGCCGAACCCGACCAACTGGATCCGGTCCTCGGGGTGCCGGGTCCGTACGAGGGTGTGCAGGGCCAGCGCGGTGCGGGTGGCGGCCTCGTGCAGGCCGCGCGTGGCCATCGAGTGGGACAGGTCCACCAGCAGGCACACGGCGGCGGCCCCGGCCGGTTCGGTCTCCGCGTACCGGAGGTCCTCCGCCCGCAGGGACGCGGCGGAACCGCCCTCGGCGGCGCGGCGGAGCATGGCCTCCCGCAGGGTCGCGACGGCGTCCAGGGCACGGTCCCGGCCGTCGTGGGCCAGGGTGGCCCCGGTGGGTTCGTCGCCCACGCCGTCACTGACCCGGTGGCCTCCGGGCGCCGCGCGACGGGCCGACTCGATCTCGCCCAGCGCCACCTCGCCCAGCCTGCGGAGCTCGCGCGGGGTGAGCCCGTGGTCGGCGGCGTCCAGCCGCTCCAGGTCCGCGGACGCGGCACCGCCCAGGGCGCCCCGGAGCGCACCGGTGTCCAGCCCTGACAGAGCGTCGCGCTCGCCCCCGGCGTAGCGGGTCAACGCCTCCTCGGCGGCGGTGAGCGCCTCCTGCGGGGCGCCCTCCTCGGAACGCTCACCGGCGATCATCTCCAGCAGGCGTCCAGCCGCCCGCACCGCCTCCTCCGGGGGCGGATCGGGCTCGGCCAGGGGGTCGGGGCCACCCATGTACTCCCGGTACCTGAACCTCATCAGAAGCGGTACACACCACCGTCGGGCACGGTGTCCTTGGACAGCCGCCGTTCGAGGTAGAGCCCCTCCAAGGCGAACTCGACCACGGCGGCGGCCAGCCCCGGCGTGGGCGGGCCGTCGACCGACTCGGGGGCGGCCCGCTCCAGGAGGCCGGACAGCCCGGGTACGGTCCCCACCCGGCGCAGCAGCTCGGCGGCGCCCACGAGGTCCCCGCTCTCCACGGTTCCGCCGCCCGCGAACCGGTCGCTGAGCGGTTCCAGGTCCGCCTCGCCCAGCCGGGCGCGGAAGGTCTCGGCCACCGCCCGGCGCAGCAGGGTCTCCAGGACCGACGCCTCGCGGCCCTCCGCCCCGGTCTCGAACTCCACCTTGCCCAAGAGCGGCGCGGCCACCCCGGACAGGTCGCAGACCCGGGCCACCGGGACCTCCTCCCCGGTCAGGGCGGCCCGCCGCAGCGCCGAGGCGGCCAGGGTCTCGGCGGCGGCCACCGAGAAGCGCACGGACACCCCCGAGCGCTGGTCCACCCGGTTGGAGGCGCGCACGAGGCGGGTGAAACGCGCCACGCTCTCCAGCAGGTGCGACGGGACGGTCGTGCCCGGGGGCAGGGCCGCCTCCTGCCGGATCAGCGCCAGCTCGTCGTCGAGGTCGGGCGGGTAGTGCGTGCGCACCTGGGCGCCGAACCGGTCCTTCAGCGGAGTGACGATCCGGCCCCGGCTCGTGTAGTCCTCGGGGTTGGCGCTGGCCACCAGCAGCAGGTCCAGGGGAAGGCGCAGGCTGTAGCCGCGCACCTGGAGGTCGCGTTCCTCCAGCACGTTGAAGAGGGCCACCTGGGCGCGCGCGGGCAGGTCGGGGAGTTCGTTCACGCAGAACACGCCCCGGTTGGCGCGCGGCAGCAGGCCGTAGTGGACCGTCTCGGGGTCGTCGAGGGAGCGGCCCTCGGCCAGCCGGGCCGGATCCACGTCACCGATCAGTTCCGTGGTGCCGGTGTCGGGGGTGGCCAGCTTCTCGCCGTAGCGGGCGTCGCGGTGCCGCCAGGCCACGGGGAGGTCGTCGCCCTCGGCCGCGCTCCGGCGCAGACAGGCGGGGCAGACCGGGGCGAAGGGGTGGTCGTTGACCGGGCAGCCCTCGACCACGGGGCTCCACTCGTCGAGGAGTCCGGCGACGGTGCGGATCAGCCGGGTCTTGCCCTGGCCGCGCTCGCCCAGCAGAACGATGTCGTGCCCCGCGATCAGCGCCCGTTCCAACTGCGGCAGCACGGAGTCGTCGAACCCGTGCACCCCGGGGAAGCGGGGGCGGCCCGCGGCCATCCGGGCCAGCAGGTTCTCTCGCACCTCCGCCGTGGTGGTGCGGCGGACGTGGCCGGACGCGCGCAGCGCGGCACGGGTGCGCGGGAGCCCGCTCGGAGCGGGTGCGGCATGGGTCACAAGGGGAGTGTAGGGCGTGCCCGGTTGTGCCGCCCGCCCTGGGAGGGGGAGGAACCGGGGGACACACGCCGGGGTCGGGGCGTTTGAGGGGCCACCAGGAGGAAAGCTCCTGTTGGGAGTCCGGATGGAAGAATGAGACGGCAAGGTTCCCAGGGACCGGTCCGCACGACCGGTGAAGGCGGGGGTGGCAGCTGGTGGCTAGGTTCGGCGATGCACTGACGACGGGGGCCGACCTCGTGAACGCGGCCGAGCGCGCCGCGCTTCAGGCCCTGGAGCAGATGGACGGCCCGGCCGACCTCGTCTGCTTCTTCGTCAGCGGGGCGGACCCGGACGAGGTCACGCTCGCCGGAAGGCGGGTCATGGAACTGACCGGCGACGCGCTCACGCTGGGGTGCAGCGCCACCGGCGTGGTCGGCGGCGGCCGGGGCGTGGAGGGGCAGGGCGCGGTCAGCGTGTGGTGCGCACGCCTGCCCGGGGTCGAGCTGACCCCTTTCCGGCTGGACACCGTGGTGGAGGGCGACCAGTTGGCGGTGGTGGGTATGCGTGAGCCGTCCCCGCGCGACCGGGCCGGGATCCTGTTCACCAACCCCTACGAGTTCCCCACCCAGGCGTTCGTTCGCGAGACGACGGCCGCCCTCGACGGTCTTCCGCTGGTCGGGGGCATGGCCGACGGGCTGCACGGCGAGGAGTCGGTCCGTCTGTTCTGCGAGGGCGACGTGGCCGACAACGGCGCCATCGGCGTGCTGATCGGCGGTGAGGGGGTGCTGGGCACGGTGGTCAGCCAGGGCTGCCGTCCGGTCGGACCGAGCATGACCATCACCAAGGCCGACGGCAACCTCGTGCTGGAACTGGCCGGGACCAACGCCTACGAGCGGTTGGAGACCCTCGTGGAGGAGCTCTCCGAGGAGGACCGTGAGCTGGCCTCGCGGGGGCTGCACATCGGGATCGCGATGGACGAGTACGCCGACCACCACGAACAGGGCGACTTCCTCATCCGCACCCTCAGCGAGGCCGATCCGGGGCTCGGGGCCCTGACCATCGACGAGATGGTGGAGGTCGGTCAGACCGTCCGCTTCCAGGTGCGCGACGCCAGCACGGCGGACGAGGACCTCGCCCGCAAACTGACGGAGTTCGGCGCCGAACACGCCGTGGGCGGGGGCCTGCTGTTCTCGTGCAACGGCCGGGGAGAGGCGCTGTTCTCGCAGTCCGACCACGACGTCCTCGCGGTCCGCCGGATCCTCGGCGTGGGTCCCGTGGCGGGCTTCTTCGCGGCGGGGGAGATCGGCCCGGTCGCCGGGGTGAACCACGTGCACGGCTTCACGGCCTGCCTGCTGGCCTTCGCCGCCTGAGAGCCGCCCAAGTCGGACTTTTACCCTCGGATCACCAACACCCTGACCAACCTGCTTGAGTGCGGGCACACCAGGGTGATTACTAAGAGTGACTAAATCGATCACTTTTTGTGTTTGGTGAGAGAAGGAACGATGGCCGACAACCGGCGTACGACCACGTCCCTCGTGGCCCTCGGGGTGTTCGCCCTGCTGGCTCCGCTGGCGACACCCACCGCCGCCCTGGCCGCGTCGGCCTGGCTGGAGCAGGACCTGTCCTCGGCGGACCGGATCGGGCTCACCCTGGACTCCGGTGGACTGCGCCTGAACACCGGGGACGCGACCGAGCGCCTCGGCGCCTCCCCGCGTCTGGACCCGGCCCAGCGCCGCGCGGGGCTCGCGACCTTCCCCGAACAGGAGCTGGAGGGAGCTACCGACACCCTCGACGTGGCCGTGCGCGTCACCGGTGACGCCGAGGAGGTGCTCACCGAGGCCCGGGGCGTGCGCGCCGACGGCATGTGGACCGAGTGGCACCCGACCGGTACCGGCGGAGGCCGGGTGACGCTGCCGGAGGCGGTCAGCGAGGTCCAGCTGAGGGTCGGGGTGGAGGCGACGGGCGCCTCGGCGTCACGGGAGCGGGACGATCGCACCGCGGTCACCGAGGTCAGCGTCCGCCCGGTCGAGGGCACCGGGACCCCTCCGGAGGACCCCCGGACCGGGGAGGCGGAGGGCTCCGGTGGGGGCTCCGCCGGAAGCACGGAGGAGGCGCGGGGCGACGACGTCCCGAAGCCGTTCTCCGCGCGCCTGTTCGCCACCCGCATCGGCCTGGTCGGCAACAAGACCGCCAACGGCCACACGGTCCGCACCGCCGACCAGTTCGCGGCACTGCCCTCGCGACGGGGCCTGTCCACCCGGGGAGGCGGAGAGTACACCGTCCGGGTGTGCAGCACCGGTGCTCTGGGGCCCGAGGCGAGCGGCGACACCGAGAACCACGTCCCGCGCTGCGCCTACCTGCCCGTGTGGGACGTCGGCCCCTGGAACATCACCGACGACCACTGGAACGACGACCGCGAGTCCTGGCGCGACCTGGACCGGGGGCGCCCCCAGGCCCAGGCCGCCTACACCGAGAACCACAACAACGGCCTGGACGGGTTCGGCCGCCGGGTGCTCAATCCGGCGGGGATCGACCTCGCGGACGGCGCGTTCAACGAGGGGCTCCAGCTGCCCACCAACGGGTGGGTGCGGGTCGACTACCTCTGGACAGCCGAGTACCGGGCCCGCGCCGAGATCACCACGGCCAGCGGCACCGATCCGGTGGTCGTGCGGGAGGGGCCGGGCACCGCGTTCGACACCGCCGGCCTGGCCGCGCACAAGGCCAACGTGGACGTGGCCTGCCGCACCACCGGCGACCGGGCCACCGGGCCCACCGGCGTCTCGGACGTCTGGTACCGCATCGGTGAGGGCCACTACGTCCCGGCGGCCTTCGCGGAGGGCGGGACGGACGCCCCCGTCTGCCGGACGCGCTAGCGGGACCACGGGTACGACGCACACACGACAGGGGCGGCCGGAGCCGCCCCTGTCGTCCTGCTCATACGCGCCTGGTCCACCCGGTGGCCGTACGGCGGCGTGTCACATGCCGCTGTAGGGAACCGCCTCGATGATCTCGACACCGAGGCTCTTGCCGTTGGGCAGGTTGTAGCTGACGGTCTCGCCGACGGGCTTGCCGTTGATGGCGGAACCGAGCGGGGACTTGGGGGAGTACACGTCGATGGGGGAGCCGCTCTCCTCACGCGAGGCGAGCAGGAAGGTGACCTCCTCCTCGTCGCCGTCGAACTTGACGGTGACGGTCATACCGGGGCCGACCACGCCTTCGGTGCGGGGCGCTTCGCCGACCCTCGCCGTGCGCAGGATCTCGGTGAGCTGGAGGATGCGGGCCTCCATCTTGCCCTGTTCCTCCTTGGCGGCGTGGTAGCCGCCGTTCTCCTTCAGGTCGCCCTCTTCACGGGCGGCCTCGATCTTCTCCGCGATCTCGATGCGCCCGGGCCCCGACAGGTGGTCCAGCTCTCCCTTGAGCCGGTCATACGCCTCCTGGGTGAGCCAGGTGACGTTGTCATCGCGGGTCTGGGTCACGGGAACTCCTTGTGTACTAGTAGCAATGGCCACCAGGCGGCCAGAGCTGAACTCACGAGAATATCACCGTGCGCGATCGCGCACCGGTGACGCGGTTCTCGGGGGCTCCGTTCCGGTACCTGTGCCGAACAGGGGGGAAGGCTCGGTGGATCAGTCTTGCGAACCTTGTTCCCTGCACGAGGCCACTTCTACCGTGGAAGCCTGACGAACCGTTTCAACGGTCTGACTGACCATTCGGTTCCCACCCTCCACCTCGACCCGTTCGGTCCCGACCTCGACCATCTGGCCGTCCAGCGCGCGCAGCAGGCACTCGGCCCCGTTCTTGCTGTTCACCTCGAAGTCGATCCGGGCCGCGTCACCGGTGGGCGCGGTGACCGCCACCACCTGGTGGTACACGCCCCCGCTCAGCCCGGTGTAGTTCATGACGGAGAAGCCCCAGCCGACGCTGACGGCCACCGCGAAGAGCGTCGCGACGACGAAGAAGACGGGCCCGTTGCCGTGGCGCTTGCGTAGCGCGGGCGCGGTGTCGGCACTGTTCACGGCATCATCTTCCGGGGTCGCTGACATTGGGAATCTCCGAGCAAGGGGACGGTGTTGTCTAAGATATCCCCGACCTGACAGCCCCCCTACGCGGCCCGCACGTGAGTCGTCCACGCCGTGATCCGGGGTGGTGTCGGACAGCCGCGTGCAGTGGCCGTCGACCGAGCCAAGGAGAAGCCTTCGTTGTCCGAGCGTCTGCGGCTTATGGCCGTCCATGCCCATCCCGATGACGAGTCCAGCAAGGGTGCCGCCACGATGGCGCGCTACGCCCGTGAGGGCGCCGAAGTGCTGGTCGTCACCCTGACCGGTGGCGAACGCGGTGACATCCTCAACCCGGCCATGGAGCGCCCGGAGATCCGCGAGAACATCGCGGAGGTCCGCCGCGAGGAGATGAACCGCGCCCGCGAGATCCTCGGCGTCGAGCAGGAGTTCGCCGGGTTCGTCGACTCCGGTCTGCCCGAGGGCGACCCGCTGCCCCCGCTCCCCGAGGGCTGCTTCGCGACCCTTCCGGTGGAGGACGCCGCCGAGCCCCTGGTGGCCGCGATCCGCCGGTTCCGCCCCCACGTCATCCTGACCTACGACGAGAACGGCGGCTACCCGCACCCCGACCACATCATGACCCACAAGGTGTCGATGCACGCGTTCGACGCCGCCGCCGAGCCGAACGCCTACCCGGACGCCGGTGACCCCTGGCAGCCGCTCAAGCTGTACTACTTCGTCTCGTTCCCGCCCGAGCGGTTCGAGGCCCTGGCGAAGATCCTGGCCGAGCGCGGCCTGGACAACCCCTTCGAGGAGTGGATGGAGCGGATCAAGGACCGCGAGCGCCCGCGCTGGGAGATCACCACCCGCGTCGAGTGCAGCGAGTACTTCGACATCGCGCACGACGCCCTGCGCGCGCACGCCACCCAGATCGACCCGAACGGCTTCTGGTTCGCCGTGCCCAACGCGGTCGTGGCCGAGGCCTGGCCGACCGAGGACTACCACCTGGTCCGCTCACTCGTGGACACCGAGGTCCCCGAACAGGACCTCTTCGCGGGTGTCCGCGAGGCAATGAGAGTATGAGTGGCATGAACACCCTTCTCGCGTCCACCACGGTGCTCGCCCAGGACTTCGCGCTGAACAAGGACACCGTCACACCCGGTGTCCTGGGCTTCCTCGCGATCTTCGCGATCGGCGTGTGCCTGTACTTCCTGATGCGCAGCCTGGTCGGCAAGCTGCGCGGTGTCTCGGCCCGCGCCGAGTCCGAGGAGGCCGGGGAGACGACGGAGAAGGACGGTCAGGAGGCGACCTCCGGGGTGGAGGCCGCCGCCGGAGGGGCCTCCGGCGAGGACTCCTCGACCAGGGCCTGACCCCGGTCCCGCCCCCGCCGCGCACCCGCGGGGGCGGACTCGGCGGGCACGTCCCCGCACGGGGCAGTGCCTACCATGGGGGGATGCAGTCCGAGCCCTCCCGAAGCCCCTCCCTGCGTGACCGCGTCCACGACCAGCTCAGGTCGCGCATCATCGACCTCGAACTGCCTCCCGGGCACCGGATCACCGAGCGGGAGGCGTCGGCCGAGCTCGGCGTCTCGCGGGTGCCGCTGCGCGAGGCACTGCGCCTGCTGGAGGCGGAGGGGCTGGTGGTCCTGGTGCCCCGGCAGGGCGCCATGGTGGCCAGCTGGTCCCGTGAGGACATCGTCCGGCTGTTCGAGGTCCGCGAGGAGCTGGAGACGCTGGCCGCCCGCCTGGCGGCCACCCGGCGCACCGACGCCGACCTGCGCCGGATGCGCGCCCTCCTCGACGACGCCGAACACGCGTTGAAGGCGGACGACGAGTCGGCCACGGCAGCCGCCAACGCGGGCTTCCACCGGGCGGTGGTCGCCGCCTGCGGCAATCCCCTCCTCCAGCGCATGATGGCCCCGCTCGACTCCCGCGTGCAGTGGCTCTTCCACCTCACCAAGCACCGTGACACCCGCGAGCAGCGCGAGGAGCACGTGCGCCTGCTCGAACTGATCGAGGCCGGAGACGGGGACGGCGCCGCCGGTCTCTACCGAGCGCACATCGCGGCCGGGCTCGAACCCACGCTGGCCGTCGCCGACACGTGGGAGCGGTTCGACCCGGTGGACGTCACCCGCACCCGTACCCGGAGGTAGGCCCCGCGCCGTGTCGCGGGCCGACACCGCCCGAAGGGTGCACCCGTGCCGGGATTAGTGGTATACCGCTATTGCACGGAAGTGGACCCACGGAGAAGGCACCGATGACGCTCATCCTCACCCGTTCCGAACTCACCGGACTCGTCACGCCCCGCCAGGTGGCCGAGGCCGTGGAGACCGCCTTCACCGATCTGGCCCAGGGCCGGGCCGCGCAGCCGCACGCGGAACCCGCGCGCCTGCCCGGGGCCGACCCCCAGTTCGTCCCGATGGTCGGACTCCTCGGCGGCGAGGTGGCCGTGAGCAAGCTCCTCAGCGACATCCCCGGCAACCGCGGGCGCGGGCTCCCCACCCAGCAGTCGGTGGTGGTCCTGGCGGACGCCGAGACCGGCGCGCCCCTCGCGATCCTGGACGGTGCGGTCCCCACCCGCCTGCGCACGGCCGCCGCCACCCGCGTGGCCACCCGACACCTGGCCCGCCCGGACTGGGACACCCTGGGTGTCGTCGGCGCCGGACCGCTGGCCGCCGCCCACGTCGTCGCCCTTGCCGACGAACGCGACCTGGAACGGGTCCTGGTGTGGTCCCGCTCCGCCGCCACGGTCGAGACGCTCCGTCGCACGGTGGCCGAGGCGTGCCCCGGCCTGGAGGTGGTCGCCGCCGCCTCAGCCCGCGAGGTCGTGGCCGCCGCCGATGTGGTCTGCACGGTGACGCCCTCCCGGGAACCGCTGGTGGAGGGGGCCTGGCTGCGCCCCGGCCAGCACCTCAACGCGGTGGGATCTCCGCCCCGGAACGACCACCGCGAGGTGGACGCCGCCGTCCTCGGCGCCGCCCGGGACTCCGGTCTCCTCGTGGTGGACTCCACCCCGGCCGCCCTGCACGAGTCGGGCGACGTCGCGCACGCGGTGGCCGAGGGCGTGATCACCGCCGAGGACTGCGCCCTCGAACTCGCCCGGGTGGTCGGCGGCCAGCACCCCGGACGCACCTCGGACCGGCAGGTCAGCGTCTTCAACTCCGTGGGCATCGGGCTGGAGGACGCCGCCGTCGGCCGACTCCTGCTCGACGCCGCCCGCGAGCGTGGCCTGGGCACGGAGATCACCCTGTCCTCCTGAGGCGACGCGAGCGGGCCGCGCGCCCGGGGCGCGGAGTGGCACAGTGGAACCATGCCCAACCGCCTGAGCGACGCGACCAGCCCGTACCTGTTGCAGCACGCCGACAACCCCGTCGAGTGGTGGCCCTGGGGTGAGGAGGCCTTCGCGGAGGCCCGCCGCCGGGGCGTCCCCCTCCTCATCTCCGTGGGCTACGCGGCCTGCCACTGGTGCCACGTCATGGCCCACGAGTCCTTCGAGGACCCCGAGACCGCGAGCCGGATGAACGCGCTGTTCGTCAACGTCAAGGTCGACCGCGAGGAACGCCCCGACGTCGACGCCGTGTACATGGAGGCCACCCAGGCCATGACCGGCCAGGGCGGCTGGCCCATGACCGTGTTCGCCACTCCCGACGGCGCACCGTTCTACTGCGGTACCTACTTCCCCCGCGACCACTTCCAGCGCCTCCTCGAAGGCGTGGGCAACGCCTGGCGGGACCAGCGCTCCGACCTCCTCGACCAGGGGCGCCGCGTGGTGGAGGCGCTGGGCGCCCCGCGCCGCCTGGCCAGCTCCCCGCCGCCCACCGCCGAGGACCTGGACCTGGCCGTGCAGGCCCTGATCCGTGACTACGACGTCGTCAACGGCGGGTTCGGGGACGAACCCAAGTTCCCGCCGTCCATGCTGCTGTCCTTCCTCACCGCGCAGCACGAGCGCACCTTCCCGTTCCAGAGCTCCGACGAGCCCACGCCCGCCGCGCTCATGGCCGGGGGGACCGCCGAGGCCATGGCCCGGGGCGGCATGTACGACCAGATCGGCGGCGGCTTCGCCCGCTACACGGTGGACGGCGCGTGGGTGGTCCCGCACTTCGAGAAAATGCTCTACGACAACGCCCTGTTGCTGCGCGCGTACACCCGCCTGTCCCGGCGTCCGGTGGGCACCGACCCCGCGGCGAGGGCCGGCCGCGCGCTCATGCTCAGGGTGGTCCAGGAGACCGCCGACTGGATGCTGCGCGACCTGCGCACCCCCGAGGGCGGGTTCGCGTCGGCTCTGGACGCCGACAGCGAGGGTGAGGAGGGCACCTACTACGTGTGGTCCCCCGACCAGCTCACCGAGGTCCTGGGGGAGGAGGACGGAGCCTGGGCCGCCGAGCTGTTCGGCGTGACCCCGCAGGGCACCTTCGAGCACGGCACCTCGGTGCTCCAGCTCCGCGCGGACCCCGACGACCCCGAGCGCTACGACCGCGTCCGCTCCGCACTGCTCGGGGCCCGCGCGGACCGGGTCCCGCCCGCACGCGACGACAAGGTGGTCGCCGCGTGGAACGGGCTGGCGATCGCCGCGCTGGCCGAGGCGGGCGCCCTCCTGGAACGCCCCGACTGGATCCGGGCCGCCCGGGAGACGGCCGACCTCGTCCTCGGCGCCCACCTGGCCCACGGGCGGCTGGTGCGCACCTCGCGGGACGGCCGCCCCGGGCCCGGCGCCGGAGTGCTGGAGGACTACGCCGACCTGGCGGAGGGGCTGCTCGCACTGCACGGCGTGACCGGTGAGGCCCGCTACGTACGTGAGGCCGGGGGCCTGCTGGACACCGTCCTGGACCACTTCGGTGACGAGGAGGGCGGGTTCTTCGACACCGCCGACGACGCGGAGCGGCTGTTCAGCCGTCCGCAGGACCCCACGGACAACGCCACCCCCTCGGGCCGGTTCGCCGCCGCGTCCGCGCTGCTCTCGTACGCGGCCCTGACCGGCGGGGAGCGCTACCGGGCCGCCGCGGAGGGGGCCCTGAGCGTGGTCCCGCTGCTGGCCGAGAAGGCGCCGCGCTTCGCCGGTTGGGGCCTGGCGGCGGGGGAGGCCCTGTTGAGCGGGCCGCGTGCCGTCGCCGTGGTGGGCGAGCCGGGCGCACCGGAGACCGAGGAACTGGTGCGCACGGTGCTGCGGTCGGCGCCCCTGGGCACGGTGCTCTCCCGTGGGGACGGCGAGGACAGCGGGGGAGTGCCGCTCCTCGAACAGCGTGTACGCGTCGGGGGTCGGGCCACCGCCTATGTCTGCGAGGGCTTCGTCTGCAAACTCCCCGTCACCACTCCGGAGGAACTCAGGGCGCAGCTGACGATTTAGGTGATCGCCCGGCATTTGGTTGAAAAATAAACTTCATTCGCCCGAGGCACTCGGAGGGCACCCGTTCTTCGGGTGTCCTCCGAGGCGTTCGCAATGGTCGAACGGCAGGCCACGGCCACGGCGGAGCTTTTCTTTCGAGGAGTCGCGCCCGAAGGGAAAGGCCGGAGCCGGGTCAGAGGATTTCGATGCCCTCCACGATCTCGTCCACGACGTCGGGGCGGTAGTCCGGCTGACGGATTTCCAGGTACACCGTCTTGGGGGTGTCCGGCGGGTGCACGGCGACGGAGCTGAAGGCCCCGCTGCCGTTGCACTCGGTCCACTCCCAGACCAGGCCCTGCCAGTCACCGTCGTTGATCGCCCGCTCCTTGGGAGGTCCGGGGCACGGCTTGGTGTCGGCGACGGAGTCGAGGTTCGGGGCCCCCGGAACCACCGTCGCGTAGACCCCGTAGGAGGGGACGTCGGTGGAGTGCCAGTCGTCCACGTCCGTCGCGGCCAGCAGCCCGGGCCCGGCACCCGCCTCGGCGACGGAGTCGCGGGAGGCCTGGTCGGTGTGGAACTCGCGGGCCCACACCGAGGGCACCTTCACCCGGATCTCCAGGGCGGAGTCGCGCACGGTGGTCAGCACCATGCCCGGCGAGCCCAGGGAGGAGGTCACCCCGGCCAGAAGGAGACCGCAGGCCAGGACCAGGGCTCCCGCGCGCTGCCAGGGCATCCGGTAGCGCCGCCACCAGGAGGAGTCCTCGGGCACGTTGGGCGCCATACGGATGGCGCGGACCCGGTCGGTGAAGGTCTTCGCGTCGGCCGGGCGGCTCTCCCGGTCCACCGACAGCGCGGACAGGATGAGTTCGTCCAGGGCCGGAGGCAAACCTGGCCGAATCCGGCCAGGCGCGACCTTCACCGGCGGGCGGGACGGCGGCCGTCCGGTGATGAGCTCGTAGGCGACCGCGCCCAGGGAGTACACGTCGGAGCGGACGTCCAGGTCCCCGCCGGGGATGCTCTGCTCGGGGGACATGTACCCGGGCGTCCCGGCGGCGGCCGTGAAGCCGGAGGCCTCGTCGATCGCCTTCGCGAAGCCGAGGTCGGCCACCAGCACCCGCTGACCCACGGGGGAGGACTGGAGGAGCACGTTCGAGGGCTTGATGTCCCGGTGGATCGTGCCGTGGCCGTGCAGCACGGTGATGCCCTGGCCGATCTCCGTGAGCAGCCGCAGCGCCTCGTCCAGGGGCAGCTGACCTCGGTGGACGAGGTCGGCGACGCTGCCCTGGTCGGCGTAGGTCATCACCATGTACGGGCGTCCGTCGGGCAGCACGTCGACGTCGTGCACGGCCACCAGCCACGTGGAGTCGGTCTGGCGCAGGATGCGCGCCTCCTCCAGGAACCGGTGCTGGATGTCCATCTGGTGCGCCCAGTTCTCGGCGAGTACCTTGATGGCCACCGGGTAGTTCAGGAGATCGTCCTGCGCCAGCCACACCGTGGCGAAGGAACCGGAACCCAGGCGCCTGATGACGCGGTAACGTCCGAAGGCCTCCGGTTGGCTCATCTTCGCCTCGGTCTGTCGGGGGTGAATACGCGGTCGTTGCCCACTAATACACCATCTGCGCCTTCACGTTGACTTCCGTGGATATGATCCCCTCCCCCGGGTATCGTCGACGCCTTCGGGGCATGGAGACTGGAGGTGCCCTTCGAGTTCCGTGCGCCGTGTGCACCGGGGCGGAGATCATCAGGATTCGCGAGGCGGGAGCCGAGCGGCGCTCATAGACGTCCCATTGACGTGTGACCCTCTCACGAGTGGGCGCGTACGCCCTCGTACGGACGATCGGACGTCTGTCGCAAGCCAGGAAGAGAATGAGCCATGCACAGTAGTGACAACTCGGAGAACGAGGAGACCCCCACCCCCCGACGTCGGGTGGCCAGCAACGTCGACGAGGAGCTGGAGGAGCTCGCGCGCCGCGCCAAGCACGGCGACGCCGTGGCCCTGGACGACCTCCTGCGCCGCATCCAGCCCGAGGTGCTGCGCCGCTGCGCCCGGTTCCTTCCCTACCGCCAGGACGCCGAGGAGGCCTGCCAGGACGCGCTCCTGCGGGTCGCCCGCAAGATCGACAGCTTCAAGGGCGACTCCCTCTTCACCACGTGGCTCTACACCGTGGTGTCCAACTCCGCCCGTCAGACCTACCGCTCCATGAAGCGCCGGTCGGCCGAGTTCCCCACCGAGGCCGAGCGCATGCCGCACCAGCGGGACCCGCGCACCACCAGCGTCATCGCGGGTTCGCGGATCGACCTGCTGGAGGCACTGGACCAGCTGGAGAAGGACCGTCCCAACCTGGTCGCGCCCCTCGTTCTCCGCGACCTGTGCCAGATGGACTACAACGAGATCGCCTCCGAACTGAACCTCGCCCTCGGCACGGTGAAGTCCCGCATCCACCAGGGCCGCAAACACGTGCGCAAATCGCTCGCCGTGACGTGACGCCCACGGGCGAACTACTCTGGAGGAATCCCCGTCGGCACATCCGTCACAGGAGTGCGCCGTCCCAAGATCCAGCTCTGAGAGGTTTCGCCAATGGGGCTCCGTGACCCCCTGTACTGGCTGTACGAGCGGCGTCTCGAACGCGGCCTGACCAGCCAGGAGATTCCCAGGCACGTCGGTGTGGCCATGGACGGCAACCGGCGCTGGGCCAAGAGCAGCGGTCTCCCGGGCGCCGAGCAAGGTCACCAGGCCGGGGCGAACAAGATCTTCGAGGTGCTCGGCTGGTGCAACGAGATCGGTGTGCAGGTCGTCACGTTGTGGATGCTGTCCACGGACAACCTCACCCGTGACGAGACCGAGCTCGGTCCCCTCGTGCGCATCATCGAGGAGACCATCGCCCGGCTGCGCCAGGAGGGGTGGAACACGCGCCCCGTGGGAGCGCTCGACGTGCTGCCCGATTCCACCGCCCGTGCCCTGAAAGAGGCGGAAGAGGCCACATCCGGCAACCCCGGGCTGGTTGTCAACGTCGCCGTCGGGTATGGAGGTAGACGTGAGATCGCTGATGCGGTTCGGTCCCTCCTCCAGGAGGAGGCGGCCAAGGGCACCGGTATCCAGGAGCTGGCAGAGCGCCTGGACATCGAGGACATCGCTCGGCATCTCTACACGCGCGGACAACCCGATCCGGATCTGCTCATCCGCACCTCGGGTGAGCAGCGCCTGTCGGGTTTCATGCTCTGGCAGAGCGTGCACTCGGAGTTCTACTTCTGCGAGGTCTTCTGGCCCGCCTTCCGCAGAGTGGACTTCCTGCGCGCGCTGCGTGCCTACGGCGCGCGCAACCGGCGCTTCGGCTCCTGATCCCCGCACCCTCGTCTCCACCCGCCCCCGTTCCGCGGGGCGCGCCGTGTCTGTCCACGGCGGGTCCGTAACGCGGAGTTCACCGGATGGTGGGCACGGGACCTGGAAAACGGGCTCTCGGCCGCGTAGCGTCGACAACAGCGGATGGCGTTCGTCCATCCGTTCGGGAGGCCCCGTCTCGTTGATCTTCTCCGCTCCGGCGGGATGTCGAAGAGGAGGGCCGGACCCGGCCCTCGTGGGCCTGGTCCCGGTCCTCCATGATCCCGTGACAGCAGGGCGCCCACGTGGTGCCCAAGGGGAGAACGAGTGGCTAGTTCCTCGACCGATCACCGCGACACCCAGTCCCCCGCCGCCCCTGGAACGGGGGCGGGAGAGGGCACGCGCGTCTACGTGCTCGACACCAGTGTCCTGCTCGCCGACCCGATGGCCATGGCCCGGTTCGCCGAACACGAGGTCGTCATCCCCGTGGTGGTGATCACCGAACTGGAGAGCAAGCGTCACCATCCGGAACTCGGGTACTTCGCTCGCAACGCCCTGCGTCGGCTGGACGACCTGAGGGTCGCCCACGGACGCCTGGACGTGGCCGTCCCGGTGAACGACGTGGGCGGCACGCTGCGGGTGGAGCTCAACCACAGCGACCCGACGATCCTGCCCGCGGGTTTCCGGCTCGGTGACAACGACACCCGTATCCTCACGGTGGCCCGCAACCTCCAGGCCGAGCGTGCGGACGAGAACTCCGTCATGTTGGTGAGCAAGGATCTGCCGATGCGGATCAAGGCCTCCTCGATCGGTCTCCCGGCCGACGAGTACCGGGCCGAGCTCGCCATCGAGCACGGGTGGACCGGGATGGCGGAGCTGGACGTGCCCGCCCACAACATCGGCGAACTGTTCTCCGCCGGTGAGAGCGAGATCGAGCAGGCCATGGACCTGCCCTGTCACACCGGCCTGGTCCTGGTCTCCGAGCAGGGCAAGGCGTTGGGACGGGTGCAGGCCGACAAGTCGGTGAAGGTGGTGCGCGGGGACCGGGACGTGTTCGGTCTGAAGGGGCGCAGCGCGGAACAGCGGGTCGCCCTCGACCTGCTCACCGACCCGGACGTCGGCATCGTCTCCCTGGGCGGTCGCGCGGGCACCGGGAAGTCGGCGCTGGCGCTGTGCGCCGGTCTGGAGGCCGTCCTGGAGCGCGCCCAGCACCGCAAGGTGATGGTGTTCCGCCCGCTGTACGCGGTGGGCGGCCAGGAGCTCGGCTACCTGCCGGGGACCGAGAACGACAAGATGACGCCCTGGGGCCAGGCGGTGCACGACACCCTGTCCGCCGTGACCAGTGAGGACGTGATCGAGGAGATCGTGGACCGGGGGATGCTGGAGGTCCTGCCGCTCACGCACATCCGGGGCCGTTCGCTGCACGACGCCTTCGTGATCGTCGACGAGGCGCAGTCGCTGGAACGCAACGTGCTGCTGACCGTGCTGTCCCGGCTGGGGGAGAACTCGCGGGTGGTGCTCACCCATGACATCGCCCAGCGGGACAACCTGCGGGTGGGCCGCCACGACGGGGTTGTCGCGGTGATCGAGAAGCTCAAGGGCCACCCGCTGTTCGCGCACGTGACCCTGAACCGCTCCGAGCGCTCACCCATCGCCGCCCTCGTCACCGAGATGCTGGAGGCCTAGCACGCGTGCGCCCGCCCCACGACCCGTGGGGCGGGCGCACCCGTCCGTGCGGCGCCGCTACCGAAGGCGGGAGAGGTACCGGCCGACCCGCCTGAGGCGGGCGAGGCTGGCCTCGTAGCGGGCGCCCACGAGCAGCAACGCCGCGCCGATCACGGCGAAGGGCAGCCAGTTGGGGGCCAGCTGGCCCCACTCCCACAGCGGCGGCCCGAAGGCCCGCAGCGACGTGACGAGCAGCGCGAGGCCGCCCAGGACCAAAGCCGCGAGCAGACGCCCACGCAGCCCCCACACGGTGACGGCCAGACCCACGACCAGTACGGCCGGGAGCCGCCAGACCATGGCGTCCGCCGTCAGGACCTCCCACACGGTCGGCCCGAGGAGCAGCGCCAGCCCGCCGCCGTAGGCCAGCCAGCTCGACGGAACCTCGGTGGCCCGGCGCGACCACTCCCAGCCGATCACCAGGAAGGCGAGCGCGGGCGGGACCGTGTAGGCCTCCGGAACGGTGACCTCCCACGAGGCCAGGGCGGTCCACAGGGCCAGGAACATCAGCACGGCTCCGACACCCGCGTACCACCGGCGGTTCGGGCGGACGGCGCTGGCCAGGCTGATCACCCCGACCACCGCCAGGGCCGTGGCCACCAGTTCCGGGCGCCCGCCGTGCAGGACAGAGAGCAGCAGGGTGACCCCGGCCCACGCGGTGGCGGGAACCTCGGCCGCCGTCACCAGTGGTTCGCGCAGACGCGGGGCGACCGTCGCCACGGCGGCGACCACGGCGAGCGGCGCGAGCACCGCGTACTCGATCGGAGCGCCCAGGGCCAGCGGCAGCGCGAGGGCGAAACCACCGGTGGCCGCCGTGCCCACCGAGGTGGAGGCGATCGCCACGAACCTGGTCCGGGCGAGCGCGGTGACCACGGACAGGACCGCGGCCGACGCCATCAGGACCGCCACGGTGGTGTGGCGCTCCGAGAGCGCCCAGCTCAGCCCGAGAGCCAGCGAGAACAGGCCGCTCGCCCACGGGATCCAGGCGACCCGGCCCTCGCGCAGCAGCGCGGACCCGGCGAGCAGCAGGGCGCCGACCAGGAGGGTCCACGGCAGGGCCACCAGGAAGGGCAGGCCCAGCGCCACCGGCAGCGGCAGCAGGGTGAGGGGCGCCACCAGAGCACCGACCGGGACCAGCAGCGTCCGGTCCACGAGGCGGACCGTGACCAGGGCCAGCGCCCCGGCCGTGAGCAGCCCCACGGCGACGGTGAGCGCGCCCCGGGCGTCGTCCGGTCCGGACAGGCCCACGAACACGTGGGCGGGCTCCAGCAGGGCGGAGAGCGGCGCCCCTCCGACGGGGTGGGACCGGGAGAACAGGGCCAGCGCCGGGAGCCCGCGCGGGCCCGCCAGCAACGGGACCAGCGCCAGCAGCAGCACGCCCACAACACCGAAGGAGAACGGGGAGAGGGGCCGCTCCCGCCCCGTCGGCCGCTCCCGCCGCTCGCGGTCCGTGCGGCCCAGTACCAGCGCGGTCGCGCCCAGCACGAGGGTGGCGGCGGCCAGCAGCCACGCGGACGGCTGGTCGGAGGTTCCCACCACGGCGAAGGCGACGAGGAGACCGAGGCCGGTCGTGAGGGCGAGGGCCCACGCGGTCAGGGTCAGCCGGTGCACGAGCCGTTCGGGGGAGTCCGGTACGCGGGGGTCCAGGCGGTGCCGCAGCCGCGCGGAGACCAGCGCGGTGAGGGCGAGCAGCACCAGGACGACCAGCGCGGCGTACTGCTGAGGGAGCGCCCAGCCGAGCCCGAGGAGCATCGTGGCCAGACCGCTCACCCCGGGAAGCCAGGCGAGCGAGGACCGGAGCCGGTGGGTCCAGAGGAACAGGGCCGCGCCGACCAGCGCCGTCCACACCACCGCGACGAGGAAGGGCGCCCCCAGCAGCACCGGCAGCGGGACCAGGGTCGGTGGCGCGACCAGCGCGGCACCGGCCGGGAAGCGGTGCCGGTCGATGACGGCCACCAGCCCCGCCACCAGGGCACCGGCCACCAGCACGCCCAGAGTCGCGAGGAGACCGGCCTGAGCGGGCACCCCGAGCACCACGTGCGCCGGAGCCCACAGGGCGTGGGACGGGGCCGACAACGGCACCGTGGCGGGAAGCAGGGGCGGTGCCGGGACGTTCCCGGGCAGCGCCAGCAGAGGGGCCGAGGACAGCAGCGCCAGACCCACCACGCCGAACAGCCGACGCGGGTCGGAGCGCACGTCCCCGCCGCTCCCGGACGGAGCCGGAGGCAGGACCCGGCCCAGCGTCAGGGCGGTCGCTCCCGAGAGCAGGGCGGCGGCGGTCAGCAGCCACCAGTGGGCCTGGACCGTGCCGTCCGCGCCCCGGTTCCCGAGCAGGAAGGCGACACCGACCACCAGGGCCAGGGCCCACAGCAGGATGCCGCCCATGAAGAGCGTCGCCGCCCGGCCGCCCGGTTCGTGCCGGGTCCCGTCGGCGGAGAACCGGCGGGCCCCGATCGCGCAGACCAGTGCGGTGGCGGCCAGCATCAGCACGGCCGCCAGGGTCGTGTACCGCTCGGGCAGCGCCCAGACCAGGCCGGTGACCAGCGTGAGCGTCCCGCTCACCACCGGGACCGCGCCGGTCCACCGACCCAGGAGCGCGGAGCCCAGCACCAGGGCGCCACCGGCCAGGAGAGCCCACACCACCGCCACGACCTGGGGCAGTCCGAAGAGCAGCGGGAGCGCCAGCAGGATGGCCGGGGCGACGAGGGAGAGGACGACCGGCAGGGCGGAGCGGCGCAGCGTCCACACCGCCCCCACGGCCAGCCCGGCGGCGACCAGGATCCCGGCCAGGTAGACGAGGTTCAGCGGGGGGAGGGTGCTCGCCTGCTCCAGCTGGAGCAGTTCCAGCGCGGGAAGCGTCATCGCGGACGGTTCGAGGCTCCACGGCAGGGTGGTCAGGCGGGGCAGCACCGGGAGGTGCGGTGGACCGGCCACGAGCGGAGCCAGGGCCAGGGCACCCAGACCGACCACCGCGAACCCGGACCAGCCCCCCGGGCTGGTTGCGCCCAGGCGCCAGCGGTCGAGCAGCAGACCGACGACCCCGGCCAGGAGCAGGGCGGTCGCCATCGACCACCAGCCCAGCGGGTCGTGTCCGGAGGAGTAGGTGACGGCCGCGAGGACGGCCACAACGGTCACGGCCAGGGTGAGAACCCACAGGGTCACGGCGGAGGCCCGCAGCGTACGGACCGGGACACCGGGGCGTGGCTCACCGAGGACCCGTACGGCCACGAGGTCGGCGAGCGCGGTCGCGGCGACCACCACCATCAGCCAGCCGGGGTTGCCGTCGCTGGGCAGCGAGACCACCAGCAGCACCGGCACCGGCTGCGCGAACAGTGCCGCCAGCACGCGGGGCGAACGGAGCGGCACCAGCGCGGGGTAGAGCAGCAGGAGCGCGCTCATGATCGCGAGCGCGGCGGCGGTGTACCCCGGACCGTTGCTGATCTGGTCGCTCAGCAGCCAGAGCGCGAGCGCGTCGACGCAGAGCAGCCCGGCCGCCACTGATCCGAAGGTCTCGGCGGTGGCGCGCAGCCCGCGCCGGTGCAGCGGCAGGGCCAGCCCGGCGAAGGTCAGGGTGGTCAGACCGAGCACGCCGGCGCGGGTGCCGGTGCTCATGTCGCTCCAGGTCCAGATGGCGAAGACCAGGGCGGCGACGCCGATGAGGAGGCCGCCGAGGCCGAGGATGACGTTCTGGGCCGAACGCTGGCTCACCTCGGCGGTCCGCGCGGGCCCCGGGGCGGACGGCTGGCGGGCGGAGGGAGGCCCGACCGACGCGGGGGCTGGAGGAACCGGCACGGGTCTCGCGCGGTGGGCCGGTTCCGCGGACTCCCGTCGAAGACGGCCCAGGACGTGGGGGCGTTCCTGGGAGAGCGCCCGCTCCCGTCCGCGCAGCGTCTCCAGTTCCGTGTCGATCCACCACAGGCGCTGCGCCGTAGGCCCGACGAGGCTGAGCCCGCAGCGCGGGCACGCCCGGCCGGAGGGGCCGAGGGGAACGGCGCAGTCGGGGCAGTGACGGGGCGCGCCGGAGGCTGGCTGGGGGAGTCCATGGGCGTTCATACCGGCCATGCTCCTCGCGGACCCGGCGCGGCGCATCCGTACGGGTACTCAGTCGACGGCGCGCGGTCCCCGGGCACTCGGTGACCTCGGTCTCCCCCGGGCTGTGGCGGAGACGAGTGACACAGGCCGGGGGCAGCGAGTCGGCCCTGACTCTTTGTGTTCCCTTGCAGGTCAGAGGCGCGCAAACTCCGCACATTCCGTGATGTGAGTCAGGACACGGTAAAACTGGCGTTACTTCACCGTGACGATGATGCAGGCTGAGTGCGCTGCACCGAGAACCCCCTCCCGTGTGGGAGCCCCTCTCCGTGGACGGTCGAACGGCGACTCCGTCCCCTCCACGGCGGACACGACGGGCCACGCGGTCCCACGGCGGCGACCCACACCACGCGAGATCCCACTCCAGGACACGCGTGCGTCAACGTGAAAGGGCGATCTTGATAGTCAACCGGATCTCGCTGCGCCAGATGAGCGCGGTCGGAGCCGCGGCACTGGTCGCGGGCGGCATGTTCACCGTCTCGGCCTTCGCGCGGACCGGCGACCTCGACCCCGGACAGGCCGCTTCGGCGGCGACCCCCCTGGAACGGCCCGAGCCGCCGCAGGAGGAGTTCTTCGCGAGCCCTCCCGCCGTCGACGACGACGAGCGCGAGAGCCAGCGCGAGCAGGGCCGGGGCGACGTGCGGGCCGCGGCCGAGCGGGCCGTCCAGTCCGCCAGCGGCACCGGCGCGGAGATCGCCGAGCCCGAGCCCGAACCCGAGGAGGAGACCCCCGACCCCGGTTCCTCCGCGGGTTCCGGTTCGTCCGGAAATCCCGCACCCGCCACCCCGGTCCCGGCGGGCTCCGCCAAGGAGATCGCGCTCCAGATGGTCCTCGACCAGGGCTGGGACGCCGACCAGTTCCACAGCTGCCTCGAACCCCTGTGGGAGAAGGAGAGCAACTGGAACCACACGGCGGAGAACTCCAGCTCCGGGGCCTACGGCATCCCGCAGTCGCTCCCCGGCGACAAGATGGCCTCCCACGGCTCGGACTGGCGTACCAACCCCGCCACCCAGATCTCGTGGGGCCTGAGCTACATCAAGGACCGCTACGGGAACCCGTGCGGCGCCTGGTCCCACTCGCAGGCCAACAACTGGTATTAATAGGTTTTTCCCTGCCATTAACCCCCTTTTGGGAAAGGCAATCGTGCTACTCAACCGAATGTCGCTGCGTAGTACCGCGGCGGTCGGTGCGGCGACCCTGGTCGCCGGTGCGACGTTCGCCGTCTCCGCGTTCGCGGACGACGGTGTGGACCCGGACGTGGCGGCCAGCGCCGCCGTGCCGAGGTCCGAGGAACCCGCGGCCGACACCGAGACCGAGGGCGACGAGTTCTTCGCCGCCTCGGAACAGTTGACAGAGGACGAACTCCTGGAGCTCCGCGAGCAAGCGCTGAGCCAGAGGGACGCCGCCAACGGCCAGGGGGTGCAGTCCACCCAGGCCAGCGGCAGCGACATCGAGGAGGAAGAGGAAGAGGAAGAGGAGGAAGCGGACGAGGAGCCGGTCTTCTCCGGCGACCCCAAGGGCATCGCCCGCCAGATGGTCGCCGCCGAGGGCTGGGGCGCCGACCAGTTCGACAGTTGCCTGGAGCCCCTGTGGGAGAAGGAGAGCAACTGGAACTACCAGGCGCAGAACCCCAGCTCCGGCGCCTACGGCATCCCGCAGTCGCTCCCCGGCGACAAGATGGCCTCCCACGGCTCGGACTGGCGTACCAACCCCGCCACCCAGATCTCGTGGGGCCTGAGCTACATCAAGGACCGCTACGGCACCCCCTGCGACGCCTGGGCGCACTCCCAGTCCGTCGGCTGGTACTGATCCGGCACCCGTTCGGCCCCCCCGAATCCCCCGAACGAGGACGGCCCCGCGCACCCGTGCGCGGGGCCGTTCCCCTGTCCGCGCCCCGTCAGTCCAGCAGCATCCCCCGAACCCGGTCGAGGTCCGTCCGGGCGACCCCCGCCTCCAGAAGCAGGGTCCGTGCGTCGAGGTCCCCGAGGACGTCGAGGACACTGCCGCGGAGTGTGAGCCCGCGCGCGGCCAGCAGTGACGCGATCACCGGAGCCTGGTCGGCCTGGCCCAAGGCGGCGAAGAGCGGACCGAGGGCGTCGGTGGAGAGCGCGTAGTCGTCGGCGATCGCCTCGGGCTCGACCTCCGCCAGGGAGAGCAGCAGCAGGGAGACCAGACCGGTGCGGTCACGCCCCGCACCGCAGTGGAAGAGGACGCCCCCGGGCCCGGACCGGGCCAGCGCGGTGACCACCGCCGCGCACCGGTCCGCCTTGCGGTCGAGGAAGGGCCGGAAGTAGAGGGGGCTCCCGTTCAGCCCTCCGTGGTTCACCTCCCGCCAGAACACGACGTCCTCCACGTCGTCCATGGGTACCTCGACGCGTCGCGTCTCCGGTGGGGGAGGGGTCGCGTCCGTGGGCGCCGTGAAGGAGGCGGACCCGCCCGCCCTGGTCGCGCCCTCACCCCGGACCGGTCGGATCTCGTCCGGGTTGCGCAGGTCCACGACGGTGCGGACACCGGCGTCGTGGGCGGCCCGCCAACCCTCGGCGGTGACGAAGCGCAGGTCAGCGGATCTGACGAAGGCTCCGTGACGGGTGGTGCGGCCGTGGCGGGTGGGGAGGCCGCCGAGGTCCCGGGTGTTGAAGAACCCTTCCCAGGTGATCCGTCTGTCGTCGCTCATGGGCCCAGGGTGCCATCCCGGCCCGAGGCCCGCCCGAGCACGGGAACGGCCCCGCGCACCCGTGCGCGGGGCCGTTCCCGTGCCCGGCGGTGGCCGCCGTGCGGACCTACTTGTGCGGGGTGAAGGTCTCGATCACGTCCTCGTGGACGTTGTCGAAGTCGTCCGCCTCCGCCAGGGGCACGTTCACGCTCACCAGGTAGAACACCCGGTGGTCGCCCTGCTCCATGACCACCGCGTACGCCCAGAGCCGACGCTCCTGCTGACCCCAGTTGGTGTTGACCAGGTCGGCCTCGACCATGGCGACGTCCAGCCCCGCCAGACCGCCCTCGAAGTCGTCCCGGTCGAAGTTCTCGGAGTCGTGCTGCGCGTAGCCGCTGGTGGCCTCCTCGATGTCGGTGCCGCCGCTGGTCTGGGCGAGGAACTGCTCGGCGGTGCCGGTGAACTCGGTCTCCTCCCAGCCCTCCACCACGACCTCGTGCTCCATGCCCGGAGCGACGAAGACGGCGATGGACTCGGAGATCCTGCTGTCGTCGGGCGACCAGCCGCCCGGGTAGGCGATCGAGAACCACTCGGAGTCGAAGGTCTGGAGGGCGTCCTCGTCGTACTCGGGCGGAGTGCCGTCCACCCGGATGTCGCTCTCCGGAGTGTCCTCGACCTGTTCGCGGCTCTCCGCCCGTCCGGGCTCGAACACCTCGGGCTGGGACGCGTCAGGAGGCCCTGAGGGGCGCATGGACAGCGCCACCACGAGGCCGCCGACCAGCAGCACCGCCAGGACCAGCGTGCCCGCCGCCAGCGCGGCGCCCAGACCACAGCCGCGCCTGCCCTTGGCCGGGACCCCCGCGCCGTGCGCCGCAGCCGGTTGGGGGCCGCTGTGACCGCCCACGCCGTGGCCGCCGTACCCGACCGAGCCGACCGCCTGCGTGTACCGCGCCCGGTCGTGGCCGGGATAGGAACCCTGCCCGTAGTAGCCGCCGGAGGGATGCGCGGCCGCGTGGGGGGTCTGCGGGCCGCTCACGGCGGCGGCACCCAGCGCCGCACCGGGCGCACCGGCGGCCCCCGCCGGGGCCCGGCCCTCCCCGTCACGGCACCGCCGCAGCAGGTCCAGGGCCTGTTCCACCGTGAGTCGCCGGTCGGGGTCCCGCTCCAGCAGCCCGGTGATCACCGGTTCCAGCCACGCGGCCCGCGTCATCGGAGGGAGCGGCGCGGAGATGACCGCGGCGATCGCGGCGGTGATGGAGTCGCGGCGGAACGGGGAGCTCCCCTCCACGGCCGCGTACAGCGTGACGCCGATGCTCCACAGGTCGCCCCGGTGCTCCGCCGGGCCGCCCTCCAGCCGCTCGGGCGGCATGTACTCCGGAGAACCGATCAGCGCGCCGGTCCGTGTGATGGCCGGACCGCCCTCCATGGTGGCGATCCCGAAGTCGGTGAGGATGACCCGCCCGTCGGCGGACATCATGATGTTGCCCGGCTTGATGTCCCGGTGCAGGACACCCGCCGCGTCCGCCGCCCGCACCGCCTTGAGCAGCGACTCCGCGATGTCGGCGACCTCCTCCGGCGGCAGGGCGCCGGAGTTGCCGAGCAGGTCCTGGAGCGAACCGCCCTCGACCAGCTCCATGACCACCCACGGGTCGTTCTCGTACTCGAAGACGTCGTGGATGGTGATGACGGTGGGGTGGTTGATCCGCGCGGCGGACTGGGCCTCGCGGCGGACCCGCGCGTGCGCGTCGGAGCGCTCGGCGTCGGTGAAGTGGCCGGGGAGCAGCACCTGTTTGATCGCCACGACCCGGTCCAGGGCCGTGTCGTGCGCCTCCCAGACGATCCCCATGCCGCCACGGCCCAGCTCACGGAGCAGGACGTAGCGGTTCGCGATGGTCGGCTGGCTGTTACTCGACATCTGTCGCCCTCTCGGAGCGGGCTCTGTGCGTGAAGTTCGGACTACTGGTCCGATGTCCACGGTAGGGGGAAGGTTCCGACGGCTCGGCCGCCGGTTCCGGATCGGAACGGTGAGGTGACGCACGAGGGGGCACCCCGCTTCCGCGAGGTGCCCCGGGGGTCCCGTGGACCCGTGCCGACGACTACTGCTGCGAGTTGGTCATCTTGAGGACGTCGAGGGCGGCGTCGAGCTGTTCCTCGGTGAGCTTGCCGTCGCGCACGTAGCCGCGCTCCAGCACGACCTCGCGGATGGTCTTCTTCTCGGCCAGCGACTGCTTGGCGACCTTGGCGGCCTCCTCGTAGCCGATGTACCGGTTGAGCGGGGTGACGATCGACGGGGAGGACTCCGCGTACACGCGGCACTGCTCCTCGTTGGCCCGGATCCCGGCCACGCAACGGTCCGCGAAGACCGTGGAGACGTTGGCCAGCAGACGGATGGACTCCAGCACGTTGCGCGCGATCATCGGCAGCTGCACGTTGAGCTCGAAGTTGCCGGAGGCGCCGCCGAAGGCCACGGCGGCGTCGTTGCCGACGACCTGCGAGGAGACCTGGAGCATGGCCTCGCACAGGACCGGGTTGACCTTGCCCGGCATGATCGACGAACCCGGCTGGAGGTCCGGGAGGAAGATCTCGGAGAGACCGGTGGTCGGGCCGGAGCCCATCCAGCGGATGTCGTTGGCGATCTTGCAGTAGCCGACCGCGATGGTCCGCAGCTGGCCGGAGAGCTCGACCAGGGCGTCACGGGCGCCCTGCGCCTCGAAGTGGTCGCGGGCCTCGGTCAGCGGCAGGCCGGTGTTGGCGGCGATCTCCGCGATGACCCGGGCGGAGAAGCCCTCCGGGGTGTTGATGCCGGTACCGACGGCGGTGCCGCCCAGGGGCAGCTCGGCCACGCGCGGCAGGACGGCCTCCAGGCGCTCCACGCCGTAGCGGACCTGCGCGGCGAACCCGGCGAACTCCTGGCCCAGGGTGACCGGGGTGGCGTCCATCAGGTGGGTGCGGCCGCTCTTGACGATCGAGGCGAACTCGACCGACTTGCGGGTGAGCTCACCCTCCAGGTGGCGCAGCGCCGGGATCAGCTCGTTCTGCACGGCCGAGGTGGCGGCGATGTGGATGGAGGACGGGAACACGTCGTTGGACGACTGCGAGGCGTTCACGTGGTCGTTCGGGTGAACGTCGAGGCCGGTGCGCTCCTTGGCGACGGTGGCCACGACCTCGTTGGTGTTCATGTTGCTGGAGGTGCCCGAACCGGTCTGGAAGACGTCGATCGGGAACTCGTCGTTCCACTTGCCGTCGGCCACCTCCAGGGCGGCCTCACGGACGGCCTTGCCGAGGTCGTCGGAGATCACGCCGAGCTCGGCGTTGACCTTGGCGGCCGCGGCCTTGATCTCGCCGAGCGCGGCGATGTGGGCGTTCTCCAGCCCCTGGCCCGAGATCGGGAAGTTCTCGACGGCACGCTGGGTCTGGGCCCGCCACTTGGCCTTGGCCGGGACCTGGACCTCACCCATCGAGTCGTGCTCGATACGGAACTCACTCATTGCAACCCATCTCTCCTGGGAAAACCTGTGACCTCAAGCCTGCCAGACGCAGGAGGACACAACGCACCTCACCCCGGAAGTTGCGCTTAACCACACATAGGCGAGCGATCCCCGTTCCCACCCGGACAACCGGAGGGAACCCGATCTCTGCCCGTGGGAGCGCCACCGTGTCAAAGCCCCTGGTCATCATCTATGTGCGCCTGTCTCGTGACTCTGACGCGTCCGTGTCCGTAGAGAGTCAAATAGCCACGTGCCGCGCATACGCGGACGCGCGAGGCTGGGAGGTGCTCTTCATCGCGGAGGACGTCGACGTGTCCGGAGCATCGCGCCTAGAGGATCGCGAGGGCATGGCGAAGGTCCTCGCCCACATGCCGCGCGCAGCCTATGTCCTCGCCGCAAAGCTCGACCGCTACGCGCGGAGCGTCCTGGAGTTCTCGCGGCTGCTCAAGGCTGGAGACGACACAGGGGCGACCCTGGTCACTGCGGACGGCACCCTCGCTCCCGAAACCTCGCGCCTGATCGTGCATGTGCTGTCCGCGTTCGCGGAGTACGAGCGCGACATGATCCGGACGCGCGTCCTGGAAAACAAGGCCAAGCTCCGAACCAAGGGGAGATGGTTGGGCGGAGCCGCACCCTACGGATACCGGATCATCCGCCGCGACGGTGGCGCGTTCCTAGACATCGACCCCGAGTCCGAAGCCATCATCCGCGAGTGCCTGCGTCGCGTGCTGGAGGACGGCGAGTCACTGACCGGGCTTGCCCATGACCTCAACACCCGCGCGGTTCCCTCGCCCGCAGACCTCACCCGCCTACGCGACGGGCGCGAAGCTAAAAAGACGAAGTGGTCGACCACCACGCTTCGGGAAGTTATGACCTCGCCCGCCCTGCGCGGGTGGCTCTTGCAGGCGGACCCGTCCGGCGATACCCGCCGGAAAACGAAGACGCTCCGCCCCGTGTTGGACGACAACGGCGAGCCCCAGCAGGTAGGTCCGGAACTGTTGGACGCGGACACCTTCGCGGCGATTCACTCGAAGCTGGCGGCGAGGTCGCGGGGCGCGGGGGTTGAACGCTCTGGTAAGTCCGTGCTGTTGCACGTGGCGCGGTGTTCAGTCTGCGGTGATCTCATGTACCGGCAGCAACGCACGGCCCGAGGATCGGACTTTGCTCTGTACATCTGCGGTACGGGAGCGAAGCGCGGCGGGCACAAGGGAAACGGCATCAAAGCGAAAGGGCTTGAATCGGTCGTCGAAGCCGAATTTCTCAAAGTCCTAGGCCGGTTCGACCTTATGAGGGAAGCTCCCACGGGCGGGCGCAACGTGTCGCAGGAACTACGCGAGACAGAAAGCGCGATCGAACACCTTGCCGCGAACCTCGCATACCTCGCCCCGGACGGACACGCTGCGGGGGTTGCACTCCGCCAACTGGCAGCGCTGGAAACAAAGCTCAAGGGGCTACAGGCGGAAGCAGCGATCCCGGTAGGAGTCACCTACGTCCCCACGGGGCGCACCATCGCGGAGGAATGGAAGCGCAGAGGAACCCCCGGGCGCAACGAACTGCTCCGAGACTTCGGAGTGTCGGTCACCGTATCGCCCTACGTGCCTGGAACACCTCGCCGTTTCGACCCCTCACGGGTGCACGTGGAGATCAACGGTCCGGCATGGTGGGCAGAGTCGCCAGAGGTGGCCGCGCTTGAGGACGCAGCTTAGAAAACTGTCACCTGTCCCCGCGTGCCGCACGTCCGGACGGTTTCCGGGGTCGCAGAGGGCAGGCGGAAGGACGGGACGTGGTTCGTGGGGTCGCGGTGGTGTGAGCTCCTCGCGGCGGAGCGGGCGACTCCCTGAACTGGGATGATGTTGGAAGAGTGTAGGAGTGTAGTTTTGTATGTGGATCTCGTAATCCTATAGAAACTTCTAAGGGAATACAGAAGTCTCCTTCAAATCGACACTTCTACACTCGCCCGCCCTGCCGGAGCCGCTCCGCGCTCGCCCGCGAGGTGCACTGGGGGCGCATCTGCCCGCGAGGCCACGCGCTGCCCGCCCGCGAACCGCGCCGCAGAGACAACTCCCGCCCAAGTGGCGCTGTAGTGGCCATAGCGCGTTTGTCAGGGTCGCCCCCAAGGGGAAGTTTGAATATTCCGAGAAAGTCCCTCAGGATTAATCTGAGGTGCTTTCTTGTGTCTTGGGTTCAGAAGTGAAGTGGCGAGCACTGATCCGGATAACCGAAGGGAAGGGCCGGGCGACTCTTGCCGGGCAATCTACCTAAGGGAATCCGATGACTTTCGAGCTGTACACCCGAACCCTTGACGCTCTGTCGTACGCCGTGCACAGCACCGCTCATCGTCGCGACACGAAGAACACCCCGGAGCTGATCGACGTACGCGATTCATTCGCACGGACTTACCCGGACTTCCAGGCGCGCTACGTTCCGGCCGGTGACCGCTAATGACAGCTGGTGATGACAGGGGAGACGGAACCATCATGCTCCCCCCAGAGCTTGAAACTATCGCCGCAGGCGAATTCCAGTACCTCCGCGAAGTCACCACAGCGCTTCTTCACAGGATGACGCGACGTATGCCCGCAGAAGACCCGCAGGGTTTCGCCAAGGCGGTCCGCAATGGCCAGTGAATCACGCGGCGTTGAGCCTGCCTCCCTGCCAAGGAAACCCGCGACAACCGATTCCATGAGTGCCTGGCGGCAATACGCCGCACTTCTCGAAACCATGCTGATCACTGGCGAACCGCTTGAGGACGACCCTCGCGACATCGCCGCAGCCATTCGAGCACGCTAACCCTCCTCCTTTTGTCTGCCTCCGCGTAAAGTTCGGGGGTGCTTTCTCGTTGATTGGGGTCAAAAATGGCCAACTCCTTCCCCGTGTCGCAGGCTATCGGCGGTGCCCTAGGGCTCCTCGAAGCGAACTCCGTTCTCGGAAAGCGCGTTCATCGCGACTCCGAAAAGCACTTCGGCGGTGGCACGGGTGCCACTGTCCAGGTGCGCATTCCGAAAACTATTTCCGCGACCAACGGCATGGGGCAGAACACCGTCTATACCGATAT
The DNA here is from genome assembly GCF_965344335.1 of Nocardiopsis eucommiae. NCBI lineage: Bacteria > Bacillati > Actinomycetota > Actinomycetes > Streptosporangiales > Nocardiopsidaceae > Nocardiopsis > Nocardiopsis eucommiae. The sequence continues at coordinate 72,403 of NZ_CBDRIY010000030.1, forward strand.
CAATGAGTCAACCGTTCCTGTGGAGATCACCGCAGAGGCCTATAGCGCGGTCGCGCTCACTGATCAGGAAATGGCGCTTAACGTCATCGACTTTGGAAAGCAGGTGCTACAGCCTCAAGCTTCCGGCGTTGCCAAGTTCTGTGAACAGGCTATCGCGGGGGTCATGAACACCGCTGTTACCGATTCCACCCTCGAAATCTCTCCTACGAACCCGCTGGGTGCTTTTGTTCGGGCTGCAGCCGAGTTTACGCGCCGCGAGATCGACCTTCCGGGGCGCACCATGGCGATTGGCCCGGATGTGCTTGAGGTGCTCTTGGCGCTGCCCGCGTTGCAGGACGTTGCTGCTTCCGGGGGTGGGGATGTCCTTGAGGGCGGCTTCCTGACAAAGCTTCTTGGGTTCGACATCGTGGTCTCGCCCTATGTCTCCGGCGCGGTGGCCTTCACTCCCGAAGGATTCGCCCTCGCCACTCGTGCGCCCGGTGTACCTGAGGGTGCCGGGTACGCCGCGACGGAAACCCACAACGGGTGGTCTATGCGATACCTCCAGGACTTCGACATCACGCGTCGCGCGGAGGTCTCCCTCATGTCCGTGTTCGTGGGTGCGACCTTGCTTGACGAGCGTCGCGTTATGGCGTTCTCCCTCCCGTCCGGTGTCTGACCACGCTCCTTCTGCCTCAAGCCCCCACCTGTCCTACAGGGGGGCCTGAGCTATGTCCCCCCGTGCTCGGGCACCCCACCGTCGTATCCCACCCCTGTCACCGGAACGGCTGGGCGTGCCCTCGCATGTGCGTTGTGCTTGTGTGAGTTGCCTCGCGCGGAGGGTTCACGTCCTGGTGCTCGATCGTCTCCGTGACCAGGGCGCGAGTGCCGCTCTCGTGTTTGTCGCCTCGCGGCTGGAGTGGCTCTGCTCCGCCTGCGCAACTCGCGGTGCGTGGCCTCGCGTGCTGCTGGTCGCTGCGAGGTCGCTTGTGATCGGTGCGTGTTCGGTCGCGCTCCGCTCGCGCCGCGCTCGCGACCCCGAACCTCACCCGCGCGGCGAACTCTGACCGCGAGGGGGTGGGGGATGCCCCCCGCGACCAGGGGGAGACCAGCGGGGGGTATTAGCTACTCGGCCGCGCCGCACGCATTGTCGAGTCCCCTGTTTTTTGGGGCGGCGTGCTTGAAAGGACACAATGAGTTACGAAGACATACGCGCCCGCCTGGTCGGAGCGCTGGAAACCGTCGCGGAGACAGACGAAACGATCTCCCAAAGGGTCGCGACCGTCGCCGCGATGCTGGCTAGGGCAGATCAGTGCGCCGCGCAGGTGGCCAACGATGGCCTGATGATCCCCGGCTCTGCCGGTCAACTGGTCGCGCATCCACTGCTCTCCGAGGAACGCGCGCTACGGACTCACGCTGACCGTGTGTGGGCGGAGTGCCTGCCGTTGGAGGACGGCAATACGGGCACGGGTGCCGCGACGGACGATTCCGTATCGCTCAAAGCGAAGCGCGCGGCGGACGCCCGTTGGGGACGTCACCGGGCAGCCGGTGAAATCGCGTGAGTCGCCGTCGCCGACCCCGGCCCAAGCTTCCGCCCGTGGAGACGCTCCGGCTGCGTCCGGAGTCGGTTGCCGACCAGCACCGCGAGGCACGCGCGTGGATGCTTGCCCGTGCGGCCGAAGCGACCAGCGAGGCGGAGTACCGCGAGTACCGCGACACGGACACGACCAACGTCGTCAACATCCTGCTTCGCCACGCGGGCGAGGTGTGGCCAGATGCCCCTGAAGTCGCGGCAGAAGTAGCCGAAGACGCGGCACAGCTTGCCGACTACCGCGCCATGTTCGGGCTTTGCGTGTGCCGCGCGTGCGACACGCAGCGGCACACCGTTGACGGCCAGGACCACAATGACCGGCACGCGGCAAGGCTCTGAACAGTGACAACCCGCCACTCGCAGAAAATCTTGCCGATCTCGAACGCCTGGCTTCCTCCTGTGCAGGAAGACCCCGGTCGCTCTCGGCGTCCGGGGTCATCCTGCGTTCGGGGTCGTGCCCCGGACTGCGTACGGGTCTAGGCGTCTCGGGCTGCAACGCGCAGGGCGGCGAGCCACTCCGCACGATCAAAGCTGAGGTGGCCGTGGTCGCGGTTCTGTGTGTCGCGGACGTCCGCACCTGCGGGGGTCTCGCGAGCCTCGACACACTGACCACTTGTACTGCTGTAGCTGGATTTGAACCAGTCACTCAACGTAGCTCCTCCAAAACTTTCCGGGACTCCCGATCGGGGAGAGCGGATTGCATGAACCGCTTCACCAGTTCCGCCAATCGTTCCAGCCCCTCGCCATCGCGGTACACGCGGTTGCCGTTTGCGTGATCGCTAGACGCCACAGTAGAACCATCCCGCATCCTGAACACCAACAGCGGGGAAGGAAGGCCCACCAACAGGGTCCCGTCAGGGATGACCAGCACCCGCACCCGCCCCGACTCTGTGAGCTTCAACAGATGTGCGGCTTGCTCCTTGCGCGCGTTCTCCGGGAACGTCGTCAACGCGGCCACTGGGAACACCGCCGTCACACGCAGGTCGGGAACCTGGTCGATGCGCTCACAACGGAGCTTCGCCAACCGTTCGTGTTCCTTCGCAGGCAGGAACGGTTGAGCTTCTTCGTAGACGATCTGAGCGTACTTCGGTGATTGCAGGATGCCCGGGACCGCTGGGAGCGGACAAACCCATTCCACGCTGACAGCGGATGCTTCTAGCTCGGCAACGTCCGCGTCCCACTCCGGTACTGACTTCCCACCAGCGGCGGTACGCCACACAGCGAACAGCTTCCCCCGGGCATCAAACGCCTTGTCAAGTAGCTCCGCGTTCTTCCGCTTTGGGAGGGCTGCACGGCCCTCCCAACGGCAGACCGAAGACGCGGACGTCTGTGCCTTCTTTGCAAGCTGGTATTGCGTCAATCCTGCAATTTCCCGGTACCGAGTGAGGGTCTGTGCAAAGTCCTGTCCTGTCATATCCCGGATCGTAACGCCACCATGTCACGCGCAGCCGAGGAATCAAGGAAACCTGTCGAACGCTGTGCAAGTCGCGGTTGCAGACGCACGCTGTACCCATGACCACAGACACCACCCCCGCAGACGGCGCGGTAGAGCGCGCCGTCCTCGCGCTTCACTCCGCCATCCGTAGGCGTGGTGTGGCCGCGATGGACGGAGACCAGGCGGGCGAGGTCCGCGCAATCCACAACGCGCGCATGTACGTCGTCCGGTTCGACGGTACGGACTGGCTCATGCCGATACCCGGCACGGACCGCCACACAGTGATCGCTCATGGGGGCGAAGAGGGGTTCCTCGCCCGCTGGCTGGCAAACGAACTTCTGGGGCTCCGGTGAGGGGCGCTGCGCGCACGCTCGCTGATCTCAGGCGTCTCACGCGCCCTCGCCGTCCCCAGGCTCCGCGTCCTCGCCCTCCGGAACCGCCTCTGCTGCCCCGGAGGCGACCCCTTGCCGCGACGTGCCCCCCGCATGACTGGCAGCGTCTCCCGAATTCCCGCACGCAGCAGTGCCGGGCGTGCGGGATGACTATGAAGGTTCCTTAGGAAGGCCACCCATGAACACGCCAGAGGTTGCACCGGACGAACCGCCTCCGGACGCTATGAACGACCCCGTGGGACACGCGGATTGGTTGTTTGATCAGGTATCGGGGAATCTGCGGAACCGCCGCGCTCCGGGTACGTGGTCGCGACTGGACAGTCGCGCCACGAAGGCGGAACTGCGGGAAGCTCTGACGGAGGCGACCACCGCGTACACGAGTCTTCTGCGCGAGGTCGCGGAGGCAGACGAGAAGTTTGACCGCCTGCACCACTGGATCATGGCGGGCGAGCCGCTGCCTCATCCGTGGGCGAAGCAGTACACCCCGGTATTCACCGAAACAGAATCGGACGCCTGAAATGTGCACCGTATGCACCACGCCACTTGATTGCTCCGGGAACTGCCCCAAGGGCTGTTTCTAGCGGCAGAGCCGGAAGACCCCCGGTGACGGTTCCGGGGGTCACCCGTTGTCAGAGGGCGTCAGGTAGACGCCTTTCCCCGGTGAAACACGAACGTGCCCTGATTCCGCGAGCACCCCAATCGCCCGTTGCACGGTCCCGCGTGAGACGCCGTACCCCTGTTGGAGCTTCACGACAGACGGAAGCTTGCCGTCCGCGAAGTCGCCCCGGTCGATCCTCGCGAACAGGACCGCCGCGAGCTGCGAGTACTGAGGCTCTGGCCCCTCCGTGACGCGAGAGTCCGGACCGTATCCAGCTGGGAACGGGGTTGGCATAGCCCAATAGTCCCACGTCGATACTGTCTATACTCTCCGTACTGCTGGTACTGTTGCGGCGAAGTAACGCCCCGGCGAGCGCGCCAACGCTCCCGGGGCCACGGTTTCCACCTAGGTAGAGGTGTCAACGTTGCACATCGTACTTGCCGCGCTCGCGGCTGTTCTTCGTTTCATCTGGCCGCCCCACACGGGCCAACGCGTCCGAGGCCGGGCGGCTCGCCCTCGCCCGTACGTCAACCCCGCTCCGGCGAGGCCGGTAGGCCCCGGGTTCGACTTCCGCCCGGGGCATGGGTGCGCGTCCGTGGTGACGCCCGCGAACGTGAACCCGCCCGCGAACCTTGTACGGCCCTACTACGTGGCATGGGAGACACGCGAGGCACACCGCCGCACGGACCGTTCTCGACTGGGGCTCTCCGTCGCGCTGGATATCGCCAACACCGCTAGCCGCGTGGGCGTGTCCGCGTGACGATCCGCGAATCCGCAGACTTTCCCGTGAACAGTGAAGATGTCGCCCGCTAGTTCCGGCCCCGCCCCGCTCCCTCACCGGAGCGGGGCACCTTTCAGCCCGTCTATGCATGGTTAGGCGCGTACTACGCCTGGGTTCCCGGTGTTGTACGTGTCATGTTGACATCGGCGCAGGTCACCACCTTGGCGCCGACCGCCGTCGGTCATCCGCCGAGCTGGCGGCGGGCCCGGCGTCGGACGAGGCGGAGTCGGCGTCTGGGCGCGCGGACCCGCACCGTCCCGAACAGGCAGAAGCCGTCGATCTCCAGGACGGGCGGACGGGACGCCGCGCCGCGGCGGGCGTTGGTGCTGCGTCTGCCGAGGAAGGACCACCCGCCGAGCCGGACCTCCACGCCCTCGGGGACGTCGATCACGACCCGGCCGAGGAACGCGCTGACCGTCATGCGGTGGTGGTTGTGTGTGAGCAGCGCCTCGCGCATGTCGATCTCCGCGCGCCCGCACACCGCCCCGGCCTGTTCGCCGGGGACCGCCACCCAGCGTCCCCGCCGCCGGAGGGTGGTGAACCAGCTGACCATGGGCTCCGGGTCGAGCTGGAGCGGCTGCTCCTCGGCGGGCAGCAGGTCGGCGGTGAGCTCCGGCAGTTCCCCCAGGGTCCTGGCCGTCTCCGCTCGTTCGAGGCGCTCCTCGAACTCCTCCATGTCGATCCGGCCGTCGGTCACGGCGGAGCGCAGGACCGCGCCGACGCGTTCACGGTCACTGTCGGAGGCCCTCATCCGGGCGGGGGACACATCCTCACTCACCCCTCCGAGCCTAGGCGAGCGGGGCCCCGCGACGGTCGCGACGGCGGCGGCCGTGGGGGGGGGGGGGGGGGGGGGA
>NZ_CBDRIY010000031.1:0-74666 GCF_965344335.1 Nocardiopsis eucommiae
CCCCCCCCCCCCCCCCCCCCCCCCCCCCCCCCCCCCCCCCCCCCCCCCCCCCCCCCCCCCCCCCCCCCCCGCGCCCGGGAACTCCCCCACCGAACGCATGTCCAGCCTGGTCCGCAGACACGTGAACTCGGGCTGGCGGCACCGGTCCGCCATCGCCCTGAGCCAGGAACTGCTGCCCACCCTGCGCGCCATCCACCCCGTCCGGCACCGGGAGATCAGCTCGCTGCACCGGACCTACCGCGAGCACGTGCGCGAGATCATCGTGGCCGGGGTGACCGCCGACCAGTTCCGGATACGGGACACCGGCAGGGCCACCGACAGCGTCCTGGAAACCTTCGACTCCCTCCTGCACTGGTACGACCCCGGGGCCGGGCTCAGCCTCAACGACCTGGGCGGGGTGTACGTGGACCTGGTGATCCACCACCACCTGCGCTGTCCGCGCTGACCGCGACGGTTCAGCCCCCGACGAGCTCGTACAGGTCCACCGACTCCGCGACGGCCCGCAGCCCCGCGTCGTTGGGGTGCAGGTGGTCACCGGAGTCGAACTCGGGACGCAACCGCTCCGGAAGCGCCGGATCCCGTAGCACCGCGTCGAAGTCCCACACCCCGGTGAAGACCGATTCCGGGTCCGCCGCCTCCGAACGCAGGTGGGCGTTGACCCGCTGGCGCGCCTCCTCCACCTCCGGGGTGCACCGTGAACCCCCCGCGCACGGAGCGAGCGTCGCCACGAACACCCGCACCCCGTGCTCCTCCGCCGTCAGGGCCAGCCTCCCGAGCCCGGCGACCACCACGTCCGGGGTGGCGCCCCAGCGCAGGTCGTTGATCCCCGCGAAGACCACGAGGGCCTCCACGCCGTTCTGCGCGAACACGTCCCGCTGGGCCCGGTGCAGCATGCTCACGCCGCTGGCGTAGGTGGACACGCCCTCCCCCGGGTAGCCGTCCGAGGTGATCCGGTTGCCCGCCACTCCGAGGTTGAGCACGCCCAGGTTGGGCAGGTCCTGGCTCCGGTGCAGCCGTGCGCTGAGCACGTCCGGCCAGCGCGCGTGCCCGTCCCGGGTGGAGCGCAGCCCGTCGGTGATCGAGTCGCCGTAGGTCACCACCGCCCCGGGCCCGTCCGTCACCTCGACGCCCGTGAGGAAGGGCCACTGCTCGACCAACCCGGTGAAGGGTTCTCCCGTGCGGTCCAGGGTCTGGTCACCGCTGCCGGGGACGCTCGTGTAGTTGGTGTCGACCGACGCGTAGTGGATGGGCGCGGCGGTCACCCGCTCGGGCAGGTGGACGCTGACCAGGAGTTCGGTCTGCGGGGGCAGGAGGAGGTCGACGGGGTCGGTGACCAGTCTCCCTCCGGCGGGGATGACCGCGCCGGGAGCCCCGTCGAAGGTCAGCGGGACCGCCGCTCCGTGGGTGGCGGCGCCCTGGCCGCGCAACGAGACCGAGACCGCGCCCAGGGTGACCGGGCGGGCGGCGAAGGTGTTGTCGAACCGCAGGCGCGCCTTGTGACCGCCGGTGGTGGTGCGCACGGTCATCCGCAGCGTCTGGTCCTCCCAGGGGCCGACCGACGCGTACCCGGAGACGGCCCGGGCCCAGGTGCCGGTCCAGGCCTGTGTGGCCGGGCGCCCGCCCAGGGAGAACACGTGCAGGCTGGCGTCGTCGTCGGCCACGGTGGGCAGGACGACGTGGTCGACCTCCCGGCCCTGGTCGAGCGGTACCGAGCGGGCGTAGAGGCGCACGGAGCCGATGGCGCCCTGCCCGAATCCCGTGGCCGAGTTGGCGTAGGGCAGGGACAGGGCGGCGTCCCCGGCCGGACCGGCGGCCCAGTCGGGCACGGAGAGGGGGAAGTCCTGGGTGGTGCCGTCCGCGTAGACCACCCGGCCCTCGCCACGGACGTCGGCGCCGGTGCCGTCGGTGCGGGTGCCCGTGGCCAGGAAGGTCAGGGAGTCCCACCGGGCGGGTGCGGCGGACAGGGCCACGGACTGGCCGTCGGCGGTCACGTGGTCCGGGCGACCCGGGCCGTAGGCGGGGAGTTCGAGCGGCGTGTCCAGGAGGACCACCTCCTGCCCGGGGCGCCAGCCCGCCGCCGCCAGGGTGCGGGCGGAGAGGCTGTTGCCCGCACCGTCGAGGTCGGCGGAGCCCACGGTGCCGTCCTGGGAGACACCGGTCCCGTCGAGGACGTCGGAGAGCGGGAGCGCGCCGGACTCGCCACGCTCCTCGGCGGGCCGTACGGCGACGTCGCGGGAGACGCTGGCGTTGAAGGCGACCAGCAGCAGGACCACCACGGTGCCGACGGAGACCACCCTCAGGACGTGGTCCCAGACCGTGGCGGGCCGGTCCGTGCCGTGCCCCGCCGTTCTGCCCCCGTCCACCGCACGCCTTCCTCACCGGTTTCGTCCGTTCACCTCACGTGTTCGACGGTCCCCGCGGCGCGGTGGTTGCCGAGACGTGGGCCACGGTGCCCCTCCGACCGGCGGCCAGTCTAGGGCGTAACGGACCTATCGGGTTCCGGACCTGCCGTGAGCGGCCCAGGGACATCCACAACACGGAACGTGGCGTTTCGCACCGCGCGCGCGGGGGCACAGGCTCGTCAGGAGGTACCCCCCGTGGAGACCGGAACGATCGTCATCATCGTCGCGGCCGTGGTCATCGTCATCGGAGGAGCCGCGATCATCGCGTGGCTGGCGGTCCTCCCCGCCCTGCGCACGCGGCGGCTCAGGGCGCGGTTCGGCCCGGAGTACGAGCAGGCCCTGGCGGCGCACGGCGACCGGGACGGGGCCGAGCAGGACCTCGCCGGGCGGTTGCGCCAGCGCCGGGACACGGAGCTGCGCGCCCCCACCGAACAGGAACGCTCCGACCACGCACGCGCCTGGACCGACGTGCAGAAGGAGTTCGTCGACGACCCGGTCGCGGCGGTCCGGGGAGCCCGAAGACTCACCGACACCATCATGCGGGACCTCGGCTACCCCGACGGCCCCGTCGCGGAGGACGGCGTCCACGACGACGCGAGCTTCGAGCGGCGGGCCCGGGACCTGTCCGTGGACCATGCGGAGGCGGTCGCCCGCTACCGCGCGGCCCGTGCCGCGGGACACCTCGCGGAGGCCGACGAGACGGCCACCGAGAACCTGCGCGAGGCCCTGATCGCCTACCGGGGCCTGGTGGAGGCCCTGCTCGGCACCGAGACCACCCGCACCGCACAGGTGGAGTAAGCACACGAGGGAGGTACACATGGCGGATCGCCCAGTGCGGCCCAGGCACCGTCCGGGTGCGAAACGGATCGACCCCGAACCCGTGAAGCCCCCGGCTCCGGAGCAACCGGAGACCCCCCGGACCACCGAGGTGAGAGTGCCCCGGCAGGGCAGCCCCCGAAGGACCCCCGACCCCTCCCGAGACTGGCGGCCGCAGCCCCGGGGCCTGGTCCCCGCCGAGGTGCGTGAACGCTGGGACGCGGCCCAGGGCGAGTTCGTGGACGACCCGCCGGGATCGGTGCGCGCGGCGGACGCCCTGGCCTCGGAGGTGGCCGACGCCGTGATCGCTGAGATCGAGGCGCGCCGCGCCGCCCTGCGCACCGCCTTGGAGGACGCCGACGAGGACACCGAGGCCCTGCGCGTGACGCTGCGGGACCACCGCGCCTTCGTACGGGGGCTGGTCGGAGACGACTGACCGGTGTTCGGGAACGGGGGCGACGACGGTCGCGACGGGTCGTCGGCGCCCCCGACTGAGAGCAGGGTGACGACGAGGGGCGCGTGAACCTCGCCCGAGAGGTGCGACGGCACCTCGCCGTGCCGGGGGCGGGAATGGGGCGGCAGGGACTTGACGCCCTTCTTGGGTTTTATGCCCGAATCCCGCGCTGAGTGAAGGGGAATCCCGCGTGCGCGGGAAGGGTGGTTTCGACGGGTTTCGGGTCCGGGAAACGTCAGCACACATTCAGCAAGGTGGGCCCGGGCCGAGTCGTGACCGACAGTACACAGCCGGGTGGGAAAGAAAGCGCCGCTGGCCTGTCGGTGCAGGCTGGCGGCGCTTTTCGTATGTTCGGAAGGGGTAGGCCGGGCAGGACTCGAACCCGCGACCCAGGGATTATGAGTCCCCTGCTCTAACCAACTGAGCTACCGGCCCTCCGTCGTCAGCAAACGTCATCCTAACAGGATGCGTCCGACGTTTCCTCGCCCGAAATCCGTTGCTCCGCAAGGCTTGCCCGCACCCGTGACGACGCGCGGAGCGCTTGGGCGCACCTTGGACGCGAGCGGCGCCGGGGGGCGGTCTAGGGTGTGATGGTGCGGCGCGCGCCAGGCCGTACCCCCTGGGCCCGGCACCGGAGCCGTCACGAACCCGTTGGTAACATCGCGGGTCGCACAACGTCGTCAGGAGAGTTCACGCATGTCCAACGCACCCGTCAACGTCACCGTCACCGGCGCGGCCGGTCAGATCGGCTACGCGCTGCTGTTCCGGATCGCCTCCGGCCAGCTGCTCGGTGCCGACACCCCGGTGAAGCTGCGCCTGCTGGAGATCCCGCAGGCCGTCAAGGCCGCCGAGGGCACGGCGATGGAGCTCGACGACTGCGCCTTCCCGCTGCTCCAGGGCATCGACATCTTCGACGACGCCACCCAGGCGTTCGAGGGTGCCAACGTGGGTCTGCTGGTCGGCGCCCGCCCGCGCGGCAAGGGCATGGAGCGCGGTGACCTGCTCCAGGCCAACGGCGGCATCTTCAAGCCCCAGGGCGAGGCGATCAACGCCGGCGCCGCCGACGACATCCGCGTCCTGGTGGTCGGCAACCCCGCCAACACCAACGCCCTCATCGCGCAGAGCCACGCCCCGGACGTCCCGGCCGAGCGCTTCACCGCGATGACGCGTCTGGACCACAACCGCGCGCTCACCCAGCTCGCCAAGAAGCTGGACGTGTCGATCAACGACATCAAGAAGCTCACGATCTGGGGCAACCACTCCGCCACCCAGTACCCGGACCTGTTCAACGCCGAGGTCAACGGCGCCAACGCCGCCAAGGCCGTCGGTGACCAGGCCTGGCTGGAGAACGACTTCATCCCGACCGTCGCCAAGCGCGGCGCCGCGATCATCGAGGCCCGTGGCGCCTCCTCGGCCGCCTCGGCCGCCAACGCCGCCATCGACCACGTGTACGACTGGGTGAACGGCACCCCCGAGGGCGACTGGACCTCCGCGGCCATCCCGTCCGACGGTTCCTACGGCGTCCCCGAGGGCCTCATCTCCTCCTTCCCCGTCACCTCCCGGAACGGCAAGTGGGAGATCGTCCAGGGCCTGGAGATCGACGAGTTCTCGCGCGGCCGTATCGACGCTTCGGTGCAGGAGCTCGTCGAGGAGCGCGACACCGTCAAGCAGCTCGGCCTGGTCTAGGTTCGGAGCGGTACCACGGTGACGGGCACGTCTCCCCTCGGGGGACGTGCCCGTCGGTGTTCCGGGCGCCGGTGAGGGGACGAACACCCCGCCGTGTCCCGAAGGGGGTCGGGGACCGGGCAGTATAGAGACCGTGAGTCTCATTGATGTGCTTCCGGCCGAACCAGAACCCGACTCCCTCTTCGAGGCGTTCGCTTTGTGGGCCGAGGAGCGGGGCCTCACCCTCTACCCGCACCAGGAGGAGGCCCTCATCGAGGTCGTCTCCGGGTCGAACGTCATCCTCAACACCCCCACCGGCTCCGGCAAGAGCATGGTCGCCACGGGCGCGCTCTTCGCCGCTCTGGCACGGAACGAGTGCGCGTTCTACACCGCGCCCATCAAGGCGCTGGTGTCGGAGAAGTTCTTCGACCTGTGCAAGATCTTCGGCACCGAGAACGTCGGCATGATGACCGGCGACGCCAGCGTCAACGCCGACGCGCCCATCGTGTGCTGCACGGCGGAGGTCCTCGCCCAGATCGCCCTGGCCGAGGGCCGCGACGCCGACATCAACACCGTCGTCATGGATGAGTTCCACTTCTACGCCGAACCCGACCGAGGCTGGGCCTGGCAGGTCCCCCTGTTGGAGATGCCCCAGGCGCAGTTCCTGCTGATGTCGGCCACCCTCGGCGACGTCAGCCGCTTCGAGGAGGACCTGGAGAAGCGCACGGGACGATCGACCGCCGTGGTCACGTCCGCCGAGCGCCCCGTCCCCCTCTACTACGACTACCGCGCGACCCCGCTGCACGAGACCCTGGAGGAGCTGCTCGGCAACGGGGACGCGCCCGTGTACATCGTGCACTTCACCCAGGCGCAGGCGATCGAGCGCGCGCAGTCGTTGACCAGCATCAACATGTGCACCAAGGAGGAGAAGGCGCGGATCGCCGACGAGATCGGCAACTTCCGCTTCACCACCAAGTTCGGCCGCAACCTGTCCCGCTACGTGCGGCACGGCATCGGCGTGCACCACGCGGGGATGCTTCCCAAGTACCGGCGTCTCGTGGAGCGGCTCGCCCAGTCCGGACTGCTCAAGGTCATCTGCGGCACCGACACCCTGGGGGTGGGCGTGAACGTGCCCATCCGCACGGTGCTCTTCACCGCGCTGAGCAAGTACGACGGCGTCCGGGTGCGCAGGCTGCGCGCGCGTGAGTTCCACCAGATCGCCGGACGCGCCGGGCGGGCGGGGTTCGACACGGTCGGCAACGTGGTCGCCCAGGCCCCCGAGCACGTCATCGAGAACGAGAAGGCGCTGGCCAAGGCGGGCGACGACAGCAAGAAGCGACGCAAGGTGGTGCGCAAGAAGGCGCCCGAGGGGTTCGTCTCCTGGGACGAGGCCACCTTCCGCAAGCTGATCGACGCCGACCCCGAGCCGCTGAACTCGCGCTTCCGAGTGAGCAACGCGATGCTGCTGAGCGTCATCGCGCGGCCGGGCAACTGCTTCACCGCCATGAAGCACCTGCTCACCGAGAACCACGACGACCGCAAGTCCCAGCGGCGCCACATCCGCGAGGCGATCGCCATCTACCGGTCGCTGCTGGACGGCGGGATCGTCGAGGCCCTGCCCGAACCGGACGACCAGGGGCGCACGGCCCGGCTCACCGTGGACCTCCAGGCCGACTTCGCGCTCAACCAGCCGCTGTCCACGTTCGCCCTGGCGGCGCTGGAGCTCCTGGACACCGAGTCCCCGACCTACCCGCTGGACGCCCTCACCGTGGTCGAGTCCACGCTGGACGACCCGCGCCAGATCCTCGGGGCCCAGCTCAACAAGGCCCGGGGCGATGCCGTCCAGCAGATGAAGATGGACGGCATCGAGTACGACGAGCGCATGGAGCGGCTGGAGGAGATCGACTACCCCAAGCCGCTGGAGGAACTCCTCGACCACGCGTACGAGGTCTACCGGCGCGGTCACCCGTGGGTGGGCGACCACCCGCTGCGGCCCAAGACCGTGGCCCGCGACATGTACGAGCGGGCGATGAACTTCGTGGAGTACGTGGGCTACTACGAGCTCGCCCGCTCCGAGGGGCTCGTGCTGCGGTACCTGGCCAGCGCCTACAAGGCCCTCAACCAGACGGTGCCGGACGACTCCAAGACCGAGGAGCTGCGCGACCTCATCGAGTGGCTGGGCGAGCTGGTGCGCCAGGTGGACTCCAGTCTGCTGGACGAGTGGGAGCAGCTCACCAACCCCGAGGAGGAGTCCGAGGGGGAGGCGGCCGAGGCCGAGGAGAGGGTTCGGCCGGTCACCTCCAACGCCCGCGCCTTCCGGGTGCTGGTCCGCAACGAGATGTTCCGCCGTGTGGAGCTGGCCTCCCGGCGGCGCTACGGCGACCTCGGGAAGCTGTCCGAGGACGACGAGTGGAGCGGCGAGGAGTGGGCCGAGGCCGTGGAGGCGTACTACGCCGAACACGACCAGATCGGTACGGGCCCGGACGCGCGCGGCCCGAAGATGCTCCTCATCGAGGAGGAGGACGACATGTGGCGGGTCCGGCAGATCCTCGCTGACCCGGCCGGTGACCACGACTGGGGTATCAGCGCCGAGGTCGACCTGGCCGCGTCGAACGCCGAGGGCCGCGCCGTGGTGCACGTGACGGACGTGAACCGGCTGTAGCCGTTCGGGGGCCTCCGCGCGGAGGTCCCCTCAGCCGAGCAGGTGGGCGTTGACCTCGCGGACGCCCTCCGCGAGGTCGGGGCGCTCGACCACGGTGACCCCCGCCGCGGCCAGCCGCTCGGCGCCGTCGCAGTCCACGAACAGCGCCGGTTCGCGCCAGGCCAGGACCACCCGGCGCACGGGTGTGGCGAGGATGAGCTCGGTGCACGAGCGCGGGCGTGAGGCACGCGAGCTGCACGGTTCCAGGGACGAGTAGACGGTCGCTCCGGCCAGGCGCGGGTCCTCGGGGTCGATCCCGCGCAGCGCGACCTCCTCGGCGTGGTCGTGCGGGTCGTCACGACGGGAGTACCCCGCCCCCAGGACCGCACCGTCCTCGGCCACCACGACGGCCCCCACCGAATAGGCGGTGGCCGAGGGCGGGCAGGAGCGCGACAGCCGCACCGTCTCCGTGAGCCAGAACGCGTCGGCCCCGCCCTCCTCCGGCGCCGGTCCGCTCGTGGTCGCGTTCCGGTCCATCACCGCTCCACCGTGTCGAGGGCGTACCGGAGCACGGCGATCTCCCCGAGGGCGCGGGCCTCCACGAGGCGCATGGGCGACCCGGGGGTGTAGGGGTAGGCGCCCGGCATGACGAAGCGCGGGGCGTCCTCCTCCCCCACCAGGAACGGGGCGACCGCCAGCCGGAGCTCGTCGGCCAGCCCCGAGGTGAGGAACAGGGTGTGGATGTGGCCGCCGCCCTCGACCAGCAGGCGGGAGACGCCGCGCTGCGCGAGGTCGGCCAGGATCGCTTCGGCGGTGGGCGGGTCTCCCGCGTCCACGACCTCGGCGGGCGGGTCGGTGTCGGGGCGCCCGGCCAGGAGCCTGGTGGCGGTGGCCACCCCGGCGCCGCCGGTGTAGACGACCGCGCCCGCGTCGCCGGTGGAGAAGAGGCGTGCCCCGGGGTCCACGTCGCCGCTCCGGGTGACGACGGCCTTGAGCAGGTTCTCGGTCCGTCCCCGTGCCCGGCGGCGTTCCCTCAGGACCGGCGAGCGCACCAGGAGGCGGGGGTCGTCGGCTCGCAGGGTGCCCGCGCCGACCAGGATGGCGTCGCATCCGGCACGCAGTTCGTCGATCTCGGCGAAGTCGGCCTCGTTGGAGAGGCGCAGGCGTTCGGGGCTGGTGTCGTCGATGCGTCCGTCGATCGACATGGCACAGCTCAGGATGGTGTGGGGACGGTCCATGGCACCAGGTTAACCGGGGCCGGGGAGTCGGGGCCCGGGGCGCGTCCCCCTGGTCCGACCACCCCCTTTTCCGGTGCTTCCCTCCGACCCCGATCGTGAATGACCTTCACCGCGATTCGGCGGATTATCGCAGGCAGACGGGTGCGTTAGGGAAATTGTCCATCGCCTTTCCCCTCGTGCCCCCGGACCGATTTCACTCCCGAACGGTTCGGGACCGATGACCCGGGCCCTTCGGACGGAGCGCACCGGGAGCGGGCGCACGCGTGGGGGTGCGCTCCGGCCGCGACGGAGTGCCCGGTGAGGCCTGAGGGAAGGGGGATGCGGGTCATCGCCGGGTGGGTGCGGGGGCGGAGTGGACACGATCTCGACCCCCATTCCTCGCAAAATGGACATTGGGTGTATAAGCGCAAGTCCACGCAAGCCCGTCTTAACGCGTGACCTCCACACCTCCAAGGACGAGCCCGGTCGACGATTTTTACCACCGGTATCGTGGACTCTGTTAACAACCGCGCCAACGCGGAATAGAATCCTTTGACGCGACCCCGCAAGGGGTCATCCCAATCCTGGGAGTCGACCGCACTTCCCCACCTCAGACAAGAGGACGGCGATGTCTCGTTTCACCTCCCCCGACTTCCTGAGGCAGGCGGGGGACAACCACGTCCGGGCCAAGCCCCCGCCGCCCGTCAACCTGGCCAGGGCCAACATCAACCGGCTCCACTCCTTCCACCTCAGGGGCAAGGACCACTTCCAGGTGGACCGGGACCTGGCGGCCAAGGCCGAGAACACGGCGGCCGGGTTCGTCGACCTCGTCCTGGGGGAACGGGCCTTCCTCCAGCGGGCCGTGCGGCACCTCGCCACCGACCTCGGGATCCGACAGTTCCTCCAGGTGGGCGCGGGCATGCCCACTCCGGGGGATCCGCACGAGATCGCCCACGAGAGCGTCCCCGACGCCCGGGTCGTCTACGCCAGCCACGACCCCGTGGTGCTCGCCCACCATCTGGCCCTGATCCGTGACGGCCGCACCACCACCGCCGTACGCGGCGGGCTGGAGGACGTCCCCGGCCTTCTCCGCGACCCGGAGACGAGCTTCCTGGACCTCGACCGACCGGTCGGTCTCCTGCTCACCGGGGTGGTCTCGCACCTGGGCGACCTCGACACGGCGGCTCGCGGCATCGCGGAGCTGCGCGGGGCCCTGGCTCCCGGGAGTCACATGGTCCTCAGCCACTACTGTCGCCCCGACCCCGTCCGCCACCCCAAGGACGCGCTCCGGGCCGACCAGCTCCAGCAGCTGTTCACCGAGCAGCTCGGGCACGGCTACTGGCGCGCGGAATCCGAGGTCGCCTCACTCTTCGACGGCTGGGAATCGGTGCCTCCGGGCCTGCTCCAAGCCCAGAAGTGGCGGACCCTTCCGGTCGCTCCCCCCGTCCCGGGGAGCTACCAGATGCCGCACCGCAACCGGCACCTGATCATCGGCGGCATGGGACGCGTCTGAGTACGGTCCACCCTCGTCCCCGCGTTGGAGCCCACGGGCCCGGCAGCGGGCGGGGGTCGCCCCTGGTTCCCGCACACGACGAAGGCCCACCGGATTCCTCCGATGGGCCTTCCTCCTACGCTCCCGCGACTGGACTCGAACCAGTAACCTGCCGGTTAACAGCCGGCTGCTCTGCCGATTGAGCTACGCGGGATCGCGTCTCCCCCAGGCCCTGCGGCCTTGGCGACAGCACTAATCCTAGCGCGCCCGCAAGGGTGCTTGGGACGTTTTCTCGGGGCTCGGCCCAGCTTTCGCGACGTCGGACGGGTACACACGACGAAGGCCCGCCGGGCTCCCCGACGGGCCTTCCTCCTACGCTCCCGCGACTGGACTCGAACCAGTAACCTGCCGGTTAACAGCCGGCTGCTCTGCCGATTGAGCTACGCGGGATCGCGCGTTTCCGAGGCCAGCGGCCTCGTCGACATGAACAGACTAGCGCGCTTCAGGAGTGCTCGTGACCGGTGTCGGCCCGTGTGGCCCGCGGCACGACCGGGTAACGTCGGGGCACGGACCACGTCGACCGTCACCAAGGCCGTAAAGAGGAACCCATGCGCTACCGGATCACGTTCGTCGCCGGACTCGCCATCGGATACGTGCTGGGCGCCAAGGCGGGCCGGGCCCGCTACGAGCAGCTCGCACGCACCGCCCGCAAGGTGGCCGACAGCCCCCTGGTCCAGGAGGTGGCCGGGGTCGTCGGCGCGCAGACCAGCAGGGCGGGCCGCGCCGTCTACGACAAGGCCGTCGAGAGGATGCCCATCACCTCCGTGCGCGACTTCCTCGCGCGGCCCACCGAGGAGGAGATCGCCCTCGTCGAATGGGAGACCAGCATGTCCAACGGGACCCGCCCCGAGAGCGGCGCCAACGGCGGCGGAGCCGAGGGTCGGGACGTCTGACGATGGCACTGTTCGGCCAGAACGTCCCCGAGGACCTCCGTTCCCGGCTGGAGCGCGGCGAGCGGGTGCTCTCCCAGGCCCGCGTCGCCGCACCGGCCGGCGGCGCCCCCGGCTCCGAGGGCACCGGGCCCGCCGCCGTGCTGGTGGCCACCACCCGGGCGCTGTACCTGCCCGACGGTCGCAGCGTCCCCTGGCAGGACATCGACCAGGCCCGGTGGACCCCGGACGCGCTCACGTTCGTCGAGGAGGGCGTGGGCGAGCACACCGTGCGGCTGCGTACCGAACTCACCGGCGACCCGGTGGACTACCGGCGCATCGCCGAGACCGTCGCCGAACGGGTCACCTCCACCATCCTGGTGAACCGCTTCGTCCCCTTCCCCACCACCGAGTCCGCCACCGGTTTCCGGCTGGTGGCCCGGCGCGCGCCCCTGGGCAGTGAGATCGACTGGCGGGTGCACCTGGGCGAGGACCTGGACCCCGGGGACCCGCGCCTGTCCGACGCCGTCTCCCGGGCCCTGGCCCTCCTCCACGAACAGATGGGCGTGTGAGCCCACCGCGCACCCGCCCGCGTCAGTCGCGCCGGGTCCGGCCCCTGCGGTCCAGGCCCAGCGCGAGCGCCTCGGCCAGGTGCAGGGCCCGGCGTCCGGTCCCCTGCTCGATCTGGGTGCGGCAGCTGTAGCCGTCCGCGAGCACCAGGGTGTCGGGGTCGGCCGCGCGCACCTGGGGCAGGAGCTCGCGCTCACCGATGGCCGAGGACACCTCGTAGTGCCCCTCGGTGAAACCGAAGTCGCCCGCCAGCCCGCAGCAGCCGGAGTCCAGCACCTCACCGTCGATCCCGGCGCGGGCGATCAGCTCCCGGTCCGCGTCGAATCCGGACACGGCGTGCTGGTGGCAGTGCACCTGGGCCAGGGCGGAGGCGTCCACGCGCGGCGGACGCCAGTCCGGCGCGTGCTCGTTGAGGAACCCGGCGAAGGTGTGCACGGCGGCGGCGACCCGTGAACTCTCCTCCCCCGGCAGCAGCTCCACGAGGTCGTGCTTGAGCGCGGCCGTGCAGCTCGGCTCCAGGCCCACCACGGGCAGCCCCTGGGACACCAGCGGCGCCAGGGCGGCCACCGCGCGGCGCATCACCGCCCGGGCCACGTCCAGCTGGCCGGTGGAGACCCACGTGAGTCCGCAGCAGACCTGACCCTTGGGCAGCACCACGGAGAACCCCGCGTCCTCCAGCACGCGGACGGCGGAGACCAGGACGTTCGGGTGGAACAGGTTGCCGAAGGTGTCCGGCCACAGCACCACCTTGGGCCCGCCCGCGCGCCCCTCGCCCCGGTTGAGACGGCGCCGGTGGGCGCGGGCGAAGGTGGTGGGGGCGAAGGCCGGGAGATCGCGTTCGGCGGCCACCCCGGCCATCCGTTTGGCCAGCGAGGACACCCCGGGCAGACGCACCGCGCGGTTGGCCTCCATCGGGGCCAGGGAGGCCAGCCGGGCCAGGACCGGCAGCCAGCCCATCGAGTAGTGCGCGGCCGGGCGGATCCGTCCCTTGTAGTGCTGGTGCAGGAACTCGGACTTGTAGGAGGCCATGTCCACGTTGACCGGACAGTCGCTCAGGCACCCCTTGCAGGACAGGCACAGGTCGAGGGACTCCCGGACCTCCTCCGAGCGCCACCCGTCCGTGATCACCTCGCCGTTGGCCATCTCGAAGAGCAGGTGGGCGCGGCCTCGGGTGGAGTGCTTCTCCTCCTGGGTCACCTGGTAGCTGGGACACATCACCCCGGGGCCGCTCTGGCGGCGGCACTTGCCCACCCCCGAGCAGCGCCGGAGCGCCTTGGCGAAGTCCCCGTCGTCCTCGCCGTAGGCCAGGGTGGTCCGGGAGAGCAGCGGGAGTTCCGGGCGTACGTCGGTGGCGACCCGGATGTCGGCGTCCAGCGGCAGCGGGTCGACGATGATGCCCGGGTTCATGAGGCCGTCGGGGTCCCAGGCCCGCTTGAACTCACCGAAGGCCCGCACGAGGCCCTTCGGGTACATGCGGGAGAGGAGTTCGGAGCGCGCCTGGCCGTCACCGTGCTCACCGGAGAGCGACCCCCCGTGCCGCACCACGATCCCGGCGGCCTCCTCCATGAAGGCCCGGTACTCGCGGCGTCCGCGCTCGTGGGTGAGCTCGAAGTCGATGCGCACGTGCAGGCAGCCGTCGCCGAAGTGCCCGTAGACGACGCCGTAGCGGTCGTGGCGGGCCATCAGGGCCTCGAAGTCACGCAGGTAGTCTCCGAGGTTCTCCGGTGGGACCGCGGCGTCCTCCCAGCCCGACCACGCCTCGGCCCCCGTGGGGGTGCGGGAGGTGAGTCCGGCGCCCTCCTCCCGGATGCGCCACAGCGCCTTCTGGTGGGCGGGGTCGGTGACCACGGCGGAGTCGCGCGGACGGGTGCCCTCGCCCAGGGAGTCGATCATCTCCCGTGCGGCGGCGGCCGCCTCGTCCGGGGTCGCGCCCGCGATCTCCACGAGCAGCCAGGCGTGGCCGAGCGGCAGCGGGACCCGTGACTTCGACCCGTGGCGGTCCAGGGCCGCCACGATGCGGTCGTTGATGCCCTCGACCGTGAGGGGGGAGTGCTCCAACAGCCCGGGGACGGCGTCGGCGGCCGAGGGGGCGTCGTCGTAGCCCAGGACGGCCAGGGCGCGGGCCGGAGGTGACTCGACCAGGCGCACGGTGGCGCCCACGACCATGGCGCAGGTGCCCTCGGTGCCCACCAGGGAGGCGGCGACGTCGCGGCCCTTCTCCGGCAGCAGGCGGTCGATGGCGTAACCGGAGACGCGGCGCCGGAACTCGGGCATGGAGGTGCGCATCTCGGCGCGGTGGGCCTCGACGAGGCGGGACAGGGCCGCGTGGATCTCCCCCTCGCGTCCGGGGCGGGCGGCGAGTTCCTCGAACTCCGCCTCGGTGTGCCCGGAGCCGACGGTGATCCGGGTGCCGTCGGAGAGCAGCAGGTCGAGGGAGACCACGTTGTCGGCGGTCGTGCCCCAGGCCACCGAGTGGGAGCCGCAGGCGTTGTTGCCGATCATGCCGCCGATGGTGCAGCGGCTGTGGGTGGAGGGGTCCGGTGCGAAGGTGAGCCCGTGTTCGGCGGTGGCGGCGCGCAGGTCGTCGAGGATGACCCCGGGCTCGACGGTGGCGGTGCGCGCCTCCGGGTCGATGTCGAGGATCCCGCGCAGGTGGCGTGAGGTGTCGATGACCACGCCGGTGCCGATGGCGTTCCCGGCGATGGACGTGCCGCCGCCGCGCGGGATGATCGGCACCCTGTGCGCGGCGCAGGCGCGGACGGCTGCCACGCAGTCGTCGACGGTCTCGGGGATGACCACGGCGAGCGGGACGCGCCGGTAGTTGGAGGCGTCGGAGGTGTAGAGGGCGAGTGTGCCCGCGTCCAGGGCGACGGTTCCTTGGACGCCCTCCTCCAGGTCGCGGCGGAGTGCGGGAAGGTCCGGGTGTGGGATGGTGCTGTGCGGATCGGCCATGCCCACAGCGTGGCGCGGGCGGTGTGGGGTGGCAACCTCGGCGCGCGGCGCGGTGCGCTCAGTCCAGGGACTCGCGCATGGCGCGGACCAGTGCGCCGTCGGGGTCCATGTCGAGGTTCCACACCATCATTCCGGCCAGGCCGTGCTCGCGGACGTAGTCGCCCTTGAGTTCGACGACCTCGGTGTTGTCGTAGGTCCACCACTCGTCGCCGTCGTAGACCCAGTAGGCGCCGGACTCCTCGTCCAGGAAGCGGCGTCCGTCCATCTCCTCCAGCTGGTCGAAGGGGCGGGTGGGGCCGTCGTAGTCGTCGTCGGCCGCGCGTTCGGCCCGCTGGCCACGGCCGTCGTCCCCGGCGGGGACCCCCTGCCAGCCGCGTCCGAAGGCCGGGACACCCATCACGAGCTGCCCGGGGTCGGCGCCCAGGTCGAGGTAGCGCCGGACGGCCTGGTCCACGCTGTTGGCCCGTGGGTCGAAGTCGGGGGCGTACAGGTTGGAGTGGTGGGCGGTGTGCGTGCTCCAGGGGCCGGAGAAGTCGTACCCCTGCACGGTGGCGAAGTCGACGTGGTCGAAGACCTCGGGTTCGTAGGCCTCGGCGTGGTCCGGCCCGCCGGGCAGGGACACCGACAGCACGTAGTCCTGCCCCGTCTCCCGGGAGAGGGCGTCCATCTGGCGGCGGAACTCGGCTGCCAGCAGCGTGAAGTTGGCGGGGTCGTCGGCGTGCACCACGTTGTCGGGGTTGCCGTCCCCGCCCGGCCACTCCCAGTCCAGGTCGATACCGTCGAAGACTCCCGCTCCGGCTCCCGCGCCCCCCTGGGGCTCGTCACCGCGCACCGGGAGGTCCCCGCGCAACCACAGGTCGAGGCAGGAGGCGACGAAGGCCGCACGGGACTCCTGGGTGCGCGCGGCGGTGGAGAAGTTCACCGACCAGTTCCAGCCGCCCAGGGACAGGCTGGCGCCCAGGTCCGGGTACTCCGCTCGGAGCTGGCGCAGCTGGTTGAGGCCACCCGCCAGCTCCTGCTCGTACTCGTCCGCGCGCCCGTTCACGCTCTCGTCCGCGGTGTAGCGCCGCTGGTAGAGCTCCCAGGGCTGGTCGTGGCGGCCCTCCGGGATGTGGCAGAGGCCGTCGTCGTCGATGCCGCCGAAGGCCCACATGATCCGGGTGAGGTCGGCGGGGGCCCCGCTCCGGCGCAGTTCGTTGACGGTGTAGCCGCGGTTGGCCACGTTCCAGTCCGCGAAGTACCCGATCCGCTCGGGTTCGTGTCGGGAGCTGAGCACGACGGCGGCACCCACGAGCAGCAGGACGGCGGTCGCGGCCGCGCCCAGCGCCAGCAGGGGACGCCGTCCGAGGGGCGACCTGGACTCGGGCGGGGTCGGCAGGGCGTTCACACCTCGACCGTAGGGGCACGGCGGGGGGCGGGCGGGGCGTTCGTCCCATGTCGGCCAGATGAGGCCGTTCCACGGTTCGGGGGAACCCGTCGCGGGTCCCGGACGTTGATGGGTGGCTCAGCCGCCGTGCAGGAAGTCCTTCAGGGTGCCCGCGCGCGAGGGGTGGCGGAGCTTGGCGAGGGTCTTGGCCTCGATCTGGCGGATGCGCTCCCGGGTGACCCCGAACTCGCGGCCGACCTCCTCCAGGGTGCGCGGGTGGCCGTCGGCCAGGCCGAAGCGCAGTCGGATGATCCGCCTCTCCCGCTCCGAGAGGTCGCCCAGCAGCACCCGCAACTGCTCCTGGAGCAGGGTGAAGGCGGCCGCCTCGACCGGCGTGACCGCGTCGGAGTCCTCGATGAAGTCGCCGAAGTCGGACTCCTCCTCTCCGATGGGTGACTGGAGGGAGACCGGTTCGCGGGCGATGCGCTGGATCTCCAGGACCCGCTCTCCGACGCATCCGGCGGCGGCGGAGATCTCGGCGACGGTGGGCTCGCGCCCGAGCTGTTGGTGCAGTTGGTGCTGGACGCGGACGAGCTTGTTGATGGTCTCGACCATGTGCACCGGGATGCGGATGGTGCGGGCCTGGTCCGCGATGGCCCGGGTGATGGCCTGGCGGATCCACCAGGTGGCGTAGGTGGAGAACTTGAAGCCCTTGGTGTAGTCGAACTTCTCCACCGCCCGGATGAGGCCGAGGTTGCCCTCCTGGATGAGGTCCAGGAAGAGGAGCCCGCGCCCCATGTAGCGCTTGGCGATGGACACGACCAGGCGCAGGTTGGACTCGATCAGCCGCCGCTTGGCCCGCCTACCCTCCTCCACAAGCACGGCGAGTTCGTCGGTCGCGCAGTGCCCCGGGGCGGGTTCGTGGCGCTGGGCGTACAGGCCCGCCTCGACGGCCTTGGCCAGGTCCACCTCCTCCTGAGCGGTCAGGAGCGGGACCCGGCCGATCTCGCGGAGGTACATGCGGACCAGGTCCGACCCCGAGCGGCGGCCCGGGTCGGTGACGAGGATCGCCTCCTCGGGGGGCTCGGCCACGTCGACCCCGGCGTGCGCGAGGTCGCTGATGGTCTGGTCCAGCGAGTCGGGCGGCGCGTCGAGGCGTTCCAACGCCGACGCGACCTCCCCACGACTCACCGTTCCCCGGCCGGAGTCGGGGAGGAGCGGAACGACCTGGCGAACGGGCGGAATTTCGTTGGACACGACTGTGGGAGGCACCACTCCATTGTGCCCGGACACCTGCCGCGACAGGGAGAACTACTATTGTCACCCCGGTGCTACATACCGCTGCGACGCGACTACTGAAGAGCGCGTTTCTGCTGGCCGAGCTGCATGAGTTCGACGAAGACCCGGTTGTATTCCTCCGGTTGGGCGACCTGGTCAATCCGGTGCAGTTCGGATTTGAGGTTTGACTCCCGCCGGTTGATGGAATGAGTCCTGATTGTGCTCAGGATTTGTTGGGCGAAATGCTCGTCGAGTTCTCCATAGAACTTGATCTCCTCTACACCCAGGCGTGTGACGAAATCGCGTTGTGCGTCATTGGGCGCCGCGTCCCGGAGCGTCAGCGCCCACGTCTCGGGATCGCTCACCGCGTCGATGCCGCCCTGCTGCCGGATGAGTTGGAGCACCGCGCGGTGCTGGGGGACGGTGAAGTCCTCGTCCGTGAGGGTGTCGAAGCCCCGGGCCAGGTTCGGGTGCTTCACGGCGATCTTGAGGGCCTCCCGTTCGCGCTGCACCGAGGGGTCGCGCAGGTCGTAGGGGGCACTCTGGGCGTCGGGGGTGGGCAGCGGCGCCCGGGGCGCGGGCCGGGCCCCGCCCTGGCGCATGTGCTGGCGGACGCGGCGCACGACGAAGGCCTCGTCCAGGAACCCGAGCCAGCGGTCGAGGTTCTTGGCGTAGGCCTCCCGGGTGCCCGCGTTGCGGATGCTCGCCACCACCGGCGCGGCGGCGTCCAGGGCGGCGATCCGGCCCTCCACGGTGGACAGGTCGTAGTTCTCGAAGGTCTTGCGGACCATGAACTCGTACAGCGGGGTGGCCTCGTCCACGAGGTCGACCACCGCCTGGGGCCCGTTCTGGAGACGCAGGTCGCAGGGGTCGAGCCCGTCGGGCTGGACGGCCACGAAGGTCTCGGAGGAGAAGCCGTGCTCCTCAGCGAAGGCGCGCACGGCCGCCTTCTGCCCGGCCTTGTCGCCGTCGAAGGTGAACACGACCCGGGTCTCGTGGTTGGCCCTCCCGTGCAGCATGCGGCGCAGGATCTTCAGGTGGTCCTCGCCGAACGAGGTGCCGCAGGTGGCGACCGCGGTCGTCACACCGGCCTCGTGGCAGGCCATGACGTCGGTGTAGCCCTCGACGATGACCGCCTTGCCCTGTCGGGAGATCTCCCGTTTGGCCATGTCCAGGCCGTAGAGGAGGCGCCCCTTGTGGAAGATGGGGCTCTCCGGGGAGTTGAGGTACTTGGGGCCGTCCTCCTCGGGGTCGAGCTTGCGCGCCCCGAACCCGACGACCTCACCGGTCACCTCCCGCACCGGCCAGAGCAGGCGGTTGCGGAACCGGTCGTAGGCGCCGCGCCGCCCCTGGCTGGCCAGGCCTCCCTCGATGATCTCGGCGTCGGTGAACCCCTTCTGCCGCAGGTGGTCGGTGAGGTTCTGCCAGCCGCCGGGGGCGAACCCCAGTCCGAACTGCTCGGCGTGCACCCGGTTGAACCCGCGTTCCCCCAGGAACCGCCGCGCCGCGACCGCACCGGGAGACAGGAGCTGCTCCGAGTAGAACTGGGCAGCCGCCCGGTGCGCGTCCAGCAGGCGCTGGCGCTTGCCCTCGTCCCTGCGCGGGGTGCTGCGCCCGCCCTCCTCGTACCGCAGGACGATCCCGGTCTGCCGTGCCAGGGACTCGACCGCGTCCGCGAAGCTGAGGCTGTCGATCTTCTGCACGAAGGAGATGACGTCCCCGCCCTCCCCGCAACCAAAGCAGTAGAACAAGTTTTTGGCGGGGGTGACGTTGAAGGAGGGGGACTTCTCGTCGTGGAAGGGGCAGAGCCCCTTGAGCGAGCCACCTCCGGCGTTGCGCAACTGGAGGTACTCACCGATCACGTCAGCGATGGGTGTGCGCTCGCGTACGAGGGCGATGTCTTCGTCTTTGATCCGGCCTGCCACGGTTTTCAGGGTAGTTCTCCCCCGGGACGTTCCGACCACCGTCCACAGGGCGGGTCGCCCGCGTCGCCCGCCCACGGGTGGGTCCGGCCGCCCGGAGTGACGGTCGTCGCGGCCCTCGGTCGGAGGTCAGCGGCGGCGCAGGGGTGGTGGTCCCGTGCTGTGGCGCTCCCGTAGGCGGGCCGGGACCAGCAGGGGCGTGTCCGTGTCGTGGCCGCCGAGCAGTCTCAGGAGCAGGCCCACGGCGGCCTCCCCCACCTCGGCGGGGTCACCGGTGGCGGTGGTCAGCGCGGGGACGAGGTGGGCCGCCTCCGGGCGATCGCCGAACCCGGCGACGCTGACCTGCCCGGGAACGCGCAGACCGGACTCCGCGAGGGAGCGCAGCACCCCGAGGGCGAGGAGGTCGTCGGCGGCGAGCACCGCGGTGACCTCCTCCCCCGCCGCGCGCCGGGCCGCGAGCGCGAGTCCGGCGGCGTGACCGCCTCCGGGTCCGGTCCGGGCGGGGATCTCCGGTGCGGGTACCGGCGCCCCGGCCTCCGCCAGGGCGCTCCGCCATCCCCGGGTGCGCGCCGCGTGCCCCGGTGCGTCGTCCGCGACGTGGTGCACGGTGCGGTGGCCGAGCCCGAGCAGGTGGCGGGTGAGGGCGCGGGCACCACCGAGGTGGTCGGTCCCCACCGCCGCCAGGGTGTGGTGCGGGTTACCGGGGTCGGGGTCGATCACGACGGTCGGCGGCGGGTGCTGGAGGGCGGCCAGTTCCCCCTCCTGGCCGGGGACGAGGGCGACGCAGCCCTCAGGGGCGTGTTCCAGCAGGCGTTCGGCCACGGCCGACAGGTCCTCGGGCGCGGCTCCGGCGTACAGCACGGTGCGTCCGGTGGCGCCCAGGGCACGCTCCATCCCGACCACCGCACGGACGGTGTCCGGGTGGTCGGGGACGGTGGTGAGGACGCCGACCAGTGCGGAGCGGTGGGTGACCAGGGCGCGCGCGGAGGAGTTGCGGCGGTAGCCGAGTTCGGAGATGGCCGCGCGCACACGGGCCTCGGTCTCGGGGAGCACTCCCGGGTGGGCGTTGAGGACGCGCGAGACGGTCTGGTGCGAGACACCGGCCAGCCTGGCGACGTCGTTCATGACGGGGCCGCGTCCAGGCTGTGGGGGCATGCCCTGGTCCCTCGCTCGTACCGGTGCGCTCCTGGGCGCCCCGCCACACGGGCACGGTGGCCGGACGCACTGAGCAGTGTGTGGGCTCCCGCGGTGCGCGTCAAGACCGGTGGGCGCGACGATCTCGCCCGCCTGTGGGGGGACGGGTCAGCGGACGAGCCGGGCGTGCAGGGCCGTGGCGGAGGTGTCCGTGAGGGAGGCGACCTGGTCCACGACCACCCGCAGGGCCGAGGCGTCGTCGGTGGCGTTCTCGTAGAGGGCGCGGAACTGGGGGTCCAGGGCCCCGGGCGCCCCCTCCCACAGGACGGTGACGAGTTCGGTGATGGTGCGGCGCTCCTCGGCCTGGTAGATCCTGGCCTCCTCGCGGGACATGACGAAGTGCGCGGCCACCGCCTTGAGCAGGGCGCACTCCAGGAGGGCGCGGCGCGGCAGGACGAGGTCGGCGCGGTAGCGGGTGAGTCGGCCGGGTCCGTGGGCGCGGCGGGTGGCGCCCTCGGCGGCGCGGCAGAACCGGCCGATGAGTTCGCTGGTGAGGTTCTTGAGCGCGGCGAGGGACGCGAGGTCGCCGGTGAACTCGGTGGGCCAGACGGGTGCGGCGAGCAGGTCGCCGAGGACCTCGTCGAGCTCGGCCGGTTCGGCGTCGCAGTAGTAGGCGGCGGCGATCCGGCAGACCTCGGCGCGCTGGACGGGGTCGCGCAGGGCGGCCATGCTGACCAGCCCGGCGTGCAGGGCGTCCTCGACGTCGTGCACGGAGTAGGCGACGTCGTCCGCCCAGTCCATGACCTGGGCCTCGAAGCAGGTGCGTCCGACGGGCGCTCCCTCGCGCAGCCAGGTGAAGGCCTCGGAGTCGTCGGGATAGCAGTTGAACTTGTGGGTGTCGCCGCCCTCCCCGCGTCTCCAGGGGTACTTGACGGTGGCGTCCAGGGTGGCGCGGGTGAGGTTGAGCCCGGCGCTGCGGCCGTCGGGGTCGATGACCTTGCCCTCCAGGCGGATGAGCAGGCGCAGGCTCTGGGCGTTGCCCTCGAAACCACCGCACGCGGCGGCCGCCTCGTCCAGGGCGCGTTCTCCGTTGTGGCCGAAGGGCGGGTGGCCGAGGTCGTGGGAGAGGCAGGCGGCCTCGACGAGGTCGGGGTCGCACCCCAGGGCCTGGCCGAGTTCCCGGCCGATCTGGGCGCACTCCAGGGAGTGGGTCAGCCGGGTGCGCGGGAAGTCGCTCACTCCGGGCTGGACGACCTGGGTCTTGGCGGAGAGCCGACGCAGCGCGGAGCTGTGCAGGACACGGGCACGGTCCCTCTCGAACGGGCCGCGCCGCCTGCTCTTGTGTGACTCCTGGGAGTAGCGCTCGGTGTCGCGCGCGGTGTACCCGTGGGTTCCGCTCTCCGGGGTCACGGTCTCTCCGGGGATGGTCGTCATGGCCCCGAGCCTACTTCCCGGCGACGACGAAACATGTCATTGGCCCTGGTCAGGCCGCGTTGACACGGATGTCGCTGCTGTCGTTGAAGATCCAGTAGTACCAGAGCGAGGCGGTTTCCCTCGTGATGTACCACAGCTGCGTCCGGCGCTCGATGACGGCGGGGCCGGAGCGCGCGGGCGAGGTGCCCGCCTCGATCCCGTGGTCCGCGGCCATCACCTTGCTGCGCAGGCTGTGCCAGGGGTCCGAGACCAGGATGGCGGTCTCCCAGCCGTTGGCCTCGAAGACCCCCTCCATGGCCTGGAAGCTCTGGAGGGTGTCGCTGCCCTCCTCGACCGCGACGACGTGGTCGGCGGGGATGCCAACCTCGATGAGCCAGTTGCGGCCCGCCGCCGCCTCGGTGAAGGCGTCGTCGGGCTGTTTGCCGCCCACCGTGACGATGTGCGGCGCCACACCGTCCAGGTACAGGACCTGCGCCTGGCGCAGTCGGGCCTCGAAGACGGGCGAGGGCACGCCGTTGTACTGGCTGGCGCCCAGGACCACGATGGCGTCGGAGGTCGCGCGGTCGTCCTGGCGGGCGGTGTACCAGACCCATCCCCAGGTGCCGGGCGGGATCGCCAGGGCGGTGACCAGGATCAGGGCGACGAGCCAGCGCACCCGGAAGCGGCGGCGCCTGCGGCGCCTGGGTGTGTGGGTGCGCGGTCCGCGGGGCGGCGGCGGGTTCCGGCGGCCGCCGCGTTCACGGGAGGGCGGTTCCTCGTACGGTTCCCCGAAGGGAGGGTCGAGGGGGTCCTCGTATCCGTCCTCGGTACCGCCGTGCCCGTGGTCGTCGTCGGCGGTGTCCCGGTACGGGGGAAGGTCGCGGCCCCCGCGCGTCGGCGGTCGGTCGCGGACGAACCTGCGGGTGAAGGCGGCGCCCTGGTCGGCGGAGTCGGTCGGGTCGGCGCGGCTGAACTCCCGGGTGCCGTCGTCCGGGCCGACGGGACCGCCGGAGGCTTCGGGACGGGTGAACCGCCGGGTGCTCTCGGCCGCCGAGGCCGCACCGGCCAGCCCGTCACGGGAGAACACCTGTGTGGCCTCGTGGTCAAAGGGGGCCGTGGCCGGGTCGTCCCACGGCTCGTCACCGCGACCGTCGCTCGCCGTTCGCACCGGCCCACCTCCGCTTGGTTGGATCATGACGCGGTACCCCCTCTGGGACGCCCGGCCCCCACCGCTGGTTCGTGGCCTCCCCGTGTGAGCGGGGACACCGGGAAGGGGGAGCCGAGGTGGAACGGGTGGCCGATGGACGCCCGCGGCCCCGACCGCGTGGAGGGGGATCGGGGGCGTCGCGCTCAGGAGCGTACCGACGTCGAGAATATATCACGAAAAGGTCACGGTTGACTTTTCCGTCGACCTGGGCCGTGACGCCCGATTCTAGTGTCCCCGGACGCCCGGAACGCCCGTGGCCGCGCCCCTGTCGCGGGGGCGCGGCCACGGGTGATCGTGGGCCGCTACACGGAGCGGCCGGCGGCCCGACCGGCCTCCAACCGGGCCACCGGCACCCGGAACGGGGAGCAGGAGACGTAGTCCAGCCCCACCTGGTGGAAGAAGTGCACCGAGGCCGGGTCGCCGCCGTGCTCACCGCACACTCCGAGCTTGATGCCGGGCCGCGCGGCGCGGCCCTCCTCGGCGGCGATGCGGACCAGGCGGCCCACCCCGTCCACGTCCAACGACTCGAACGGCGACACACCGAACACGCCCTTCTCCAGGTAGGCGGAGAAGAAGGACGCCTCCACGTCGTCGCGGGAGAAGCCCCACACGGTCTGGGTGAGGTCGTTGGTGCCGAAGGAGAAGAAGGCGGCGTGCTCGGCGATCTGCCCGGCGGTGAGCGCCGCGCGCGGCAGCTCGATCATGGTGCCGACCGGGAAGTCCAGCTCCACGCCGCTCTCCTCCCCCACCTCGCGCAGGACGCGCAGCGCGTCGTCCCGGATGATCTCCAGCTCCTGCACGGTGCCCACCAGCGGGATCATGATCTCGGGCCGGGGGCGACCGCCCGCCCTGATCCGGTCGGCCGCGGCCTCGGCGATGGCCCGCACCTGCATCGTGAACAGCCCCGGCACGACGAGGCCGAGGCGCACCCCGCGCAGCCCCAGCATCGGGTTCTGCTCGTGGAGCCTGTGCACGGCCTGGAGGACCCGCAGGTCGTTCTCGTGGCTCTCCCCCCGCGCCTCGGCCACGGCCACGCGCACCGAGAGCTCCGTGATGTCGGGCAGGAACTCGTGCAGTGGCGGGTCGAGGAGCCGGACCGTGACGGGCAGCCCGTCCATGGCCTCCAGGATTCCCCCGAAGTCCTCGCGCTGGAGGGGCAGCAGGGCGTCCAGCGAGTCCTGCTGTTCGTCGGGGGTGTCGGCCAGGATCAGGCGCTCGACGAGCTGGCGGCGGTCGCCGAGGAACATGTGCTCGGTGCGGCACAGGCCGATGCCCTGGGCGCCCATGCGGCGGGCGCGGGCGGCGTCCTCGGGGGTGTCGGCGTTGGCGCGCACGTAGAGGCGGCGGGCCGCGTCGACGTAGTGCATGAGGCGGTGCACGGAGCGCACGAGGTCGTCGGCCTGGTCGGAGGCGGGGTCGATCTCCCCCTCGAAGTAGCGGACCACCGGGGAGTCGACGACCGGCACCTCACCGAGGTAGACCCGGCCGCTGGTGCCGTCGATGGAGATGACGTCACCCTCCTCGATCACCTCGCCGCCCGGGGCGGTCATCCGACGGTTCTTGGTGTCGATGTCGAGTTCCTCGGCCCCGCACACGCAGGTCTTGCCCATCCCCCGGGCGACCACGGCGGCGTGCGAGGTCTTGCCGCCCCGGCTGGTGAGGATGCCCTCGGCCGCGATCATGCCCTCCAGGTCGTCGGGGTTGGTCTCACGGCGGCAGAGGATGACCCGCTCCCCGCTGCGCGACCACTTGACGGCCGTGTAGGAGTCGAAGACGGCCTTGCCGACGGCGGCGCCCGGGGAGGCGTTCATGCCGCGCCCGAGGCGGTGGACGTCCTCCCCGGCGGCGGCCTCCTCGTCGAAGCGGGGGAACATCAGCTGGGCGAGCTGGTCGCCGGTGACGCGCTGGACCGCCTCGTCCAGACCGATCATGCCCTGGTCCACGAGCTGGTCCGCGATGCGGAAGGCGGCCGCGGCGGTGCGCTTGCCCACGCGGGTCTGGAGCATCCAGAGTCGGCCGCGCTCGATGGTGAACTCGATGTCGCAGAGGTCGCGGTAGTGGTTCTCCAGGGTGTCCATGATCCCCAGGAGTTCCGCGTGGCTGTGGGGGTCGATCCGCTCCAGCTCCGTGAGGGGGACGGTGTTGCGGATGCCCGCCACCACGTCCTCGCCCTGGGCGTTCTGGAGGTAGTCGCCGTAGACGCCGGTCTGCCCGGTGGCGGGGTCGCGGGTGAAGGCCACGCCGGTGCCGGAGTCCATGCCGAGGTTGCCGAAGACCATGGAGCAGATGTTGACGGCGGTGCCGAGGTCGGCGGGGATGCGCTCCTGGCGGCGGTACAGGACGGCGCGGGGGGCGTTCCAGGAGTCGAAGACGGCCCTGACCGCGAGGTTCATCTGTTCGCGGGGGTCGGCCGGGAAGGGGCTCCCGGTCTGTTCGGTGACGATCTCCTTGAACCGTTCCACCAGCTGGCGGAAGTCGGCGGCGTCCAGGTCGAGGTCGTCGGTGATGCCCTTGGCGGCCTTGAGTTCGTCGATGGCCTCCTCGAACAGGTCGCCGTCGATGCCCTGGACGGTCCTGCCGAACATCTGGACGAGGCGCCGGTAGGAGTCCCAGGCGAAGCGCTCGTCGCCGCCCTGGGCGGCCAGGCCGACCACGGACTCGTCGTTGAGGCCGATGTTGAGGACCGTCTCCATCATGCCGGGCATGGAGAAGCGGGCTCCGGACCGCACGCTCACCAGGAGGGGGTCGTCGGGTTGGCCGAGGCTCCGCCCCATGGCCTTCTCCAGGTCCCTGAGGTCGGCCTCGATCTCGGCGTCGAGCCCGTCGGGGACGGCGCCGTTCTCCAGGTAGTGACGGCACGCCTGCGTGGTGATGGTGAAACCGGGAGGAACCGGGAGACCGATGTTGGTCATCTCGGCGAGGTTGGCCCCCTTGCCGCCGAGCAGGTCCTTCAGGTCCTTGTTGCCCTCAGTGAACTTGTAGACGTACTTGGTCACGGGGGTGCTCCCTCGTTCTCTCGCGGCCGTCGGCGTGGGGTCGGCCCCTGTTGGGCGCGACCCTATCCACAGTCCGCACAAGCGACCCTCCATGAACCACCCTGTTTCGGCATAGTGCCTGTTCATGGACGCCAAAGAGGTCTATACCAATGGTCCAGAAGCAGAACAGGCCACCCACCCGCGAGAACGGGACTCCAGGAACTCCACCGAGGACGTCGACGCTGGTCACGCCTGCTCGACCACCGCCCCCATCCGGAGCCGGACGGGCGCGGGCGGCCCACACCGTGGCGCGACCAATCCCCCGACAGGCCCCCTCTCCCGGGACGCACTGTGCCGCGCGACACAGGATTACCATCAAGTAACCTACGCATCCGTAAGTTAGGCTTCTCGGTGTGGCCCGCCAGGGAGCGGGGTCGCCGGATCTGAAGGGTGTGAACGGTGTCGAAGGCGCGGGAGACAGGGAGCGTGCGAGCAGCCGCTGCCGCGGGGGACCTACTGGAGGCGGTCAAGCCCAGGCTCCGGGGATGGCTCCATCTGGGCACCGCACCGCTCGCCCTGGCGGCGGGCATCGTCCTGGTGGCGCTCTCCCCCACCGCACCCGCCATGGCGGCCAGCGCGGTGTACGCGCTCAGCTCGGTGCTGCTGTTCAGCACCTCGGCCATCTACCACGTGGGCCGCTGGTCACCACGGGCCCAGAAGGTCCTGCGCCGCATGGACCACTCGAACATCTACCTCATCATCGCGGGCACCTACACGCCGTTCATCATGCTCGTGCTGGAGGGCACCCTGCGCACGGCCATGCTCGCGCTGGTCTGGGGCGGGGCGATCGCCGGGGTCGCGTTCAAGCTCCTGTGGCTGAACGCTCCGCGCTGGCTCTCCACCGCGCTCTACCTGGCCATCGGCTGGGTCGCGGTGCTGTTCATCCCGGACCTGGTCAACGGCACCCACCCGGCCACCTGGATCCTCATCCTCGTGGGCGGCGTGCTCTACAGCGTCGGCGCCGTGGTCTACGGGCTCAAGCGGCCCGACCCCGCGCCCCGCTGGTTCGGGTTCCACGAGATCTTCCACTCCCTGACCATCGCGGCCTTCGTCTGCCACTACATCGCGGTCTCGTTCGTCGTCTACACGGCCACCTGATCCCGGCCCGGCCTCCCACCCCGGCGTGACCTGGGCGGGAGGGCCGCGACGTGCTCAGACCAGTCCGTGGATCTCGGTGGTGCCGGGGATCGCGAGCGCGATCACCCCCGGCGCGGGGACGAACGGAGCGAGCTCGTCCCTGTCCCCCAGCGATACGCCGTCGGCCCACACCGGGACCTCCCCCGCGACGGCCTCACCCGGGACTCCGGTCCCACGGGGGACCGGAACGACCGCGTACTCGACCTTGTCGATGGCGTGCCTCTCGCTCTGCAGAGGAAGGTAGCGCGCGGAGAAGGCCAGGAGCACGTCCTCGGCGACGAGGAGGTGCTCCACCGTGTGTCGGCCGGGAACCGTCCACCCCTCCCCCTCCTGCTCGGGAAGGTCGAAGGCGAGCTCGGTCTCCCCGTTCACACCGTCGATCCGGTAGCCGATCTCCTCGCGGTCCCGGCACGCGCCCTCGAACTCGAGGGACAGGTGCTGACCGGCCATGGCGGCGGTGCCGACCACGATTCCGGGCTCGGCACCCCGGCACTCCGGCGCCGACTGGGATGCCAACGGCTCACCGGACTCCGGGTCCAGGATCACCCTGTGGGCCAGATGGAGGTAACGATCCTCCTCCTCGTCGGTCCCGTAGCGGTAGCCGACATGGAAACCGACCAGCGAGGCGTCCCAGGCCGCGCGCACGACCACGGACGGTGACCGTTCGGCAGCGGAGACGTCCTGTTCGTAGTGCCACAGATCGTCCCCATTCGCGGGATCGAATGCCCACAGTCGTACGACGGCGTCCTGCCCGCTCTCGTTCCACCGGGCGCCGCTGAGGTGATCCACCTCCCCGCACCACAGGGCCCCCACGACGGCGCCGGACGTCGTCACCGTGTGGTTCGGCATGTCGTGGGGGTCCTGGTTCGGCAGGACGCACTCCGAGGGGAGGTCCCGCGACCACAGAGGCAGGCCCGTCCGCGCGTCGAACCCGAGGACGGCCGCCCTGGTCCAGGTGACGAGGGTGTCGTCCGTGACGGTCGGGGTCGCGCCTTCCCACGACGCCGGTCTCACCGTCTCGAAGTGCGGCTCGCCGGTGAGGGCGTCCAGGCTCACGATGGCGACCCTGGCAGGTGATCCGGAGAACGACTCCAGGAACACGGTCCCTCCGTCCGGGCTCACCCCCACCCCGTGCATGGAGGCGTCCTCACTTCTGAGCCGGTAGGACCACCGCTCCTCGCCCGTGGGACCGTCCAGCATCACCAGGCTGTCCTCCAGCTGGGCGAGCACACCGTGGCCCGCCGGGAACGCGGCCCTCACGAAGGTGCCCTCCGGGGCCCGCCACGTCCAGCTGCCCCCGGTGACCGTCGAGGGCACCGGGGCGGGGGCGCCACCGGCCTCCACGACGACGGACTCGGCGTCGAACCGGAACGGAGGCGCTGGGAGCGGGATCAGTGCCGTGACCGGCCGGACCGCGACGGCCACCAGGGCCAGGGCGGCGACCGCGCCCGCTCCGACCCCGCGCGCGACCCGCCGGGGCCCCCGGACGGCCGAGCGCGTGGACGCGCTCGGGTCTCCACCGTCGGACACGTGGGAGACGACGACGGACACTGGCACGGTGAGGCCCACCAGCACGAGGGCGAGGAGGTACACGACGTCGGCAAGATACGCGGGTGAGAGCTCGCTCTGGATCACACGTGCGGCGTTGAGCCACTGGAACGGGGCCAGACCCAGCGCGATCGCCCCCACAAGGAGGGCGAGGATGTAGCGGATCCGGATCTCTTGGGGGCGCCTGTCCCACACCAGGAAGATCAGTGCGGCGACGACCACGGCGGGCCCGAACAGTCGGGCCGGGAACGGGGTGAGTTCGGACAGGCCGATGGGCGAGGGGACGGCCAGAAGGAGGAGAACGGCGCCGCTGACGGCACCCGCTCCGGCCAGGGGGGAACGAGAGAAGGGCACCACGGGAGTATGGCAGCGGCCCCTGGCAGCGGACCTCGGCGGTACCGCCCTTCGGCCCGTGCTCCGCACGGCCGGGGCGCTCGCCTCGGTGGCCGGGCTCGGGGCCGGCCACCGATCGCAACGGTCAGGCGAAGACGAACAACGGCGGGAACACCAGCACCACCACGGCGACCCACACCGCGTAGACCGGCAGGTAGGTGGTCTGCCACCGCTCGACGGCGGCGAACGGCCGTGTGCCCCGCACGAAGCCCAGCAGCAGCCAGGCCGACCACGCCAGGTGCACCAGCAGCACGAGGTTCAGGCCGAGGGCAGCCGTCTTGTTGGCCGTGAAGCCGAACTCCGCGATCCGGGTGAGCATGGCCGTCAGGGCGACGGCGTTCACCGCCAGCGCTGTGCCCACCAGGGCCAACTGGAGCCAGTCGAAGACCCCCGGCCGCAGCAGCGGGTCGCGCGCCGAGATCGAGTAGAGCAGCAGGAACAGGACCAGCACCAGGACCGCGTCCATCACGATCAGCAGTTCGCGGTCGACCCTGGCCAGGGGCCTGTTCACCAGCAGCGCGGCGAGGTCCGCTACCAGCATCAGCAGCGCCAACGGGGTGAAGACCTTGGCCAGGACCGGCGTGATGTTCTCCACCACGCTCTTCTTCGCCTCCACCAGCCACGCGGCCACCAGCACCGAGCCCGGCACACCGACGGGCAGGAGCCAGGCCGCGAAGAACGGGGTGATGTCCACGTCGGCCAGGCCGAGCACCGCGACGGTCAGGCCCACCAGGACCATGGAGCCGAGGGCGATCAGCACGAGGTACATCACGAGCTCGCCGGTGAACCGCACGAAGTCCATCCGCCGCTCGTGGGAGCGCCACCGGCCACCCGTGTGCAGTACGCCCACGAGCAGCCACAACAGGACCGGCGCGTGTGTCAGGGCGAGGACGGCGGTCATCCCGGGCAGGGGGAAGGGCCCGGGGGACTCCTGGAACGGGTAGAGGTTCACAGCCAGGGCCGGGACCGCCGCGAGCGCCGCCGTCACGGCGCCCACCTGCCAGGGCGCGCGGCGCTTCCAGGCGAACCACCCCGCCAGGAAGGGCAGGATCACGAAGGGGAGGTTGCGGGTCACCACCATCCCGTCGTCGACCGTCACCTCCAACAGCTTGACCGCCAGCCCCGCGCCGAGCGCGAAGAGCAGCGTCACCCCGAGCTCGCGCCAGCGTGAGCCGCCGGTCTCCTCCTCGGCGTCGGGGACCAGGACCAGCTGCTTCCAGAGCCGGTGGGAGTGTTCCCGCGCGAACTCCCGCGAGACCGCGTCCAGGCCGCCCATGCGCTTGACCGCGACCAGGAAGGCCTCCTCGCTGTCCAGACCACCCGACTCCAGCTCGGTGATCTGTTCGCGCAGGTGGTCCTCCATCTCCTCCACGTCCGGCGCCGAGATGACCCGACGGCGCGTCACGAAGCCGCGCCACTGGTCGATCTGCTCCTCCAGCACGTCACCGCGTGCGCCCTCGACCGTCACGCGAACCCCCCTGCCGACTCCGGGCCCGGGTACTCGGGGCGTGGAACCGCCTCCCAGACCCGCCGGAGCGCCTCCTCGACCACGCTCCACTGCTCGCGCCGCTCGGCCAGGGCCTCCAGCCCCGCCTCGGTGATCGCGTAGTGCTTGCGGCGCCTGCCCGCCTCCGACCGGCCCCAGGAGGCCCGGACGAGACCGTTGCGCTCCAGCCGGTGCAGCAGCGGGTACAGCATCCCGTCGGTCCAGTTCATGCGACCGTCGGAGAGCTCGTTGACGCGCTTGACGATCGCGTAGCCGTAGGACTCGCCCTCGGACAGGATTCCCAGAACCATCGGGGTGGCCGAAGCGGCGACCAGGTCCTTGTCTATGTGCATGCGTGTCCTCGTACCTCGGTGTTCCGACCCGACGAACCCTAGCAGCTCTAGGCATAGCTGTTCTAGGCATGAATCCGGGCATGGTGGTACCGCGCACGAGCGGGCTCACGGTCGTCACGATTTACTCACGCGATGGGACAAGCGGGCCGAAACCGCCCCACCACCCCTCGGGGCTGGCGTTAGGTTGAGAACCGGTGCTCCGGCCGTGTGCGGCCGGGGCGTCGAAGAGGCGGTCGGAAACCACATCCCCCCGGGTCCGGCCGTCTCTGCTGTCGAGCCCCCTTCCGCTAGGCTCCCCCACGATGAGCGGCGCGAACTTCCTCCAGCTCCACACCCTCGACGTCCCACGCGGCCGACGGGTGAGCTGGCTCGTGGAGCGGGTCCGGACCGCCCTCCGGGACGGCCGCGTGGAACCGGGCACCCGTGTGCCACCCACCCGTGCGCTGGCTGAGGAACTGGGCGTGGCCCGGGGAACCGTGGTCGAGGCCTACCGCAGACTCACCGAGGAGGGCCTGCTCACCGCCAACAGGGGCGGCGGCACCGTGGTGAGCGCGAGCCCACCGCCGCCGACCGCGTTCAGGTCGCGGGAGCCGAGGGCCGAGCCGGACCTGCTCGACATCTCCACCGGCACCCCCGACCTCAGCGCCTTCCCCCGCGCGGCCTGGCTCCGGGCGGAGGAGGGCGTCCTGTCCGGGTCCGACGGTCGCGCGCTCACCTACGCACCGGCCCAGGGCACGCTCGCGCTCCGCACCGAACTCTCCTCCTGGCTGGCTCGCAGCCGAGGCGTCCTCGCCCCTCCCGACCGGATCATCGTCACCGGCGGCGTCACCGGGGCGCTCGCCCTCCTGGCCCGCGTCCTGCACGACCGGGGGCGCGGGACCGTCGCGGTCGAGGACCCGGGCGCCGAGGGCAACCGCCGCATCCTCGCCCACTGGTCGACCCCCACCGTCCCGGTCCGTGTCGACCAGGAGGGACTGGTGGTGCACGAGCTCGCCGCGAGCGGGGCCCGGACCGCACTCGTCACCCCCGCCCACCAGTTCCCCACGGGGGTGGTCCTCTCACCCGCCCGCCGCCGCGCCCTGCTGACCTGGGCGGTGGAACGGGACGGGCTGGTGGTCGAGGACGACTACGACGCGGAGTACCGGTACGACCGCCGCCCCGTGCGCGCGCTGCACAGCATGGCCCCCGAGCGCGTCGCCCACGTGTCGAGCCTCTCCAAGACCCTCGGGCCGGGGCTGCGGCTCGGCTGGCTGGTCGCCCCGTCCGACCTCCACGACGACCTCGTCCGGGCCCGCTGGGGCACCGACCTCGGCTCCCCCGTGCTGCCCCAGTTGGCGTTGGCCGAGCTCCTGCGCTCCGGAGCGTTGGAACGGCACCTGCGCACCATGCGGACCCGCCACCGCAGGCGTCGGGACACGGCCGTCCGGGCCGTGGCCGAGCACCTCCCCGGAGCGGTGGTCGAGGGGGTGGCCGCCGGAATCCACCTGCTGGTCCTGCTTCCGGAGCACGTGGACGACGCCGTCCTGGCCGAACGCGCCCGCGAGGAGGGGATCAGGGTGGAGCCGCTGTCGTCCCTACGCGCCGTCCCGGGGCCGCCGGGGGTGGTGGTCTCCTACGGAACCCATCCGCCCGCGCGGCTGGCGGCGGCGATCGCCGTGCTCGGCGGACTCCTCCGCCGCCCCTGAACGGCGCGATCCCGCCCCGGGGGTCTCAGACCACCAGGGCGAGGTGGGCGGCCATCGCGACGAAGCACAGCGCGACGACCCTGCCGACCACCCTCATCACCCCCGGACGGGCGGCCACGCGCTCGCTGACCAGGGCCGCTCCCAGACCGTAGCCGACGAAGACCACCAGGGTGACGGCCATGAACACGGCGCTGAGCAGGACCATCCGCTGGAGTGCCTCCGGCGCTCCCGTGTCCACGAACACCGGCAGGAAGGCGAGGAAGAAGACGCTCAGTTTGGGATTGAGCAGGTTCACCAGGAGGGCACCGGTGAGGGTCGCCCGGTACGAGGGTGCCGTGCTCCCGCCCGACGGTTTCAGGGCTCCCGTCCCCGTCCAGCTCCCCCAGGCCATGTACAGCAGGTAGGCCACTCCCAGCCAGCGGACGGCGGCGAAGGCCACGGGGCTGGCCGCGAGCAGCGCGGCCGCGCCGGTCAGCGCGAGGAGCACGTGCGGCAGCAGGCCCAGGGTGCAGGCGACCGCGGCCACCACCCCCGCTCGCGCTCCCCTGGAGAGGGAGGCGGCCAGGGTGAACACCACGCCGGGTCCGGGCGTGAGGGTCAGAACGAGGGACGTCAGAAGGAACTCGGTGGTCACTCCCCCACCCTCGCGCCAGCATGGTCTGGTCGGAAGAGCCAAACCGGGACGCTGTGAGTGGTCCAAATCTTCCCGGGCGGCGCCAACGCCGAACGGCCGCCCCTCCCCGGGTCGGGGAAGGACGGCCGCGGGTGTCGCGGGCTCCGGCGCTAGCAGCCGGGCAGACGCTCCAGCAGGTACATCTCCACGCGGTCCAGGGACACGCGCTCCTGCGACATGGTGTCGCGCTCGCGCACGGTCACCGCGTCGTCCTCAAGGGTGTCGAAGTCCACCGTCACGCAGAACGGGGTACCGATCTCGTCCTGACGGCGGTAGCGGCGGCCGATCGCGCCCGCGTCGTCGAACTCCACGTTCCAACGCTTGCGCAGCAGCGCGGCGAGGTCGCGGGCCTTGGGCGAGAGGTCGGCGTTGCGCGAGAGCGGCAGGACGGCGGCCTTGACCGGCGACAGGCGCGGGTCCAGGCGCATCACGGCGCGCTTCTCCAGCTTGCCCTTGGCGTTGGGCGCCTCGTCGACGTTGTAGGCGTCGAGCATGAACGTGAGCACCGCCCGGTCGACACCGGCCGCGGGCTCGATGACGTAGGGGATGTAGCGCTCGTTGTTCTCCTGGTCGAAGTAGGACAGGTCGACACCGGAGGCCTCGGCGTGCGTCTTGAGGTCGTAGTCCGTCCGGTTGGCGACGCCCTCCAGCTCGCCCCACTCGCTGCCCTGGAAGTTGAACCGGTACTCGATGTCCACGGTCCGCTTGGAGTAGTGGGAGAGCTTGTCCTGGGGGTGCTCGTACAGCCGCAGGTTGTCCTTGGCGATGCCCAGGTCCAGGTACCACTGGTGGCGCTGGTCGATCCAGTACTGGTGCCACTCCTCGTCACTGCCCGGCTTGACGAAGAACTCCATCTCCATCTGCTCGAACTCACGGGTCCGGAAGATGAAGTTTCCGGGGGTGATCTCGTTGCGGAAGGACTTGCCGATCTGGCCGATGCCGAAGGGGACCTTGCGGCGGGCGCTCTGCTCGACGTTCTTGTAGTTGATGAAGATGCCCTGCGCCGTCTCCGGACGCAGGTAGGCCAGGCCCTTCTCGTCCTGGACCGGGCCCAGGTAGGTGCGCAGGAGGCCGTTGAACATCCGCGGCTCGGTGAAGGAGGCCTTGGCGCCGCAGTTGGGGCAGGCGATCGCGGCCAGGCCGTCGGCGGGC
Source organism: Nocardiopsis eucommiae (assembly GCF_965344335.1). Classification (NCBI taxonomy): domain Bacteria; kingdom Bacillati; phylum Actinomycetota; class Actinomycetes; order Streptosporangiales; family Nocardiopsidaceae; genus Nocardiopsis; species Nocardiopsis eucommiae. The sequence continues at coordinate 34,921 of NZ_CBDRIY010000031.1, forward strand.
TCCTTGCCGTGCTTCTCCTCGTAGGCCTCGATGAGGTGGTCGGCCCGGAAGCGCTTGTGGCAGGACTGGCACTCGGTGAGCGGGTCCACGAAGGCCGTCACGTGGCCGGAGGCCTCCCAGACCTCGCGGGCCAGGATCACGCTGGAGTCGAGGCCGACGATGTCGTCCCGCTCCTGCACCATCGAACGCCACCACTGGCGCTTGACGTTGTTCTTCAGCTCCACGCCCAGGGGGCCGTAGTCCCAGGCGGCGCGCAGACCTCCGTAGATCTCACTGGAGGGGTAGACCAGACCTCGGCGCTTGGCGAGGTTGACCAGTGCGTCCATTGCCTCTGACTTGGCGGCCATGGGTGACTCTCCATCCGGCTGGCGGTCGGTGGATCGCTGTTCGCGATACATCGTCGGTTCTGTGGGGAGGCGGTCCGCGCGCGGAGCCACGGGTGTGGCGCTCCGGGAGACCGCTTCCCACCAGGCTAGAGCAATCCGGAGGCGGGTGCGCACTCTTTGTGCGGGGCCCGCCCGGTCCCCTGTCGGAGGAGGGCTCCGGGTGTCAGGACGGCGCCTCACCGCCGGTGAGGATCTCGAAGGCGGTGGGTTCGTCGATGGCCCGGGAGAGCAGCGGGACGGCGGTGACCTTGACGTCGAAGTCGGACAGCGCCCGCCGGTAGAACCCGGCACCGTCCCACTCGGTGACCACGGTCCACAGCGTGGGTTCGTCGGCGGCGCGGCCGATGCGGTGGCACCGGAACCCCGGACGCTGGGCCAGGACCGCCACGGCGGCGTCGGCGTCGGTTCGGAAGGCCTCGGTGTCGGCCTCGGGCACGGAGTATCGGGTGATGACGATCACCCGACCATTGTGGCGCAGACACGGGAGTGGGCCGCCCCGGAGATGCTCCGGGGCGGCCCACTCTCCGGTCACCGTTCCTTGCCGAAGACGCGGTCCACGACCCTGGCGGAGGCGTGGCCGTCGTCGAGGGGGCAGAACTGGTCCACGAACGACCGGTAGGAGGCGGCGCTGCGCCCGGCGACCTCGTCGATGTCCAGCAGGGACTCGATGACGTCGTCGGAGCGGGTCAGCAGCGGTCCGGGCGCGGTCTCCTCGAAGTCGAAGTAGAACCCGCGCAGGTTGTCCCGGTAGCTCTCCAGGTCGTAGGTGAAGAAGAGCATGGGACGGCCCGTGTTGGCGAAGTCGAACATCATCGACGAGTAGTCCGTGATCAGCACGTCGGTGATCAGGAAGAGCTCCATGATCTCCGGGTACAGGGACACGTCGTGGACGAAGCCCTCCCCCACGATCGGGACGCTGTCCACCACGCGGGGGTGGCGGCGCACCAGCAGCACGTGGTCGTCACCGAGCTTCTCGTACATGCGGCGCAGGTCCAGGTGCAGGTCCAGCTTGTGCTTGCCGCGCGTGTAGTACTTGTCGTCCCGCCAGGTGGGCGCGTAGAGGACCACCTTCTTGCCCTCGGGCAGGCCGAGCAGGCGCCGGGTGCGCTCCGCGATGGCCTCGCGTTCCGGTGAGAAGAAGATGTCGTTGCGCGGGTAGCCGGTCTCCAGGACCTCGCCCTCGAAGCGGAAGGCGCTGCGCAGGATCGGCGTGGCCCAGGGGCTCGGGGAGACCAGGTAGTCCCACTGCCGGGTCTCCCACGCGAGCTTGTCGAAGTAGTCGCGCGACTTGCCCCGGATGTTCTCCACGTCGAAGCCGATGCGCTTGAGCATGGACCCGTGCCAGGTCTGCACGACCACCTGGTCCGGGTGGCGGTGGAACCAGGCGGGCTGCCGGGAGTTGCTGACCAGGTACCGGCTGCGGGCCAGTTCCCGGAAGTACTCCTCGCCCTTGTGCCGGACCGGGGTGAGGCCGTCGGGCAGACGGACCTGTCCGTCCGCGACCAGCCAGGACATCGGGTAGTCGGCCCACTGGTCGCGCTTGCGCAGCTCGGCGTAGAGGCTCTGCGGGCTGTCCGAGTACTGGCGCCCGGTGTAGGTGTCGAAGAGGATGCCCTCGGTGACCGGTTCCGCGCGCTGGGCCGGGTAGAAGGTCTCGCGGAGCTCGCGCTGGGCGAAGGCGCCGCGTTCGGCGGGGCGCAGGTCGGTGCCGACCTGGAGCACGGGGATGCCGCGCCCCTGGTAGGAGAGCGTGTAGGAGCGCTCGGGGCTCTCCGTCTCGATGGGCAGGTCGTGGATGAGCGCGTCGGTGAACTCCACGCCCACGTCCACGCTGGAGGACTCGTCGCCCTCTCCTGTGGCCTCCTCGCTGACCCGCGCCCACAGTTGGTAGGAGCCGGTGGACAGGGACAGCTCGCCGGACAGGGTGGCGATGCGGGAGGGGTCGAACCGGGCGGTGAACCGGTTCCCGGACCGCTCCACGGTGAGCTGGTGCTCCTCGTCACGGCCGCGTGCCTTGGCCACCACGCTCAGTTCGTTGCCCGGGGAGAACTCGCCGCCGAGGACCAGGACCCGCTCCTGCCACTCCGCCCGGTCCACCCAGGGGTGGGCCCGGCCGGCGCGCAGTTTGAGGTGTCCGGTGAAGGTGCGCTGCACCGCCAGCTGCTGCTGCGCGCCCTCGGAGTCGTAGGCGGTGGTGCGGACCTCGTCGGGCAGGACCAGGGGGACGGTGCGCTGGTCGGCGGTGACCAGGTGGGCGTCCCACTCCTCCTGGCGGATCACGCCTCCGCACTCGCTGAGGCTGCGGGCGAAGAGTTCCTCGGCCCGCACCCTGGCCTCGAAGCGGCCGCTCTGGATGGTGACCGGGTAGCTGAGCCGCGCCGTGCCGGGACGGCGCACCAGCCGGAGCTCGGTGGCCTCGGCGGCGGGCGCGGACAGCAGTTCGCCGCCCAGGGTGAGTTCGGCGGTGCGGACGTCGAAGTGGTGCTCGGTGACCTGGGCGCGCGCGGGTTCGACGGCGATGACCAGGTGCCGGTCCCGGTTCCAGTGCGGGCGTACCCACACGTCGTCGCCGACGCTCTGGTACCCGGGCCGCTCGGGCGGGCCGGGGACCGGGCTGGAGACGATGCGGCGGCGAGCCAGGCTGCGGTTGAACACCACCAGCTCGATCTTCCACTCGCCGGGCTCCCAGCCGCCGGAGCCGCGCAGACGGCGCGGGTCCACGACGACGGTGAAGCCGCCGTAGTCGTGGCGGGCGGAGTCGGGGAGGTCGGGCAGCCGGTACTCGGCGGCCAGACGGGTCCGCACGGGGACACGGACGCGGCGCTTGGTGGCGGTGTTGACCACGAAGGCGACCACGTGCTGCTGCCAGCGCTTGCGGGCCCGCAGGTTCCGGATACCGATCCGCCCGCTGACGTGCAGTCGACCGTCCTCCCAGTGGATGTCCTCGGTCTTCTGCCGGACCTTGATCTCGTCCTCGAGGCGGTAGATCTCCTTGGGGACCGCCTTGGCCGGGTCCTTCGCCTCGAAGAAGGGGTAGCGGACGTAGTAGCCGAGCCCCTGCCGGACGACCGTGGCCTTCTTGATCTCGACGCTCTTGGCGAAGGTGGCGACCTCCAGCACGTCGTCCAGGCGCCGCTTGCGCACCAGGTGGTACAGGAGGCGGTCCAGCACGTTGAGGCCGCGCAGGAGGCTGTCCGGGACGTGGTCGAGGTAGGTGTTGAGCAGGTCGAGGACGGTCTCGCGGACCTCCTGGTCCGCGTCGTCGAGCCGCAGGAGGAGGCGGTGGAGCTCGCCCTGGAGGCGGATGCGGTCCCACAGTTCGCGGTCGGCGGTGGTGAGGTCGGCGCCGAGTTCGCGCATGGTGGTGACGCGACGCGTGAGTGCCGCGCTCTCCAGGGGTGTGACCTTCTTCTCGCGTTCGCGCATCAGCAGCACGGGGGCGGGCAGGACGTCGACTGCCTGGGCGAGCAGGGTCGCGCGGCCGATGGCGAGGTCGGTGTCCTCCCTGGCCACGGCGTGGTCGGGCAGGGAGTCCCAGAACTCCCGGCGCCAGAGGCGGTTGCCCAGGGTGGCGTCCGCGATCAGGCCGGGGACCGCCCTGGGGTCCTCGGCGAGCCGCTGGCGGCCGAACTTGCGGTGGGCCTTGGAGGGCGCGGCGCCGAGTTCGTTGAACTGGTGGACGTTGCCGATGACCAGGTCGGAGCGGGTGTCGGCCGCGCTCTGGGCCAGGTGGGCGAGCGCGTAGGCGGTCAGCGCGTCGGAGCCGGTGAGGAAGAGCAGGTGGCTGCCGGTGGCGGCGGCGGCCCCTCGGGAGCGTGCCCTGGCGTGGTCCGGGGCCGGTTCTCCGGTGAGGAGGGTGACGCGCAGTCCGGCGGGCGGTGTGGCCGCGAAGGCGGTGGCGGTGGCCAGCCCGTCCTCGCGCGCGGACTCGACGGCCTCGTCCCCCTGGTCGTTCTCCTCCGGGACGGACTCGTCGGAGGCGTCGGCGGCGGTCGCCTCGTCGTCCCCGTTCGTGTCCGGGTCGGTGGTCCCGGGGTCGGCCGGTGTCGGTCCGGCGTCGCCGTTGGTGGTTCGGACCGGCGCGAGGACGACCTCGACGTCCGGCTGTGCGGCGCCCTCGCGCGCCGCCGCCCCGGTCTGGCTCTCGTCACGTTGACGGGCCAGCGAGTCGAGGCAGTTCTGCAAGTGTGGTTCGGTGACGTCGAACGTCACGACGACTGTGGGTTCGGGCACGGAAGTTGACACCCTCCGGAGGGTTCGTCTCTACACGACGTGCGGGCACCGTGGTGCGGACGGTCCGCATGGAACAGACGGCCAGTAACTGAATGTAGACGGTTCACGACCCGTCTCGTGTCGAACCCGGAACAGTCGGGGGTGCGGGTACGAGGGGAGATGCGCGGCGTTCGCCGCGCCTGTGCCCGGCGCTGTGCCAGGGCCCTGCACTAGGGTCTGATCCAGGATTATCACAGGCCCCGGGACACGGTGCGCACACCGACCACCCCCGAGGCGTCCGGGCGGGGGTGCGAGGACGTCGCGGAAACCGGGACACAGCGAAGAGGAACAGGCGGCGATGGCCTCTCCCGAGCACGAGGACGAACAGCGACGGCCCTCCTACGGGCGGCCCCTCCCCCCGGGTGACTCCCTGTTCACCCCGGGCGCGGGGAGGTTGCGCGGCGAGGTGGAGCGGAGGAGCGCGGTACCGCTGGTGTGGCTGCACCAGCGGCCGGGGTGGCTCCCGCCGGTGGTGTTGGGGGCGCTGTTCCTCGCGGGGCTGATGGCCCCGGGTTGGCTGGGTGCCCCGTGCCTGTTGCTGGTGGCGGCGGCCTTCGGTTGGTTGGCCTTCCTGACCTGGCCCTCGCTCCAGCGGCAGCAGCGGGTGCCCCGGGTCCTGATGATCGTGGTGGTGCTGGTGTTGGCTGTGGCGAGGGTGCTGGGCTTCTGAGGACAGGAGGACTCCCGCCTCCCTTGCCAGTTTTGACAATCATTTTCGTTTTCGTGATAATGAAGTAGTGTCTGCCCAGTTCACGGAGGACGGGGCTCCGAGCCCCGACACCCCGCCCGCCTTCCAGGCCGTCGACGCGCACGCCGCCTACGACGGCGTCACCGTCCTCGACGGCGTGAGCCTCGACGTCCCCGCGGGTCAGACCATGGCCGTTCTCGGACCCAACGGTTCGGGCAAGTCCACGCTGATGCGCGCGATGCTCGGCATCGTGCCCCTCACCTCCGGACGGATCCTCCTCCACGGGACGCCGCTGCGCCGGTTCCGGGACTGGCGGCGGATCGGCTACGTCCCCCAGCGGCTCACCGCCGGGGGAGCCGTGCCCGCCACCGTGCGCGAGATCGTCGCCTCCGGGCAGGTCGCCCGGCGCCGCCGCCTCTCCCTGCCCACGCGGGCCGACCGCGCCGCCGTCGACGACGCCCTCGCCACCGTGGACCTGTCCGACCGCGCCGGCGACGCCGTGCGCGAGCTCTCGGGCGGCCAGCAGCAACGGGTGCTGATCGCCCGCGCGCTGGCCGGACGCCCGGACACCTTCGTGATGGACGAGCCCATGGCCGGGGTGGACGCGGAGAACCAGCGCGCCCTGGCCCGCGCCATCACCCACCTGCGTGACCAGGGCAGCACCGTGGTCCTGGTGCTGCACGAGCTGGGCCCGCTGGAGGAGGTCATCGAGCGCGCGGTCGTGCTGGAGCACGGCCGGATCGTGCACGACGGCCCGCCGCCCGAGGCCACCGGCGAGTGCGCGCGCCCCGGGCACGAGCACCAGCATCCGCACCCCGACCCCAACGATCCCGACCCCGCGCACGCCACCGCGCCCTCGGAGATGGTCCGCCTGGAGGTACCCCGCCGTGACTGAGCTGCTCCAGTACGAGTTCATGCGGCGCGCGCTGCTCGCCGCGGTGCTGGTCGGCCTGGTCACCCCGGTCATCGGCACCTTCCTGGTCCAGCGGCGGCTCGCCCTGCTGGGCGACGGGATCGGTCACGTGGCCCTGACCGGTGTGGCCCTGGGCCTGCTCACGAGCACCTCACCGGTGCTCACGGCGGCGGTCGTGGCCACGCTGGGCGCCATCCTGATGGAGATGGTCCGGGTGCGCACGCGCACCAGCGGCGACGTGGCGCTGGCGCTGCTGTTCTACGGAGGCATCGCGGGCGGCGTGCTGCTCATCGGGCTGACCCCGGGGGCGAGCAACGCCACGCTCACCTCGTACCTGTTCGGTTCGGTCAGCACCGTGGGCGAGCAGGACATCTGGATCGTGGGCGTGCTCGCGGTGGGCGTGCTCGCGGTGCTGGCCGTCTTCGGCCGGGAGCTGTTCGTGCTGTGCCAGGACGAGGAGGTCGCCAGGGCCCACGGGTTGCCGGTGCGCTTCCTGAGCATCCTGCTGGCGGTGACCGCGGCGCTGACCGTGGTGATCGCGATGCGCGTGGTGGGTGTGCTGATGGTGAGCGCGTTGATGATCGTCCCGGTCGCCGCCGCGCAGCAGCTGAGCCGCAGCTTCCGGGTGACGATGGGGTTGGCGGTGCTGATCGGGCTGGTCTCCTCGCTCGGCGGGCTGACCACGGCCTTCTACTCCGACCTCGCGCCGGGGGCCACGATCGTGCTGCTCGCCCTCGCCGTCTTCTGCCTCGCCGTGTTGGTCGGCGGGGTCATGCGCCGCGTGACCAGGCGGCGGACACCGGCACCCCTGCATCCCGTGGCGGAGGGTCCGGCGGATACGATGCCCCAGACAGATCGGGGGAGGGTGACACCATGAGCACACGTCGCGAGGCCGTCCGTCAGGCACTGACCGAGTCCTCCGGTTTCCGCAGCGCGCAGGACCTGTACGCGGACCTGCGAGCCGACGGTTCCAAGATCGGCCTGACCACCGTGTACCGGGCCCTCCAGGCCCTGAGTGACTCGGGTGAGGTCGACGTCCTGCGCACCGACGACGGCGAGGCCGTCTACCGTGCGTGCGACACCGAGAGCCACCACCACCACCTGGTGTGCCGTACCTGCTCCACCGCAGTGGAGATCGAGGGTCCCACCGTGGAGCGGTGGGCCGCCGAGGTGGGGGCCAAGCACGGCTTCACCGGGGTGACGCACACGGTCGAGGTGTTCGGCACCTGCGGCACCTGCTCGCGGCGTCTGGCCCAACAGGGCAGCGCACAGCAGGTCTGACCGACGACGCCCGAGGGCCCCGCGCGATCGCGCGGGGCCCTCGTCGTGTGTCGGCCCGCTCACGGACCGCCCGGGGGCGCGGGAGGGACGGAGCGCACAGTGCACACGGTCTCCACCCGGTGGTTACCGACTGGTAGCCAAGTCGTGTCGTGCCTCGGCCAGGCTGTGCCTTCGTGTACAGACGAACCACGGCCGCGCTGCTGACCGCGCTGCTGATCTCCCCGCTCCTGCCCGCCAGCCCCGCCTCGGCCCAGGAGGGCCGGGCCGACCCCCGCATCGTCACCCACAACGCCTTCCTCCTCCCCAAGGCCCTCTACCCCAACTGGGGGCAGGACGTCCGCGCCGACCTGACCGTCGAGGACGGTCTCCTCTCCGGCCAGGACGTGGTGGTGCTCCAGGAGCTCTTCGAGAACTCCAGCGCCGACCGCCTGCGCACGGGGCTGGCCGAGGAGTACCCGCACGGCACCCCCGTCGTGGGCCGTTCCCAGGCCGGGTGGGACCACACCACCGGTTTCCGGAACGAGACCGTCACCAACGGCGGCGTCAGCGTGCACAGCGTCTGGCCGGTCGTCCGCGCCGAACAGCACGTCTTCTCCCGCGCCTGCGGGGCCGACTGGTTCTCCAACAAGGGCTTCGCCTACGTGGAGCTGGACACCCCGGACGGTCGCCTGCACGTGGTGGGCACACACATGCAGTCCGAGGACGGCGCCTGCCGGTCCGGCGAGGACGCGCGCGTCCGGGAGAGCCAGCTCGACCAGATCGTCGCGCTGCTGGACTCCAAGGACATCCCCGACGACGAGCGGATCTACCTCGCCGGTGACCTGAACATCGTGGGCGGCGGCGCCGAGTGGGAACGGGCCGTCGACCGGCTGGACGCCGTGGCCCCGGAGTACACCGGCGACGTGCCCTCCTGGGACCCCGCGGGCAACTCGATCGCCGCCCACGACTACTCCGGCTGGGACGGTCAGCAACTGGACCACGTCCTGCCGATCCGCAACGGCGCCGCCCCGACGTCCTACGTGAACGAGACCCGCGCGGTGAAGAGCGAACCCTGGACTGTACGCTCCTGGGGCCGTTCCCACACCTACGACGACTACTCGGACCACTACCCGGTGTTCGGTTCCACCCCGCGCCCCTGACCCCCGGCGGGAGAAGCACCCTCGACAGACCCCCGTCCCCTGGGGGAACCTGGGAAGGAACGCCGTTGGGCCACTGGACCAAGCATCCGAAGAAGGAGGGCGAGGAGGCGCTCCGGCTGATCGCGGAGCTCGGGTGGCGAATCGAGGACCCGCCCACCTACTACACGATCAAGTGCCCCTGCGGAGCCCACCAGCGACAGGTCCACCTGTCGCCCTCCAACCCGAACTACTGGACCCAGACCGTACGCTTCGTGAGACGAGTGTGCCCGCCCGAACAGCAGGAGGACGTGTGAGCGTGCGGACCGCCACCCAGTTGTCCCTTCAGTTCCGGCTCGGCACCGACCCCGCGAGCACCCCGGAGATGGTCCACGCGCACGGGGAGACCGTGATGCGGGAGCTGCTCGAACTCGAACGGCACAACCCCGACTTCACCGACTCCACCGTGAGCACCGACGCCCTGGAACGGACCGTCACCGTGGAGATCCTGGTCCTGGACGAGGGCGATCCACCGCGGGTGCTGCGCCGGGCCCTGGACCTGATCCGCACCGCGATCCACGCGGCGGGCGGCGCCACCCCGAACTGGCCGGTCGACGACCAGCCGAGCCGGGTGAACATGGCCGCCGCCCAGAACCTGGTCACGGCCACCTGAGTCCACGCGCGAGGCCCCGCCGCTCCGTGCGGCGGGGCCTCGCGGTCAGCGTGCCCCGGGGGTCAGCGACCGTCCCGGGACCGGTCGCAGCGTTCCAGGGTGGGCCGCTTGGCGTCGACCCCGTCACCCGAGGAACGGCCGGTCAGGCGCCGGTGGATCCACGGCACCAGGAACTCCCGGGCCCAGTGCAGGTCCTCCTGGCGCGCCGTGCGCCAGTCGCGCGGCTCCGGCGCCGGGAAGGGCTCGTCCCAGTCGGAGTCCACCGGGAGGCCCAGGACCTCGCACACCCGCAGGGCGAGCCTGCGGTGCCCCTCGGAGGACAGGTGGAGGCGGTCCCAGTTCCAGGCCTGGGCGTCCGAGAACACCTTCATGCTCCACACGTCGACGACGTCGCACCCGTACCGGTCCGCGACGGCGCGCATGTGCATGTTGTAGGTGGCGATCTTGCCGCGCAGGTGGCGCATGACCGGCTGCCAGTTGGTGTCGAAGCCGGTGAAGATGACCACCCGGGCGCCGGTGGCGCGCAGGTCGGCCACCATCGACTCGAAGATGGCCACGACCTGGTCCGGGTCACTGCCGGGCCGGATGATGTCGTTGCCGCCCGCGCACAGGGTGACGAGGTCGGGCTTCATCTCGACCGCGCGCGGCACCTGTTCGTCGCGGATCTGCGCGATCAGGCGTCCCCGGATGGCGAGGTTGGCGTAGCGGACCTCGGGCACGTGGTCCGCCAGGTGTTCGGCCACGCGGTCGGCCCAGCCCCGGTAGCGGCCGTGGGGCACGCTGTCGCTGTCCGGGTAGGGGTCGCTCATGCCCTCGGTGAAGCTGTCCCCGAGGGCGACGTAGGACAGGATGTCCTTGCTTTTCAGGTCACCGGGAGATCCGGTCGGCACACCGCTCATGGTGTTCGATGATGCAACTCGAAGCCACGGTTACGCGACAGTAGGTTGTGGTTTCGTCGCGTTTTGGGGCAGAGCTCACACCATGAGCGGTGTGCCCGGAACGGTGTCGGAGGAGCGGCTCAGCGGTCCTTGGTGAGCGGGGTGAGCACGGGACGCTTGGCGGTCACCGTGTCTCCCGAGGACTTCCCCGTGAGGCGGCGGCCGATCCACGGACCCAGGGAGTCCTTCACCCAGTGCAGGTCGTCCCGGCGCGCCTCGGTCCAGCTGACCGGTTCCGCCTCCGGCCACGGCTCGTCCCACCGCTCCCCGGTGGGCACGCCCAGGACCTCGGCCACGCGCAGTGCCAGGCGGCGGTGGCCCTCGGGCGACATGTGCAGCCGGTCCTCGTCCCAGGCGCGGGGGTCGGTGAGGACGTCCATGGACCACTGGTCGACCAGGAAGCAGTCGTAGCGGTCCGCGATCGCGCGCACGTTCAGGTAGTAGCGCGCGAACGGCCCGATGGTGCCGCGCATGTACCCGGAGGAGACGTTCACGCCGGTGAACAGGACCACCTGGCTGCCCTGGGCGCGCAGGCGGGACACGGTGTGGTCGAGGATCTTCGCCAGGCGCTCGGGGTCCCCGGCCGGACGCAGGATGTCGTTGCCGCCCGCGCACAGGGTGACCAGGTCCGGCGCCATCTCCAGGGTGGGCGGGATCTGGTCGGTGACGATCTGCCGGATGAGCTTGCCGCGCACGGCCAGGTTGGCGTACTCGATCTCGCCCACGTGGTCGGCCAGGTGCTCGGCCAGTCGGTCCGCCCAGCCACGGAACACACCGCTGCCGTCCGGGTGGGGGTCGCCCACTCCCTCGGTGAAGCTGTCCCCGACCGAGACGAGTGACATCCCCGGCCTGACCAGTGCTTCGTCGGTCCGCTCCATCACTTTCCCCCCTCCGCGACCGGGTTGGGCACGGCGCCGCCGTACCGACGGTCCCGGCTCGCGTAGATCTCACAGGCCCGCCACAGGTCGCGGCGGTCGAAGTCGGGCCAGAGCGTCTCCAGGAAGACGAACTCGGCGTAGGCGGACTGCCAGAGGAGGAAGTTGGACAGCCGCTGCTCACCGGAGGAGCGCACGAACAGGTCCACCGGAGGCACGTCCGGGGCGTACAGGTGCTGGGAGAGGGTGTCCTCGGTGATCTTCTCCGGGGAGATGCGCCCCTCGGCGGCCTGGCGGGCCAGCTCGCGGGCGGCGTCGACGATCTCGGCCTGACCCCCGTAGTTCACGCAGAACTGGAGGGTGAGCCGGGTGTTGTCCCGGGTCATCTCCTCCGCGTCCTTGAGCTCCTTGATGACGCTCTTCCAGAGCATTCCGGGGCGCCCGGCCCACTTGACGCGCACGCCCCGGGCGTGGAGCTCGTCGCGGCGGTTGCGGATCGTGTCGCGGTTGAAGCCGAGGAGGAAGCGCACCTCGTCCGGCGAGCGCTTCCAGTTCTCGGTGGAGAAGGCGTAGGCGGAGAGGTTGGGGATCCCCATCTCCAGGGCGCCCTCGATCACGTCGAAGAGCGAGGACTCACCGGCCTTGTGCCCCTCGGTACGCGCCAGACCGCGTTCCTTCGCCCAACGACCGTTGCCGTCCATGACCACGGCCACGTGCCGTGGCACCAGGTCGGCCGGCACCTCCGGGGGCCGGGCGCCGCTCGGGTGCGGGACGGGCGGGGTGTGGTCCGGCTCGCGCCGTCCACCGTTGTCGAAGCTGAACAGACTCAAGAACGCTCCACATGGCGCAGTGATCGGATTCCGTTTTCCAGGTGCCACTGTAGGTAGGCCGCGACCAGCCCGCTGCACTCGGAGCGCTGCCTACCGTCGCTGGCGTCCGCGCTGTCCCAGTCGCCCCCGAGCAGCGCCGACATGAGCCGGAGCGTGTCGGGCGCGGGATGCGTGGAACCGTGGGGACGGCACACCGAGCAGACCATACCCCCGGCGTGCACCGCGAACGCACGGTGCTCCCCCCGGCTCGCGCAGCGGGCGCACTCGGTGAGGGCGGGCGCGTACCCGGCCACCGCCAGGGAGCGCAGGAGGTAGGCGTCCAGGACCAGGCGGGAGTCGTGGCTCCCCTCCCCCAGGGTACGCAGGGCACCGATGAGCAGGAGGAACTGGCGCAGGGCCGGGTCCTTCTCCACCGCCACGATCTTCTCGGCGGTCTCCAGCATGGCGGTGGCGGCGGTGTAGCGGGAGTAGTCGGAGACCACGGCGGCGCCGTAGGAGCGCACGGTCTCGGCCTGGGTGATGACGTCGAGGGTCCGGCCGGTGTGCAGCTGGAGGTCGACGTGGGTGCACGGTTCCAGGCGGGCGCCGAAGCGCGACTTGGTCCGGCGCACGCCCTTGCCGACGGCGCGGACCAGACCGGTCCGCCGGGTCAGGAGGGTGACGATGCGGTCGGCCTCGCCCAGTTTCTGGTTGCGCAGGACGACGCCCTCGTCGCGGTAGAGACTCACCCTCCCATTGTCGCGGATGGCACCGACCGGACCGGGTCCACCGTGTCCGCCTCCCCGGGCCGCCATGACGCGCACCACCCTGAACAGGTTTATTACGGTTTGGATTCCCTTTTCTCAGCATTTGCTCTACTCTCACGCGCTAGGGCCTGACGGTTTCGGTCCCGCCGCCCTTCCCTCGCGGCGCCGACGACCGTGACCGTAACCCCAGGTGGGTGCCCGAGGAATTCCCCAACCCGGAAGGCAGAGCGATATGGCGCGAGGTCGTCGAGGCAGACGCAGGACGAGCGCCCGCGAACAGCGCTCGGTCCGTGCGGCACGACGCGGGAGGGTGCCGGTCGTGGCCGCCATGGTGGCGGTCCCGGTGGGGCTGACCCTGGCCGGCGCACTGGTGCTGGCCGGGACCGGTGACCCGACGGGCCCGGCGGACGGCACGGCCGCCGCCGACGCGGGCGGGGTCGGGAGCTCGGTGAGCGACGACGCCAACGCCCCGGGAACGGACGCGGAGGACGACTTCTTCGACGAGCCCACGGCGACGCCGAGCGCCGCCGAGCCCCAGGGGGACGGCGGCCCGAGGACCTCCACGGTCACCGCGTCCTCCTCCGCCGAGGAGGCCGAGGAGTCGGCGCCCGAGGACGGCGGGAGCGGTGGCGGAGGCGGAGGCTCCGACGACGGTGGCGGTGGGAACGGCGGCGGAGGGGGCGGTGGCCCGTCCACCGGAGGTCCGCAGGCCACCGCCGTGGTGACCCTGGTCAACAGTGAGCGCGCCGCCAACGGATGCGGTGCCCTGCGCGTGGACTCCAAGCTGACCTCCGCCGCTCAGGAGCACAGCGAGGACATGGACGCCCGCGACTACATGGCCCACGACAACCCCGACGGCGAGGGTCCGGGCGACCGGGCGGAGCGGCACGGCTACGGCTCCTGGGGCGCGGAGAACGTCGCCAAGGGTCAGACCAGCGCGGAGCAGGTCATGGACGCCTGGATGAACAGTCCCGGGCACCGGGCCAACATCCTCAACTGCGACCTGGTCGCGATCGGGGTCGGTGAGTCCGGCAACGCCTGGACGCAGAAGTTCGGCTACCAGTAGCCCGACCCGAAACGACGGGCCGCGTCCCCTGGGGCGCGGCCCGTCGTCGTGTGCGGGAGCGTGTTCCGGCCGACGCCCCTGGGGAGGAGAAGGAAGCCGGAACGGTTCGGCGGAGAGCGTGAAGGCCCGCGGACAGCGGCGCGGCGTCGAGTCGCCGCGTGGCCGCCGGGCCCTCTCCGGGTGTCCCGCTCGGCCGCCCGGGGACCCTGGGGCTCCGCTGGACGATCTCTCGGCGCGTGGGGGGCTCTCGGCACAGGGGGGGGAATGTCGGCGTTCCGCCGCAGGGCCCGCCACGGGTTCCCCACACGCGGGACGGGGCCCGCGACGCGTGTCGCGGGCCCCGTCCTCCCAGTGCGAGGGGGGAGCCGGCCGCCCTGTGCCCGGGGCGCCCGGCGGTAGTGGATCAGGCGCGGCTGATGGCGCTGCACATGGCCTTCAGCGAGGCCGTGGTGATGCTGCTGTGGATACCGACGCCCCACACGACCCGGCCGTCGATCTCGGCCTCCACGTAGGCAGCGGCACGGGCGTTGCCGTCCTCACCCATGGAGTGCTCGACGTAGTCGATGACCCGGACCTTGACGTCCACGTCGGCCAGCGCGTCGCCGAACGCGGAGATGGGACCGTTGCCGGTGCCCCTCAGCTCGCGGATCTCACCGTTGACGCGGGCGTCGGCCTGGATCGAGTAGGTGCCGTCCTCGGCGGTGCTGGAGCGGTGCGCCAGGACCGCCACCGGACCGTTCTCGGCCAGGTAGGTCTGGGTGAAGATGTCCCAGATCCGGTCGGCGGGGAACTCGCCGCCCTCGGCGTCGGTGAACTGCTGGATGACCTGGGAGAACTCGATCTGCAGGCGGCGCGGCAGGTCCAGCGAGTGGTCGCGCTGCATGATGTAGGAGACGCCGCCCTTGCCGGACTGGCTGTTGACCCGGATGACCGCCTCGTAGTTGCGGCCCACGTCCTTGGGGTCGATGGGCAGGTACGGGACGTCCCACGGGTGGTCCTCGACCGCGTTCCCGGCCTCCTCGGCGCGGGCCTCCAGGTCGGTGAAGCCCTTCTTGATGGCGTCCTGGTGGGAGCCGGAGAAGGCGGTGTACACCAGGTCGCCGCCGTAGGGGTGGCGGGGCGCGACCGGCAGCTGGGTGCAGTGCTCGACCGTGCGGCGGATCTCGTCGATGTCGGAGAAGTCGATCTTCGGGTCGACGCCCTGGCTGAACAGGTTCATGCCCAGGGTGACCAGGCAGACGTTGCCGGTGCGCTCGCCGTGGCCGAACAGGCAGCCCTCGACGCGGTCGGCACCGGCCATGACGGCCAGTTCGGCGGAGGCCACACCGGTACCGCGGTCGTTGTGCGGGTGCACGGACAGGACCACGTGCTCGCGCCGCGACAGGTTGCGGCTCATCCACTCGATCTGGTCGGCGTAGACGTTGGGGGTGGAGCGCTCCACGGTGGCGGGCAGGTTCAGGATGATCTCGCGCCCGGGGCCGGGCCGCCACACGTCCATGACGGCCTCGCAGACCTCCAGGGCGAAGTCCAGCTCGGTGTCGACGAAGATCTCCGGGGAGTACTGGTAGCCGAAGTACTCGGTGTCGCCCAGGTACTGCTCGGCGAAGCGCACCACGTGGCGGGTGCCCTGGACCGCGATGTCCTTGCAGGCCTCGCGGTCGACCCGGAAGACCACGCGGCGGAACGTGGGAGCGGTCGCGTTGTACAGGTGCACGGTGGCGCGCTTGGCGCCGACCAGGCTCTGCACGGTGCGCTCGATCAGGTCCTCGCGGGCCTGGGTCAGGACGGAGATCTGCACGTCGTCGGGGATCAGGTCGTCCTCGATCAGCGACCGGACGAAGTCGAAGTCGGTCTGGCTGGCGGAGGGGAAGCCGACCTCGATCTCCTTGTAGCCCATCGTGACCAGCAGCCGGAAGATCTCGTGCTTGCGGGTGGCGTCCATGGGCTCGATCAGTGCCTGGTTGCCGTCACGCAGGTCGGTGGACAGCCAGCGCGGCGCCTCGGTGATGCTCTTGGCCGGCCACGTGCGGTCGGGCAGGTCCACCGACCGGAACGGCTGGTAGCGGTGGAACGGCATGGGGCTGGTCTGCTGCTGCGGCACCATAACGGTGGGCTCCTCGGGAAAAGTGTGGCGCGTGATGTCGTGGTCGACACGGCAAGCCGAAGTCCCGCGGCGAGGGGCCGACCTTCTAACGATCCCCGCCGCGGCCACTAAGAAGGAGGAGCTCGCGCAGCATAACGATCGTCACGCTAGCAGACGGGGCGTGAATTCTGGTACCCGACGTCCACATGGTGGGACTCACCCTGCCTGAACTGGGACGCCCTGCCCGGTTTCCGTGGCTATCAACCGATCCTCGAAATCAGGTACCTCGACTTCAAGATACAGCCGCGAGCAGTTACCCTGGTGGCGAACCCTTCAGTGCTAGGGGGGTCATACGGAGTCCGTCGGCGGGACCCAGGGTGCGGCCAACACCCGAGGCCCCCACAGGCAGGTAAGCCCAGCCACCGCAGGGCCGGTACCGCCGACGGACCTCCTCACACCGCGGGCGTCACCGCTCGGGCACGCCGAGGTCGAACTCGGCCCACATGAGATACGCCCACTCCTCCTCGGTGCCGATCCGTCTGCTTCCCCACCGGCTGGCGAAGTGCGCGATGAGCGTCAGCCCGGTCCCCTCGGCCTGCTCCACGCCTCCCCAGAGCGGCGGGACCGGTGCCACCTCGGCGGACTCCCTCTCCCCCACGGAGAGGCGTAAGACACGCCGGGACGCCCCTCCGCCGCGCAGGGACAGGCTGCGGAACACGACGATCCCCCTGCCGGCCCAGGAGGCCCGGGTCAGGGCTCCGGTGAACATCTCGCTGAGGCAGAGCCGCACGGCGTCCTCCGTCTCCCCACCCGCACCGGGGAGGCGGGAGAGGTCCCGAGCCAGATCGCCACGGGCCACGCCGATATGGCGGGGGTCGCCCGGATACCAACGGGACTTCCAGCGCTGCTCGGTGCGGGGTTCGGTCGGGTGGGTGCTGGTTCGGTTCATGGCCGCTCTCCTCAGGATGATGGGGAAACACTCAGGACCGACGCCTCGTCGTCGATCCACACGCTCTGCCGGTCGGGCGTCACCGTCAGCCCGAACCGGCCCGGGTCCGGGCGACCGGCCTCCCGCCAGAGACCGTGGGCCCGTTCGAGCTCGTCGGCCAGGAACCGGGGACCCTTCTGGCGGACCTCGGACCTCCCGAACCTGGGTTCGCCCGGCGTACGCAGGAGGGCCCAGGAACCCGTGGCCGGGTCCACGAGGCACAGGGACACCGTGTGACCCGCTCCGTGGCGCACGGCCCGCCCCACCCCGGGGAGGAGGAGCCCCGCCGCGAACACCGCCGAGGGGTCGAGGAGGTCGCCGCGACCCAGATCGGAACCGCGAACGGCCCGGTCCGCCTCGGGCCGCAGACTCCGTGACAGACGGTTCCAGAGCGCGAGCCCGCCCTGATGGCCCTCGCCCGCCCTCAGCGGCGAGAACCGGCCCCTCGCCACGCCGTCCGGGCCCACACGCAGGTCGGCCAGGGCCAGTTGCAGGGACGCGTCCCCCCACGGGACGAGGACCCGTCCGCCGGGCTGGCACCGGCGTATCCAGGCGTAGGGGATCCGATCGACCGGCGCGAAGCCCAGCACGCGGTCGCAGGGCGCCCGCTCCGGCCACCCCGCGTCGGTGTCGACGCTGACCACACGCGGTTCGAGCCCGGCGGAGGCCAGGCGGACACGGACGTGCTCGGATCGCGCGAAGCCCGACTCCACCGTGGTGACCGCGTCGTCGCCGAGCCGCATCGTGAGGAGCCCGGCGCAGTAGCCGCTGCCGGAGCCGACCTCCAGGACCTGCATTCCCGGTGTGGCCCGGGAGGCACCCAGGACCTCGGCCGCCAGCGAGGGGGAGCACACCGCGACACGGACCCGCCGCGTCCGGTCCTCTCCCTGCGGCTCCAGGATCTGGGAGTCGGCGTAGGCCCCGCGAAGCCACCCGTCCTCGTCCTCGTACCGGTCGAGCCGCACTCCCTCGGAGTCCTCGAACCGATCGGGCACGAAGAGGTGACGCGGCAGGGCCTCGAAGGAGGACCGCCACTCCATCGGTAACAGGCCCCGTGTCAGGAGCCGCCCGACGAGGTCCTTCCGGTGGGAGGTCACGGACGCCCCCCGTTCACCAGCTCCGACGGGTCGAGGGCCGTTTCTCGCGAGGGTCTGTTTCGCTGGTGCGTTCGACTCCGTGTCTCGGTTTTCAAGGTGGACGGACTCCATCCGCCGCGGTCCGGACCCAATCAGGGTCTTGAGTCCATTACACGGCCGTTCGTTCTGGGTAAGGATGAACAGGAACATGGGAACCCGATCACCCTTCCTCGCGGAATCCCGAACGGATATACACCGGTGGTATGAATGCCAAAACACCTGGCCCACGCGGCACTGAGGCCACCACTTCCATTCTGGAGCCGCATGGACGTCCGCCGCTCCCTCACGGAACGGGACGCGGGGAGGCTCTTCGGCCTCCTTCGGCAGCACACCGGCGCGAGCCAACAGGTGATCGGATCAGCCGTTGACATGGCACAGCCCCACGTGAGCGCGATCATGTCGGGGCGCAGGTCCGTCACCGCGCTCAACACGTGGCTGCGTGTCGCGGACGGCCTGGAGATGCCCACCCAGGCCAGACGTGCCCTCGGACTCGCCGATGGCCCGGAAAGGCATGATCATGTGGGTCCCGGGACAGAACTGTCTCCACAGCATGGCGAATTCTCTCCCTCCACCACAACGGCGGGGGACATCGCCGAGATCACGTTGAGGGACCTGATGAAACGCAGAGACGCTTTCGCCGTCGGCGGAGGATTGATCGCTGGCGCCGCCCTGACGGAGCTGGTCGAACGCTGGTTGGCGCCGCGCGCCGCGGGACCGGTGAACGGTCGGAATTCGATCGGGGAACTGGAACTCGAAAGGATCGAGGCCGCCACGGTCTGCCTGAGGCACTGGCGCGAGAGGTGGCGGATGGGGACGCGGAGGAAGGCGGTGATCGGCCAGCTCTCCGAGGTCTCCGAACTCGTGGAGAACCCGCAGGGCGCCCAGGTGCAGTCGAGGCTCTTCGCCGTGATGGCGGAGCTCGCCAAGATCGTGGCGTCGATGTCCTTCGACTCCGGGGACCACGCCACCGCGCAGCGCTACTACGGAATCTCGCTCCGGGCCCTGCAACAGGCCGGGCCCGAACACCGGGCCTACGGCATCGGCGTCCTGGCCGACATGGCCCGCCAGATGCTCGACCTGCACCGTCCCGAGGACGCGCTCGACCTCATCCGGCTGGCCCTCGACAAGTCCGAGTCCCTCGGACTGGCACCCGTCGCCCGCTCCCTGTTACGCACGCGGGAGGCGTGGTCCTACGCGCACATGGGCCGGGCCGCGGCCTTCCGCCGCTCCGTCCACCAGGCCGAGGACCTGTTCTCGCAGGGAGGGGACGACCTGCCCCTGTGGGCCAGGAGCTTCAACGGCGCGGAACTCTCGGGGGTGATCGGCGCCCGCTACCGGGACCTGGGTCGGCTCCAGGACGAGCCCGCGGAGAGGCGCCGGTACGCGGAGGTGTCGACCGAGTACCTCCTGCGGGCCCTGGAATCACGGGGTGACGACCAGGAGAAGGGACGCGCGTTCGACCAGGTCGGGTTGGGCCGGACCTACCTGGTGCTCGGTGAGCCCGCCGCCTCCGCCGCGTCGGTGCGCAGTGTGCTGGGATCCCGTTCGGCCATCGGGTCGGGACGCGTACGGCGACGGATCGAGGACTGGCACACCGAAGCGGCCGTCCTGCACCGGGACCCGGACGTGGCGCAGCTGCGCGAGGAGCTCTCCTTTACCCTGCTTCCACTGCCCCGAACGTGAAAGGGATGCTGTGACACGGATAGGTATCACCGGACATTCGAACCTGACAGGGAACAGTGCGCAGGTCGTGAGGGGGGCACTGGCCGACGCCCTCGCCCCGTACAGCGACGGGGAGCTGGTGGGGATCTCGTGCCTGGCTCGTGGCGCGGACCAGCTGTTCGCGTCGGCGGTTCTGGAGGCGGGCGGGCGCGTGGAGGTGGTCCTTCCCTCGGCTGACTACCGCGAGAACAAGGTCAAGCCGCACGAACGGGACTCGTTCGACGAGCTGCTCATCCGCGCCGACTCGGTCCGCTACATGCCGCACCGCAGTGCGGGCCGTGCGGCGTACGAAGCCGCGAACCGGACCCTGATGTCCCAGGCGGACCGACTCTTCGCGGTGTGGGACGGTCAACCGGCCGACGGCCACGGCGGGACCGGGGACGCCGTGGAGACCGCCCGTCAGCGAGGGCTGCCGGTCGAGGTGATCTGGCCGGACGGCGTGCGGCGCGGCTGAGGACCCCGTGGCTCACCCCATCCCTCCCCCGGACCGAGGAGTCTCCGACACGCACACCGGGGACTCCGTCGAGCATGGCCAGGCCGTGGACCGGCGTGGCCGCGCCGTGGGGGTTTCCACGGCCTTGCTCACAACCTAGCCCCCGGGACCCGCCCGTGTCCGCGTTTTCCCGAAACTCGGCCGAGGGCGGGGTCCCAGGCACAGGAGCGACACACACCCGACGCGTGCCACCGGCACGGCGGGCCGCTCGCCGCGCCCACCGGTGCCCCGCTCCGTGGCACGGACCGACCGTCACTCCCGCCGGAACACACCCCTCCCCTCACGCCACTCCTGATCACCGAGACCACACGCGCCACACCGCACGCCACCCGAATCCCGGCGCGCCCCGTGGCGCCGTCCGCCGCGGACCACCTAGCCTTCACTTCTCCCCCACTGTCACCATCCACGGAACCCGGTTCCGTCGTGGCCACATCCGGACACGGAGAGCGAGTGAGTCGTGACAGGAAAAGCGGGCTTCACGTGGCAAGGCCGTCAAACCAGACGATTCCGAACCCCTGCGGCACGGGGCCTTCCACATTGACAGTTCCGGGCGCCCCGATCTCCAATATCGCCACATATCCGAAGCCTCACCCCCGCTCTACGGAGGCATCGTGTCCCTCACCCCCGTTCGAAGAACACTGGTCCCGGTCGCCGCGAGCGCCCTCCTGCTCGGGCTGCTGACACCGGGCGGCGCGACCGCCGAACCCTCCTACGACCTGTACGAGATCTCCGGTGTGACCACCGCCGAGGAACGGTCGCGGATAGCCGCGTCCGGCGTGGCCATCGACCACGTCGGGGAGGAGTCCGTCCTGGTCACCGGTTCGGTGCACGACATGGCGGAGCTCGGCGAGCTCGGCTACGCCGCCGAGCCGTACGCCCTCCCCGAGACCTTCGCCAACCCCGATCCGGGCTACACGACCTACCCGGAACTGCTGGAGATCATCGACGACCTCGTCGCGGCCCATCCCGACATCGCCGCACAGGAGGTGTACGGGCAGTCCCACGAGGGCCGCGACCTCGTCGCGGTGAAGATCAGCGACAACGTGTCCGTGGACGAGGACCAGCCCGAGGTGCTGTTCACCCACTCCCAGCACGCCCGCGAGCACCTGACCGTGGAGATGGCGATCCACCTGATGCGCCTGCTCACCGACGGGTACGGCGAGGACGAGCGTGTGACCGGTCTGGTGGACAGCCGGGAGATCTGGATCCTGCCGAACGTCAACCCGGACGGCAGCGAGTACGACATGGCGGGTGACACCTGGCGGGACTGGCGCAAGAACCGCTCCCCCAACGAGGGGACCTCCGCGATCGGCACCGACCTCAACCGCAACTGGGCCCACAACTGGGGCTGCTGCAACGGCTCCTCGGGCGACCCGAGCAGCATCACCTACCGGGGGGACTCCGCCGAGTCGGCCCCCGAGGTCCAAGCCGTCGCGGACTTCGTGCGCGGTCGCGTGGTGAACGGCGAGCAGCAGATCACCAGCGCCATCGACTTCCACACCTACAGCGAGCTCATCCTGTGGCCGTACGGGTACACGTACGACGAGGTCACCGACGGCATGAACCGCGAGGAGTACGACACCCACCGCGCCCTGGGCGAGTACATGGCCGAGGCCAACGGCTACACGCCCCAGCAGTCCAGCGATCTCTACGTCACGGACGGGTCCATCAACGACTGGCTCTGGGCCGACCAGGGCATCGTGAACTACACGTACGAGATGTATCCGAAATCGCCCCAGGACGGCGGCTTCTACCCGCCCTCCTCGGTGATCGAACGCGAGACCGCCCGCAACGAGGAGGCCGTGCTGCGCCTGCTCGACTACGCGGACTGCCCCTATCGCATCATCGGCGAGGAGGAGGCCTACTGCTCCTGACCTCGTGGTCGGGGCCCGGGCGACAGAACGCCCCCTCGCGCGTGCCGAGATAAGGTCCGCACGCGCGAGGGGGTTCGCTCTTGTCCGGACCCCGGGAACGCCCGGGGTCCGGTGGCGGAACCGGGGGGTGGCGCTGAGCCAGCGAAGAACGTCACCACCCCCCGGGGCTGGTGCGGGCCCCCACCTGCCGGTCGCGGAGGGGGCCCGTGCCACGGGGTCGGGGTGCAGGTCCGACCCCGTGGCGGTCTGTGGGGCCCGGTCGCCGGAGCGGCCGGGCCTGGGAGCTACTCGCCGGGCAGCGGCTCGAACTCCCTGACGGCGTTGATGGCCGGACCGTGCGGGGTGTTGGCCTCGCGCTCGATCATGATCTCGACCAGCACCGGGCGGGAGGTGGACTGTGCCTCCTTGCGGGCCCACTCCAGGGACTCCCGGATCTCCCCCGGCTCCCAGACGCGACGGCCGGAGCAGCCGTAGGCCTCCATCAGCTTCACGCTGTCGGTGCCGTACTCGTCGTAGTGGATGTCCACCTGGTAGTTCATGTCGAACGGGATCGACGCCTGGCGGATCAGGCCCAGGTACTCGTTGTTGAGCATGATGATCACGTACGGCACGTTGTACTGGGCCGCGACCGCGAGTTCCTCGACCATGTACTGGAAGCCGTAGTCGCCGACGATGCCGACCACCTCGGCGTCCGGCTCGGTGTGCTTGAGGGCCTTCTTGACGCCGATGGCCGCCGGGATCTCCCAGCCGAGCGGGCCCGCCTGACCGCAGATCTGGTAGTGGCGCGGCTTGTACGCCTTCTGGTGCTGGCCGCCCCAGATCTGGTAGAGGCCGATGGCGGTGACGAAGTAGGTGTCCTCGTCGAAGACCTCGTTGATCTCCTTGTAGACGCGGGGCGCCTTCACGGGGACGGTGTCGAAGTCCTCGCGGCGGGTCAGGGTGGTCTTGAGCTCGTTGACCCGCTCGATCCACGCGCCGACGTTCGCCTTGGCGTCGCGGCGCCTGGCGGCGGCCAGCAGCTCCCGGAGGAACAGCCCGGCGTCGGAGACCACGCCGAGGTCGGGTTCGAAGACCCGGCCGATCTGGGTGGCCTCGATGTCCACGTGGATGAACGTGCGCTCGCCCCGGTAGACGTCGATCTGGCCGGTGTGGCGGTCCGCGAAGCGCGCCCCCACGGCCAGGACCAGGTCCGACTCCAGGAAGGAGGCGTTGCCGTAGCGCTGGGAGGTCTGCACGCCGGTCATGCCGGAGTACAGGGGCGAGTCCTCGTCGAAGGAGCCCTTGCCCATGAGGGTGACCTGGACCGGGACCTGGAGGTGCTCGGCCAGCGCGCGCAGGTCCTCGGAGGCCTCGGCCAGGATCACCCCGCCACCGGCGAGGATGAGCGGGCGCTCGGCCGCGAGCAGCAGGTCCAGGGCGCGCTCGACCCGGGGCAGGTGCGGCTCGACCGTGTTGATCTTGAGCGCGGCGTCCAGCTCGGGGTCGTACTCGATGAGCTGCTGGGCGACGTCCACCGGGATGTCGACGAGTACGGGGCCCGGACGGCCCTCCTGCGCGATCCGGAAGGCCTCACGGAAGATCCACGGGGCGGTGGCCGCCTCCTTGATCTGGACGGCCCACTTGGTGACGGGCTTGGCGATCTCGACGATGTCGACCGCCTGGAAGCCCTCCTTGTCCAGCAGGTCGGTGCGCTGCTGGCCGGTGATGCACACGATCGGGACGGAGTCCGCGATGGCGGTGTACAGGCCGGTGATCATGTTGGTTCCGGCGGGGCCGGAGGTGCCGATGGCCACGCCGACCCTGCCGGTCGTGCGCGACCAGCCGTCGGCCATGTGGGTGGCGCCCTCCTCGTGGCGGACGGTCAGGTGCTCGATGCCGCCCACCTCCTCCATCGCTTTGTAGAGGGGGAGGATCGCCGCGCCGGGGCAGCCGAAGGCGGTGTCGACGCCCTCGTCCTTGAGGACCTCCACGACGGCGTTCATCGCGGGCATTTTCGCCATGGGAGCGAACCCTTCAGTGCTGGGGTGGTGGGAAGTGCCGGGGCGCCCCGGGGTGGGGGCGCCCCGACCATCCGGGGTGAGTGCCAGGGGTGGGCGGTGCGACCGCCTGCCTTCCGGGTGGGCCAACACCCGGAGGCGGCGCACCGCCCCGGTCATACGGAGCTGTGTGGCCGGAGGTGACGCTGGTGGTTCCGAGACCGCCGGGGCGGCCGGGGGTCCTACTCGCCGTCGCGGCCGGAGAGCTGCTCGACGATCTTGAGCAGGGCCGAGTGGTCGAGACCGCCGTGGCCCTGGTTCTTGAGCGCGGCCACGTACTGCGCCACCTGGGACCCCAGCGGGATCGCCACACCGGCGGCGCTCGCGGAGTCGGTGATGATGCGCATGTCCTTGTCGTGCAGGGCGATCCGGAAGCCGGGGGCGAAGTCGCGCTCGCGCATGCCCCGGCCCTTGCGCTGGAGCACGGTGCTGCCCGCGAGCCCGCCGCCCAGGACCTCCAGGCCGGACTCGGTGTCCACGCCGTGGGCCTCCAGGAAGACCAGGGCCTCGGCGAGGAGCTGGATGTTGCCCGCGACGATGAGCTGGTTGGCGGCCTTGACGGTCTGTCCGGAGCCGCTGGGGCCGACCAGGACCGGGGTGGTGCCCAGGACGTCGAAGACGGGGCGCGCCGCCTCGAAGTCCTCGGCCGCGCCGCCGACCATGATGGACAGCTTGGCCTCGATCGCACCGGCCTCGCCGCCGCTGACCGGGGCGTCCAGGACGCGCAGGCCGCGTTCGGCACCGGCCGCCGCCAGCTCGCGGGCGACGTCGGGGCGGATGGTGCTCATGTCGATGACGAGGGTGCCGGGTTTGGCGTGGTCGTAGACGCCGCCCTCACCGCGCAGGACCTGGTCGACGTCCGGGGAGTCCGGGACCATCGTGATGACCACGTCGGCGTCGGAGACGGCCTCGGCGACGCTCCCGCCGCGCAGGCCGCCCTCAGAGACCAGGGCGTCCACCCGGGCGCTGCTGCGGTTGACACCGGTGACGGTGTGGCCCGCGCGGACGAGGTTGACGGCCATGGGCAGGCCCATGATGCCCAGGCCGATGAAGGCGATCTTCTTGGCGGCCATGACGGCCCCTTTCAGGCTGTGGTGTGGCTGGTCGTGCTGTGGCTGGTGCGGTGAGGGTAACCGCTGGGACCGGTGGGTCAGTCGCGCCAGCCGAAGCTCTCGGCGCTGGGCACGGTCGGCTTGTACTCCAGGCCGACCAGGCCCCGGTAGCCGCCCGCCTGGGCGGCGGTGAGGAGTTCGTCGAGGGGCAGGGCGCCGGTGCCGGGCTCGCCGCGTCCGGGGGCGTCGGCGATCTGGATGTGCCCGAACTCGGCGGCGTGGTCGCGGACGACGGCGGCCACGTCCTCGCCGTTGACGGCCAGGTGGAAGAAGTCGGCGAGGAGGGCGACGTTCTCGGCCCCGGCCTCCCTGACCTTCGCGACGAAGGCGAGGCCCTCGGCGGCGGTCTTGAGCGGGTAGTCCTCGGAGCCGCTGATGGGCTCGACGAGGACGGTGCCGCCGACCTTGGCCACGGCGTCGGCGGCGGCCACCGCGTTGCGCACGGCGAGGCGGTCCTGCTCGGCGGGGTCCACGCCGTCCTGGCGCAGGCCGTAGAGGGCGTTGAAGCCGGTGGTGCCGGTGCGCTCCGCGATCTGCGCGACCACCTCGGCGTTGGCGAGGAACTCGTCGGCGCGGGAGGGGTGGGAGAGGACGCCGCGGTCGGGGCCGGGGAGCTGGCCGGCGAAGAAGTTGAGGCCGCTCAGACGCACGTCCGCGTCGTCGAGGGCGGCGACGAAGGCGTCGATCTCCGCCTGCGCCGGGGTGGCGCTCTCGAAGGGCCACCAGAACTCGACGGCGTGGAAGCCCGCGTCGCGTGCGGCCCGGGGGCGCTCGTTGACGGGGAGCTCGGTGAACAGCAGGGAGCAGTTCACCGTGTACCCGAGCGTGTGGCTCATGCGTTGCCTCCGAGATCCACTTCCGTATTGCGGAAAGTAGTTTTCACTTTAAGGAATGATCTGAGTGTGGGCCGGACCACCGCCACTTGTCAACCACCCCGCCGGGCCAACCTCCCCGCCGCCCCCGCGCGCACCCCCGCCGCCATCCCCGCCGAACACCGAGGTCACGACCCCATCCATCCCGGGAGCCTCATGAGGGAGCAGGAACTTCCTCTTTTCTTCGCCCCAGGCCACAGTTTCAACTGTTTTTCCGATTTCTCCCCTTGCGAGTGTTGACAAGGTCACACTGCCATCAACTAGAGTCCCTGCAATCCGTAATACGGAATCAGGTATCTGCACTACGAAAGCCCAGGCCGGTACGACGATCCAGCACCGCACACCGCGTGACGGACGAGTGCCGGCCGAGCCACGGGAGAACACATGCCCGAGACCACCCCGACCTCGTCGGGGGCGACCCCCGAGCCGGGTCTGGCGCGTCTGAACGCCCTGCCTCCGCAGGACCTGCGCACCGAACTCGCCCAGTGCCTGAACGTGGACCGCTGGGTCGAGGCAGTGGCGTCCGAGGCGCCCTACGCGGACCGTCGGAGCCTGCTCTCGGTGGCCGACACCCACGCGCGGGGCATCACCACCGAGGAGGTGGCCACCGCGCTGGCCCGACACCCCCGCATCGGGGAGAAGGCCCAGGGACAGGACACCGAGTCGGCCTGGTCACGCGGGGAACAGGCGGCGTTCGCGGCCGACACCGACGACGCCTCCACCAGGGTCCAGCGGATCTTCACGTTCGCCCAGGGCGAGTACGAGGGGAGATTCGGGCAGATCTACCTCGTCTGCGCCAGCGGCCGCAGCGGACGCGAACTCCTCGCGGACCTGGTCGCCCGGCTCGACAACGACCCCGAGACCGAGCTGACCGTGGTCGGTGAGGAGCTCCGTCAGATCTCCGCACTCCGCCTGGTCAAACTCCTGGAGGCAGCATGAGCCACGTGACCACCCACATCCTGGACGCCGCGCTGGGAGCTCCCGCCCGCGACGTCCCGGTACGCCTGGAGGCCGCCTCCGACCCCGGCCGCACCTCCTGGACCACCGTCGCGGAGGGCCGCACCAACAGTGACGGCCGCGTGCCCGACCTGGGGCCCGACCAACTCTCCGCCGGGTACTACCGGGTCGTCTTCGACACCGGGGCCTACTTCGCCGCGACCGGCCAGAAGGGCTTCTACCCCGAGGTCAGCATCGTGTTCGACCTCGCGGAGGAGGACCAGCACTACCACGTGCCCCTGCTCCTGAGCCCGTTCGCCTACTCGACCTACCGGGGCTCGTAGACCGGGCCCCGCGCCCGCGAGAACCCGGTTCCCCTCCCACGAACGAAGGAGCCCCGCCTGGCGGCACCCACCACGTAGCACCCTCAACCTCTTCGAGTGCGTGACAGGTCCTTCCGCATGACCACAGCGGTCCTCCCTCATACGCACGGCGCACCGACGCGACGACGACGCGCGGCGCAAGCGATGAAACCGAATCCACACGGATGGAGTTCACCCTGATGGGCATCAGGCTCGGAGACAACCAGTACGGCAAGGCGGAGGTCCGCCTCGTCCACGTCCAGCGCGACACGGACGTCCACCAGATCAAGGACGTCAACGTCACCTCCCAGCTCCGCGGGGACCTGGAGGAAGTCCACACCGTGGGCGACAACTCCAAGTGTCTTCCGACGGACACGCAGAAGAACACCGTCTATGCCAAGGCCCGCGAGTGGGGCGGTGTCGGCGCGATCGAGGACTTCGCCCTCCGTCTGGCCCGCCACTTCGTGGACGAGCACGAGTACGTGTACGGCGCCCGCCAGGAGATCGAGGAGTACTCCTGGGACCGGATCGCCACCTCGAAGGGCCCGCACGACCACGCGTTCTCCCGCAGAGGCGCCGAGACCCGCACCACCGTCGTCAACAAGGACGGCGACAAGGAGTGGGTGGTCTCCGGTTTCGAGGGCCTGACCGTCCTCAAGTCGACCGGCTCGGAGTTCCACGGGTACCCCCGGACCCGGTACACGACCCTGGCCGAGACCGACGACCGCATCCTGGCCACCGACGTGACGGCCCGCTGGCGCTACGTCGGCACCGACCACGACTTCGACAAGGCCTACGCGTCGGTCCGGGCCCTCTGCCTGGAGCTCTTCGCCGAGACCCACAGCCTCGCCCTCCAGCAGACGCTGTACGCGATGGGCACGGCCGTCCTGGAGGCCCACCCCGAGATCGCGGAGATCCGCTTCTCCATGCCGAACAACCACCACTTCCTGGTGGACCTCTCCGCGTTCGGCCTGGACAACCCCAACGAGGTCTTCTTCGCCGCCGACCGGCCCTACGGCAAGATCGAGGCCACGGTCGAGCGCGACGACGCCCCCGCACCCGGTGACGCCTGGAAGGCCGTCCCGGGCTTCATCTAACCCCCTCCCGGTGACGACCCCGGGGCGTGCCGCGCGCTCCCCCGGGTCGGACCCGGTGCTCTTCGGAGCTCTCTGAACGCCGGGGCCCGCGCGTGCGGCCGGGCCCCGGACCCTCCCCATCCGAGGTCACCCTCGCCTGCCCGACCAACGGGCCACACCGGCCTTCGGCATGCCCGGAAACAGGGCGTGCGGGGCCGGCGCGACACCACCGGGCACCCGCCCCGGAGAACCCGGTCACCCCCCTCTCCCGGTGACCGCCGATCGCAAAGGCTGGAAACTGGCCATGTCGAACAGTCCGTCCGCGAAGGACTCGGCCACAACAACCGCCACTACCCCCTCCCGCCCCGAGGACGAGAAGCTGCCCGTGCGGCTCATGCTCGTCTACGGGCTCCAGCACATCCTCACCATGTACGCCGGTGCGGTGGCACCGGCCCTCGTCATCGGCGCCGCCGCTGGGCTCGCGAACGACCCCGCCGCCATGGGAATCCTCGTCAGCGGCGCGCTCCTGGTGGCGGGTATCGCCACCCTCATGCAGACCGTCGGACACAAGCGGATCGGCGCGCAGATGCCGATCGTGGTGGCCTGTTCCTTCGTGCCCGTCAGCGCGATCACCGCGCTCGCGGCCGGCCAGGACGGGGAGAACCTCCCCATCGCCTTCGGCGCGTCCATGGCCGCCGGTGTGTTCGCGCTGTTCCTGACCCCCTTCTTCGGGCAGCTCATCCGCTTCTTCCCCCCGATCGTCACCGGCACGATCATCACGGTGATCGGCGTCAGCCTGATGCCGGTGGCCGCGCGCTGGATCATGGACGGCTCGGTGCGCGTCATGGAGGACGGCGCCGAGGTCCCGGCCGCCCCCGTGGCCAACCTCGCCCTGGCCGGGCTGACCCTGACCGTCATCCTCGTCGGTTCCCGCCTGTTCCCGGGGATCTGGGGACGCCTGTCCATCCTGCTCGGCCTGGTCGTGGGCACGCTCGTGGCGGTCCCGCTCGGCATGGCCGACTTCAGCCGGGTGGGCGAGGCCGACCTCGTCTTCAACCCCACCTCGGTGTTCTACTTCGGTGCTCCGCAGTTCGAGGTCGCCGCGATCATCACCATGTGCATCATCATGCTCGTGGTCCTGACCGAAGGCGCCTCGCACATCATCGCGGTCGGTGAGATCACCGGGTCCAAGGTGGACGCCAAGCGCATCTCGGCCGGTCTGCGCGCCGACGTGAGCGGCTCGATCATCGGTCCGATCTTCAGCGCCACCCCCACCAGCTCGTTCGCGCAGAACATCGGACTGCTCGCCCTCACCGGTATCCGCAGCCGCTACGTGGTGGCCACCGGCGCGGGCATCCTGCTGGTCCTGGGCATGTTCCCGGTGCTCGGCGGGGTCATGGCCGCCATCCCCACCCCGGTCCTGGGCGGCGCGGGCCTGGTGCTGTTCGGCAGCGTCGCGGCCAGCGGCATCAAGACCCTCGCCAAGGTGGACTTCACCAACAACCTCAACCTCATCCTGGTCGCGGCCTCCGTCGGCGTGGCCATCATCCCGCTCGCCTACCCGACCTTCTACGCCTTCCTGCCGGAGTCCGTCGAGCTGATCGCCCACTCGGGCATCATCGGCGCGGCCATCGTGTCGATCCTGCTGAACATCTGCTTCAACGTGATCGGTCGCGGCCCCTCCGCCGACCCCGCCGACATCGACCGGGCCGACATCGGCAGCGCGGGGCCCGGTGAGGCCAAGTACACGGACCAGGCGGGCGCCACCTACCGCAGCACCGACGCCGACCGCACCTGACCCGGGTCCCCCTCTCCCCGGGGCGGAGCGCCGTGACCACGCGCCCGCCCCGCTTCTGTTAAGTGACGGTGAATGGTATGCCTGTGAGGGTGACCGACTGGGACCTGCGCAAGCTGCGCGTACTCCGCACCCTCGAAGAGCTCGGCACCGTCCGGGCGACCGCCGAGGCCCTGTCCATGACCCCCTCGGCCGTCTCCCAGCAGCTCTCGTCCCTCTCCCAGCAGGTCGGGGTGGCGCTGCTGGAGGCGCACGGACGCCGAGTCCGCCTCACCGACGCCGCGCACGTGCTGCTGCGGCACACCGACGTGGTGCTCGCCCAGCTGGAGAGGGCCGAGGCCGAACTGGACGGGTTCGTCCGGGGTGAGGCCGGACGGGTACGCGTGGGCACCTTCGCCACCGCGATCCCCGGGCTGGTGGTCCCCGCCCTCAACGCGCTGCGCGCCGACCACCCCGGGCTGCGCACCCGGGTGCACCAGGCCGAGGCCGCGGAGGTGTACGACCTCCTCTCCGCCGGGGAGATCGACATCGGCCTCTCCCTGGCAGCGCAGGCCCCCACCAGTAACGACGGCCGCTACGACCGCACCGAACTGCTCACCGACCCCCTCGACGTGGCCCTGCCCGCCCAGCACCGTCTGGCCACCACGACGGCGCTGCGGATGCGGGACCTCGCCGAGGAACCCTGGATCTACGGCGCCTCCGGACCGTGGCGGGACATCACCCTCGCCGCCTGCGCCCAGGCGGGGTTCGTGCCCGAGCAGGCACACGTGGCCTCGGACTGGCGGGCCATCCTCGACATGGTCGCCGCCGGGATGGGGATCGCGCTGATCCCCCGCCTGGCCGCCGCCCGCGACGCGCCCGGGGTCACCCTGCGGGTGCCGCACGCCGACCAGCCCCGCCGCCACGTGGTCACCGCCGTGCGGTCCGGCTCCGGTGAACGGCCGCAGATCGCCCTCGCCCTCAGGGCTCTGGCCGACGCCGCCGCACGGCTGACAACCGTTCAGGCAAGGCGAACATAATGATCAAAAACTTTCGCTGGAATTAACCGGTCCCTCCTGCGAGTCTGAAGGAAGACCCCGACCGACAGGAGCAACGTGAGCCAGGACCCGTCCTTCGACCCCCGCGCCTACAACGCCCAGCCGTACCCCGGTGGCGACCCCTACGCCGACTTCAGGAAGACCGAACTGGACTTCGCCGGGCTGGTGGACCTCGCCGACCGACGTCTGGGCGCCGGTGTCGTCGCCGCCAACGACGAGTTCTTCGCCCACCGCGAGAACATGCTGCGGACGGAGCCCGCGCTGTTCGACCCGCACCACTTCGGGCACAAGGGCAAGGTCATGGACGGGTGGGAGACCCGCCGTCGCCGTGGTGTGAGCGCCGAGCAGCCGCACCCCACCGCCGACGACCACGACTGGGCGCTGGTCCGCCTCGCGCTGCCCGGCGTCATCCGCGGCGTCGTCGTGGACACGGCGCACTTCCGGGGCAACCACCCCACGGAGATCAGCGTCGAGGTGACGCACGTCGACGGGACCCCCACCACCGAGGAGCTCCTGGCCGCCGACTGGACCGAGCTCGTCGCCCGCACGCCGGTCTACGGCCACGCCGAGAACGGCTACGAGATCGACGTCGAGCGCCGCTGGACACACCTGCGCCTCAAACAGTTCCCCGACGGCGGCGTCGCCCGCCTGCGCGTGTACGGCGAGCCCGTCGCGGACCCGGCCTGGCTGTCCGCCCTCGGCGGCTTCGACCTGGCCGCGCTGGTCAACGGCGGCACGGTCGAGGACGCCTCGGACCGCTTCTACTCCTCGCCGGAGAACATCATCCTGCCGGGTCGCTCGCACAAGATGGACGACGGCTGGGAGAACCGCCGCCGCCGCGACACCGGCAACGACTGGGTGCGCTTCCGCCTCACCGCCCAGGCCTCCGTCCGCGCCATCGAGCTGGACACCGCCTACCTCAAGGGCAACTCGGCCGGATGGGTGACCATCCTGGGCCGCGACACGCACTCGGACACCCCGGACGCGTGGTTCGAGATCGTCGGCCGCACGCGGCTCCAGCCCGACAGCGCCCACCGCTTCGTCCTGGACTCGCCGGTCACCGCCACCCACGTGCGCACCGACGTGTTCCCCGACGGCGGCATGGCCCGCCTGAACGTGTACGGCTCCCTCACCGAGACCGGCACCGCCGACCTCCGCGACCGCTGGGAAGCCACCCGGGGCTGACCGCGCAGAGACCAGGGCGGGCACGCGTCAGCGTGCCCGCCCTTCCACGTGCCCGAGGCTCAGCCCCCGCCAGCAGGGGACCAGAGCGACGCGGGCGCGCGGATCCCCCAGCGCCAAAGGGTTCGTCCGGACCCCCCGCACCGCCAGCACAGCGGGGACCTGGTCCACCCCGTGGTGGAGGGGAACGGCGCCATGCGGGTCACTGCGGCGCGTGGCCGGGGCGCACGTACGCGAACGGGCGCCCCGGGGGTGGCGGGGCGCCCGTGACGGGGACCGGATCAGTCCCGGGTGATCATCCGACCGGACACACTGTCCGAGGTGACCTCGGTGCCGCGCAGGATCGTGCGGCGGACACGACCGTGAAGGTCGGCTCCGTCATAGGCGCTCACCGGGTTGCGGTGGGCCAGCGAGCTCGCCTCCACGTGGAAGGGCTCGTCAGGAGCGAAGACCGCCAGGTCCGCGTCCATGCCTTGGGCGATCGACCCCTTGCCGGACACCCCGGCCACGCGGGCGGGCCGGGCGGACATCCACCGGACGACCTCCGCGAGCGGAACGCCACGGCCGCGGGCCTCGGTCCACATGGCGGACAACCCCACCTGGAGCCCGGCGACCCCGCCCCAGGCGGTCCCGAAGTCACCGGTGTCCAGGTCCTTCAGGTCCGGGGTGCTCGGGGAGTGGTCGCTGACCACGCAGTCGATCAGCCCGTCCTGGAGCGCGCGCCAGAGGAGGTCGCGGTTGGCGCCGTCACGGATCGGCGGGCAGCACTTGTAGCTGGTCCCGCCAGCCGGGATCTCCTCGGCGGCCAGCGTGAGGTAGTGCGGACAGCTCTCCACGGTGAGGGAGACGCCCTCCTCCTTGGCCTGCGCGATCAGCGGCAGGGCCGAGGCGCTGGACAGGTGCAGGATGTGCGCGCGCACCCCGGTGCGTCGGGCCGTGTCGATCACCAGGGCGATCGCGGCGTTCTCGGCCTCGTCGGGGCGGGAGGCCAGGAAGTCCGCGTATTCGCGCCCGGACGCGGCCGGTGCCGAGTCCAGCACCCGGGGGTCCTCCGCGTGCACGATCAACCTGCCGCCGAACGCCTTGATGGCCGTGGCGGCGGTGTTCAGCTGCTCCGGGGAGAGGTGTCCGAACTCGTCCACTCCCGAGGGCGACAGGAACGCCTTGAACCCGAACACTCCCTCGGACCAGAGGTCGGACAGGGTGCCGGTGGTGTCGGCCCCGGAGTTCTCCGGGACGGCCCCGCCCCAGAAGCCCACGTCCACCGCGAGCTTGCCCTCGGCCACCGCGCGCTTGGCCTTGAGGCCGTCGAGCGTGGTGGTGGGCGGCACGCTGTTGAGCGGCATGTCCACCAGGGTGGTGACCCCGCCCAGGGCGGCGGCGCGGGTGGCGCTGGCGAAGCCCTCCCACTCGGTGCGGCCGGGCTCGTTGACGTGCACATGGCTGTCCACGAGGCCGGGCAGGAGGATCTCGTCCTCGGCCAGGCGGATCTCTCGGGCGGCGTCGACGGGGGTGTCGTCACCGGAGAGGACCTCGGTGATCCTTCCGTCGTCGACGACCACGCTGACGGCGCGCTCACCCTCGGGGGTGAGGGCGCGGTGGGCGCGTACGACGAGTGCGTGCTCGGTCAACTCACTGCTCCTGTCCGACACGGCGGGTGGCCAGGGCGACGATGGTACCGGCGTCGGCACCGGCGGCGGTGACCACCTCGGACTCCTCCAGGGCACCGCAGCGCAGGCCGCTGGCCAGCACGGAGGCCAGCGCCTGGGCGGTGGCGGGTTCGTCCATGACGTTGCCCCCGGTCTGGCCGAGGTAGGCCTTGAGGCGGGCCGCGGCGGGCGCGAAGGCCTCACGGTAGAAGGCGTAGGTGGCCAGGTACCGGATGGGCAGCTGGTTCGGGTGCAGGTCCCAGCCCTGGTAGAAGCCGCGCTCCAGGGAGCGGCGGACCAGTCCGGCGTGCAGGCTCCACGCGGAGCGCACGTCCTCGGGGGTGCCCGTGGGCAGGATGTTGCTGCCGCCGTCGGAGAGCCACACCCCGGTTCCGGCGGCGGCCACCTGCATGACCGACTTCGCGTAGTCGGCGGCCGGGTGGGCCAGGCTCTGGTGGGCGGCGGTGATCCCGCAGGCCGCGCTGTAGTCGTAGGTGCCGTAGTGCAGGGCGGTCACGCGGCCCTGGCCCGCCTGGATCATGCGGGAGACCGCGACGGTGCCGTCGGTGAGCAGGATGGACTGGGGGGTCTCGATCTGGAGCTCGAACCGCAGGCGTCCGGCGGGCAGGCCGAAGCGCTCCTCCAACCGCTCGCTGACCCACACCATGGCCTCGACCTGCTCGACCGAGGTGATCTTGGGCAGCGTGAGGACGAGGTTGTCCGGGAGGGAGCCGTGCCCCTCCAGCAGGGTCTGGAGGAAGAGCGTGAGCGTGCGCACGCCCCGGTGGCGTCCGGCCGCCTCCATGCCCTTCATCCGGATACCGAAGTAGGGGGTGG
This sequence comes from Nocardiopsis eucommiae, assembly GCF_965344335.1. Lineage (NCBI taxonomy): Bacteria > Bacillati > Actinomycetota > Actinomycetes > Streptosporangiales > Nocardiopsidaceae > Nocardiopsis > Nocardiopsis eucommiae. Next base: position 69,894 of record NZ_CBDRIY010000031.1, read on the forward strand.
CCGTCCCCTGGCCGAGGTCCGAGACGAACGCGTTCGCGGTGGCGAGCACGTGGGCGTCCTCGGCCTCGTCGCCGGGCGCCCCGTAGCCGTCCTCGAAGTCGGCGCGCAGGTCCTCGATGGGCTCGCGGGCGAGCTTGGCGCGCACCAGCGGGATCGCGTCGGCCACGGCGGCCTCGCTCAGGCCCGTGATCTCGGCCAGGTCGGCCGCCTTGGGCGCGTACTCGTCGAGGGAGTTGATCGCCTCCTCGCCCCAGGCGGCGGCGAGGCCGGGCCGGATACGGTCGGCGGGAACGTAGACGCTGTGAACGGGCTGGCGGCCGCCGCTGGTCCCGGGGTACTCACGGTCCAGTCGGGCGTCGGCCTCGGCCAGCCGGGTGTCGAGTTCGGTGACCAGGTCGGTCAGGCCAGCAAGGCTGTCACTCGCCACGTGTCGTGTCCTCCTCCGTCGTCGGTGCCGACTCTCGGGGGTCGATGAGAGTCCGGTCACTAATTTCTACATGCGGATAATAACTTCTGCCATCCGGAAGAACAAGGGTTCTGGTGCCCTCGCGCCCCGGGGCGCGAAGCTTCCATGCGCAACAGAGAGCGAAACCCACCTTTCGTATTGCAGAATGATGGGCGTGACCGCAGCGGCCCTCAGCATGGGAGCACGACCCTTGTCAGCCTCACAGATCCCCCGAACGGACCAGCCACGCCCTCCAGAGGAGACGGCCCGGCGCTCAGGTGGTGTGCAGTCCCTCGACCGCGCCTTCGCCCTGTTGGAGATCATGGCGGAGGCGGGCGGTGAGGCCTCCCTGAGCCAGCTCGCCGACTCCTCCGGGCTGCCCCTGCCGACCATCCACCGCATCATCCGCACCCTGGTCGGCAACGGCTACGTGCGCCAGCTCCCCTCCCGCCGCTACGCCCTGGGCCCCCGTCTGATCGGACTCGGCGACAAGGCCGCCCGTATGCTCGGCACCTGGGCCCGACCCCACCTCGCCCAGCTCGTCGAGGACCTCGGAGAGACCGCCAACCTGGCGATGCTCGACGGTGACAAGGTCATCTACGTCGCGCAGGTCCCCTCACCGCACGCCATGCGCATGTTCACCGAGGTCGGCCGCCGCGTCCTGCCGCACTCCGCCGGAGTCGGCAAGGCCCTGCTGTCACAGCTCAGCGACGAGGAGGCCCTGGCCGCCGTGCGCCGCACCGGGATGCCCGCCGCCACCGAGCGCACCATCACCGACCACGAGGCCTTCCTCGCCGAGCTCCGGCGCATCCGCGAGACCGGGTACGCCATCGACGACGGCGAACAGGAGGTGGGCGTGCGCTGCGTCGCCGTGCCGGTCAAGGACGCCCCCTCGGGCATGGCCGTCTCGGTTTCCGGCCCGGAGGCCCGCGTGAGCTGGGACTTCGTGGACCACGCCGCCCCCATCGTGCAGCGGTGCGCCCGGGTCCTGGCCACCGACCTCAACAACCAGAGCTGACCGGGCCGCCCGGACACGACAAGGGGGTGTGACCACATGTGGTCACGCCCCCTCGTCCGCTCCGACCCTACGTCTGCTGGTCGAAGCCCAGCTTGCGCAGCTGCTTGGGATCGCGCTGCCAGTCCTTGGCCACCCGCACCCGCAGGTCCAGGAAGACCCGCTGCCCGAGCAGCCCCTCGATCTGCTTGCGCGCCCGCGAACCCACGTCCCGCAGACGCGAACCCTTGGAGCCGATCACGATCGCCTTCTGGCTGGGCCGCTCCACGTACAGCGACGCGTAGATGTCCACCAGCTCCTTGCCGGGCCTGGTGTTCTCCCGCTCGTACATCTCGTCGACGACCACCGCGATCGAGTGCGGGAGCTCGTCCCGGACCCCCTCCAGAGCGGCCTCCCGGACCAGCTCCGCCACCAGCATCTCGTCCGGCTCGTCAGTGAGGTCGCCGTCCGGGTACAGCGGCGGCCCCTTCGGCAGGTGCGAGCACAGCACGTCCGTGACCGTGTCCAGCTGGAACTCGCCGCGCGCGGACACCGGAACGATGTCGGCCCAGTCCCCCAGCTCGTTCACGGCCATCAGGTGCTCACCGACCGCCGCCCGGTCCACCAGGTCGGTCTTGGTCACGAGCGCCACCACCGGGGTGTTGGTCTGCTCCGCGAGCTCCTTGGCGATGTAGGTGTCACCGCGCCCGATCGGCTCGTTGGCGGGCAGACAGAACGCGATCACGTCCACCTCGACCAACGTGGACCGCACCAGCGAGTCCAGCCGCTCCCCCAACAGGGTGCGGGGCTTGTGCAGACCGGGCGTGTCCACGATGATCAGCTGCGCGTCCGGACGGTGCACGATCCCGCGCACCGTCCGCCGCGTGGTCTGCGGCCGGTTGCTGGTGATCGCCACCTTCTGCCCGACCAGCGCGTTCATCAAAGTGGACTTGCCCACGTTGGGGCGGCCCACGAAGCAGGCGAAACCGCTCCGGAAGCCCTCCGGGTAGGAGAGCGGCTCCAGCGGCACGCGGAGCTTCTCAAGGTCGAGGTCGTTCATCTGTCCTTCTCAACGCCGGGTGACGCTCGCGGGCACCCCGTCGGGGGCCGCGATCACCACCAGGTGGGTCTTCAGGTCGTCCGCCACCGCGCGGTCGGCCTCGGTCAGCTCCTTGGCCTCGGTGACGACCACGGCGGCCTCCAACGCGGCGGCCTCACTGGAGGCGGCCGCGGCCACGGCGGCCTGGAGCGCGCTCAAGCGCAACGAGGGCAGCGAGACCGTGGTGGCCACGTACGTGCGCCCCGTCTCGTCGCGCACCGCGGCGCCCTCGGCCGCGGCGTTCCGCGCCCGGGAGGCCCGCGCGAGGGTGATCAGCTTGGTGTCCTCGGGGCCGAGTCCCGTCGTGTCCGTCACTGGTCCGTGCTCCTTACGTCGTGGTCGTGGCCCTGGTCCCGCTCGTCGGGCAGACGCTCCACCAGCACCGTGGTCATCCGGTTCCGGCGGCTGCTCTTGCCCTCCAGGGTGAGCCTGAGTCCAGCGTATTCTGCCTGGGCGCCACCGGCCGGGACGCGACCCAGCACGAACGCCACCAGGCCGCCCACGGTCTCCACGTCGGAGACCTCCAGGTCCCGCTCGGGGAACAGTTCGGCCAGCTCCCCCAGCGGCAGCCGCGCGGTCACCCGCGCACGGTCGTCGTCCAGCCAGTCCACCGGGGCGATCTCGTGGTCGTACTCGTCGGTGATCTCCCCGACGATCTCCTCCACGATGTCCTCCAGCGTGACCAGCCCGGCGGTGCCGCCGTACTCGTCGATCGCCACCGCCACGTGGTTGCGGCGCTTCTGCATCTCCCGCAGGAGCTCGTCGATGGGCTTGGTGTCGGGCACGAAGGTGGCGTCACGCATCACGTCGGCGGCGGTCAGGGGCACGTCGTCCGCGCCCCCGGCGGCCGCCGCCCAGCGGTCACGCAACCGCTCCACGAGGTCCTTGAGGTAGACGATGCCCACCACGTCGTCCTCGTCCTCACCCGTGACCGGGATACGCGAGTACCCGCTGGCCATGGCGAGCGAGAGGACCGCGTCGGCGTCGGCGTCCCGGCCGGTGAACACGATGTCGGGCCGGGGCACCATGACCTCGCGCACCGAGGTGTCGTCCAGCTTGAACACCGAGTGGATCATCTGGCGCTCCTCGGGGTCGATCACCTCCCCCTGCTCGGCGAGGTCCACGAGCTGTCGCAGCTCCACCTCGGTGCTGAAGGGACCGTCCCGGTCACCCTTGTCGCGCGGGGTGAGCGCGCGGCCCGCCCCCACCAGCAGGCGGGCCAGCGGACCCAGCACCACCTGGAGCGGGTACCCGACCGTGGCGCTGGTCCGGGCGATCGGCCCGGCGAACTGGCGGCCGAGGATGCGCGGGGTGACCGCGATCAGGACGCACTCCACCACGACCATCGACACGGCGGTGAGCGCCAGGGCGGGCCAGCCCGCGCCCAGCAGGAAGACCATGCCCACGGCGGCGGCGAGGACCGCGCAGACCTCGCACACCACCCGCAGGAAGAGCAGCGTGTTCAGGTGTGCGGTCGGGTTCACGCGCACCCGCTCCCACGCGGCGCGCGCCCGTGCGGAGCGCTCACCGTGGGAGTCCTCCATGCCCATGGAGATCACGCGGGTGACGGCGACCTCCGCGGCCACCAGGAACCCGGCCACCGCTGTCAGCAGGAGGGCGACCGCGAAGGCCGACGCCCACACCAGGGGGTCGCCCGTGGCCAACGACGCGCTCATCGGGCGCTCTCGTCCCCTTCGGTCGTCTCCTCGGCGGCGGCCTCGCGCTCGTTCCAGGCGGCGAGGATCTCACCCTGGAGGCCGAACATCTCCTTGTGCTCCTCGGGCTCGGCGTGGTCGTAGCCGAGCAGGTGCAGGATGCCGTGCGTGCACAGCAGGTCGATCTCCGCCTGGGTCCCGTGACCGGCCTTCTCGCCCTGGCGCTCGGCCACCTGCGGGCAGATGATCACGTCACCGAGCACACCCGGCTCGCTGGTGCGCCCGGGGCCGCCGGGGCGCAGCTCGTCCATGGGGAAGGAGAGCACGTCGGTGGGGCCGGGCTCGTCCATCCAGCGCACGTGGAGGTCGGTCATGGGTCCTTCGTCCACCAGCACGACCGACAGCTCGGCCAACGGGTGCACCCGCATGGCGTCGAGCACGTGCCGGGCCAGACGGGAGAGTCGCTCCTCGTCCACGGTGCTGACGCCGGACTCGTTGGCGACGTCGATACTCATCGGTTGGGACTGCCTCACTTGGATTCGGTGTGGGTCGGCGGTGTCGCTCCGCCCGGTACCCGGGG
>NZ_CBDRIY010000032.1:0-73442 GCF_965344335.1 Nocardiopsis eucommiae
GGGAAGCGCGGGGGGGAAAACCCCACCCGCCGCTTCTTCGTGTTCCCGCCCCACGGTGAAATGAGCCGACCCCGGTGCCGCCGTTCCCGTGCGGCACCGGGGTCCGGTTCAGCGGGTGCGGCCCTCCACCAGTTCCACCACGCGGTCCGCGCTCTCCGCGACCTTGGGGTCGTGGGTGACCACGACCACGGCGGCGTCGCGCACCCGGGCCTGGTCGATCAGCTGGTCCATGATCATGGTGCTGCTGGCAGCGTCCAGGGCGCCCGTGGGCTCGTCCGCGAGGATCAGCGCGGGTTCCCGGCTCAGCGCCCGTGCCAGGGCCACACGCTGCTGCTCACCGCCGGACAGCTGGTGCGGCTGGGAGTGGAGGCGGTGCCCCAGCCCCACCGACTCCAGCAGCTCCTTCGCGCGGCTGCGGCGGCTCAGCACCGGAACCCCGCCGAGCACCATGGGGACACCCACGTTGGCCAGGGCCGAGCGCCGCTCCAACAGGTGGAACTGCTGGAACACGAACCCGATCCCGTCCCCGCGCAGCCGCGACATCCGGCCCTCGCGCAGGGGCGTGGTCTCCACACCGTCGAACACGTAGGAACCGGTGCTCGGCTTGTCGAGCAGGCCCAGGACGTTCAGCAGGGTCGACTTGCCCGACCCCGACTGGCCCACGATGGCCACGACCTCGCCCCGGGCGACGTCGAAGGTGCAGTCGTGCAGCACGTCGATCCGGGTTCCCGACACCGTGAAGTGCCTGGTCAGGTTCTTCACCTGGAGGAGCGGGGGACCGGGTCGGCGCGGGGCCACGACCGACGGACAGGGAGCGTCGGCGGTCATCTAGCCACCCATCCCGTAGAACTCCTCGTCGAAGTCCTCCTCGGACTCCGCCCCGGGAACGTCGAAGCGCGGGTCCAGCGGGACCGGGTCCATGATGGTGTCTCCCACCTCCAGGCCATCGGTGACCTCGACGAACTGGCCGTCGGACAGGCCCAGGGTGACCTCGCGGGGCTCCTCGGAACCGTCCTCGGCCACCACGAGGACCTCGCCCTCCTCGGAGGTGCCGCGCACGGCGGTCACCGGGATGGCCACGACGTCCTCGGCCTCGCCGGTGCTCACCGACATCTGTCCCTGGACGCCGTCGAACACCTGGAGGTCGGAGGGGACTCGGCAGGACAGCTCGGCACCGCCCCCGGCGCCCTCGGACTCATCGGAGAACTCGTCCTCCGCGGGCTCCTCGGCGGCGCCTCCCTCGGCCGAACCAAGGGAGAGGAACGAGCACTCCGAGGCGGGCGGACCCTTGTCGATCTTCAACATGATGTCGTCGGGGTCCTCGTAGAGCCGGTACAGGTCGTTCGCGGGGACCGTGGCCACCGCGCGGAACTGCTCCGGGGCGACGGTCGCCACGGTCGCGCCGGGCTCCAGGACGTCACCGACCTGCACGTCACCCATGCCCCTGATCGTCCCCGCGGTGGGTGCGTACAGGGAGACCTCGGTGAACGCCGCGGCCCCCTCACCCTCCTCGTCCGCCCCCGCGGTGGTCTCGGCGGGCACCTTCACGTTGACTATCGGAGCGCCGTTCTCCACCGTGTCGCCGTTGTTCAGCCACAGGTGGGTGACGGTGCCCCCCTTGGGGGCCTTGAGCGCCCTGCCCGGCTCCGGACGCACCGTGGCGTCGAGCACCAGCAGGGAGCTGACCGTGCCCAGCTCGACCTCGATCGGGGCGCCGCCGACGTCCACCGCCGCCTCACCGAGGAACTCGTCCTCGTCCGCCCCACCGCCGAAGCTGGACAGCAGGAGGTAGCCCGAGCCGAGCAGCCCCAGGACCAGGGTGACGGCCGCGCCGATGATGATCCACTTCTTCACTTGTGTCTCCTATTCCCGCAGCCCGGCGACGACGGACGCGCGCAGCGCCCGGATCGCGGGGATGATCCCGGCCAAGAGCCCGACGACGGCCGCGCTGCCCAGTCCCACCAGGGCGGCGGAGGGCGGAACGGTCATGCTGATGTCGGGTGGCAGCCACATGAGGTTTCCGATGACCACCGAGGCCACGGCGACGAGCAACCAGGACAGCGCGAGGGCGATCAGACCGGCGACCACCGCGACCACCACCGCCTCCATCACCACGGCCACGAACAGGGTGAACCGGCTCGCGCCGAGCGCCCGGTAGGTGGCCAGTTCCCGGCGTCGTTCCCGGACCGTGACGAGCCCGACGTTGAGGACGCCGAGCAGGCCCGTGGACAGGGTGATCACCGCGACACCGATCAGCCCGAGCGAGAGGTAGCCGATGAGCTCGTCGGTCATCTCGGAGTTGTCGGCGCGGTAGGCCATCAGGCTGTCCCGGCTGTCGACCCCCCAGCGCCAGCTGGCCGAGGCGAGGCGGTCGGTGAACTCCTCACCGAAGTCCATCTCCTCGGCGGCGGAGTCGGAGGGGTCGATCCGCGCCAGGTAGGTGACCTGTGAGGCCGTCGGCTTCTCGGGGGACCAGGCGGGGCCGAAGAGGATCTCCCCGGTGGCGGGCGCGTTCAGCAGATAGGCGCTGTACCAGCCCCGTTCGTAGACGGAACTCTGGGTCACACCGACGATCCGCACGTCCGACCAGCGGCCGTCGCCGAGCTGCACGTCGGCGAAGTCGCCCAGTTCGTCCGCGAGGGCCTCGTTGACCACCAGTACCGGTGCGCGCGACTCCAGGTCGGCCTCGGTGAACCACCGGCCCTGGGTCAGGTTGATCCGGCGGATGTCCCCGAGGGCGACGTCCACACCGATGATGTCGACCTCCCGGAAGACCTGGTCGCCCTGGCGCAGCGGAGGCGGTGACTCGGACCGGTTGTGGACCGAGACCTCCAGCCCGCCCGCGCGTCCGAGGTCCTCCTCGAACGCGTCGAGGTCGGTGACCTTGTCGAAGACGGTGACCTCCATGGTCGCCGCCCGACCGGCGTTGGCCTCGCCGAACGCGGTGGCGTAGCGCTGGCCCAGTTCACCGGCGGTGACCACCATGATCAGGGCACCGACACCGACGACGATGCCCGCGCAGGACAGGATGGTGCGGGCCACGTTGGCTCGGGAACCGGCGAAGGCCAGCACGATCCCAGCTGTGAGGGAACGCAGCATGGAGCCCCTTCCCGTGTGTCTGTGGAGCCCGGCGCGGCGAGGGGCGGCGCCGGGTCGCCCCGCGTCGCGCGGGGTTTCACCAGACCCATCGCCAACGCGCGGGGTTTCGGTTCAGCCCGGGAGGAACATTCTCTTGGCCGTTCTCGGACACACGGGGTCACGACACGGGCCGGGCCTACTCGACCTCGAAGCCGTCGCAGGTGATGGGGGCTCCGGTGCCGGCGTCCGACCACACCACCGTGTACACACCGGTGGTGAGCTCCTCGGCTCCGTCGAAGGCGTCCGGGTAGTCCAGACGGGCCCAGCCGCCGTCGGACGTGCCGGCCTCCGCGGTGGAGTTCTCCCCTGACGGGCCGGTCACCGTGGCGGCCACCTGGCCGGAGTGTGCGCCCTCCGCGTCGGAGAGGCCCAGTTCCACCGGATCCCCGTCCTGGACGGCCTCGCGCGGGGCCTCACTGCGCCAGCCGCCGGGGAGCCCGGGGTCCACGGCGGGGGAACACGCGTAGCGGGCGGGGTCGAACAGGGTGTCGGGCACACCGAGCCCGAGCGGGCCCGAGGCGGCGGCGTCGCGCACCGTGTCCGCGATCATCTCGCTGAGCTGCTGCGGGGTGTGGCCGTGGCCCTGGCCGCACCCGGTGGACAGGAGGAGGGCCGCCCCGCACAGCGCGACCGCGCGGAGTCGATGGGTTGTCGTGGTCAGCACACAGCGCACGCTACTACTGAAAGTAATCGCGCGGGTGCTTTTCGTGGTTGTCGGTGGCTATTCCGGACGGCGCAACGGGGTGGGTCCGCCGTTGAGCCAGGTGAGGACCTGGTCGTGGACGGCGCCGTTGGTGCACACCAGGGGCCCGCCGTCCTCGAAGCCGTCCCCGCGCAGGTTGGTGGCGCGGCCGCCGGCCTCCTCCAGGATGATCGGCAGGGGGGCCGCGTCCCAGAGCGAGAGCTCGGGCTCGGCCGCGATGTCCACGGTGCCCTCCGCGACCATCACGTGGGACCAGAAGTCACCGTAGGCACGGGTCCGCCACACGGAGCGCGTCAGTCCCAGGAACGACTCCAGTCGCTCCTGGTCCTCCCAGCCGGACAACGACGAGAAGCTCAGAGAGGCGTCCGAGAGCTCCTGGACCTTGGAGACCTGGCAGCGGGAGGCCTTGGACAGGCTGCGGCCGGCCCAGGCGCCGCCGCCCTTCGAGGCCCACCAGCGCCGGTGCAGCGCGGGAGCCGACACCACGCCCACCACGGGCCGGTCGCCCTCCAGCAGGGCGATGAGCGTGGCCCACACGGGCACGCCGCGCACGTAGTTCTTGGTGCCGTCGATGGGGTCGATGACCCACACGCGGTTGCTGTTGCCGCTCCGGCCGTACTCCTCGCCCACCACGGCGTCGCGCGGACGGGCGCGGGAGAGCACGCCGCGCAGGGTCTCCTCGACCATGCGGTCGGCCTCGGTCACCGGAGTCAGGTCCGGCTTGGTGTCGACCACCAGGTCGAGGGCGCGGAACCGCTTCACCGCGATGTCGTCGGCAGCGTCGGCGAGCACGTGGGCCAGCCGCAGATCATCGTCAAAGGACACCATGGCCGGTAACGCTACCCTCCCGGGCACGAACATGCCCAAAGCGCCGCCCCCGGCGTGACCAGAGTGTTAGGGGGAGCGCGACCCCGGGGATGGGGTGCGAGGATGGGTGGCGTGAGCGGAGAGAGACGGCCCCGGGAGGGCACCGGGGTGCGTGGACGGTTGATGGACGCCGCCTACACCGAGGTGCTGGCGGGGCACTGGGGCGAGCGGCGGATGATCGACGTCGCCGCCACCGCCGGGGTGTCCAGGCAGACCCTCTACAACGTGTTCGGCAGTAAGGAGGGCCTGCTCCAGGCGGTGGTGGTGAGGGAGGTCACGGCACTCCTGGACACCGTCGAGGAGATGTTGGCGGCCGACGGCCACGACCCGGCCCACGCGGTCAGCCGCACCACCCGGATGGTCCTCCTCGCCGCGCGGGACAACCCCCTGCTGCGCGCGGTCGTCACCGGGGACGACCAGCTCCTGCCGGTGCTCACCACCCGGGCGGCGCCGCTCCTGGACGCGCTGCGGGAACGCATCGCCTGGACGCTGGCGGAGCACTGCCCGCAGGTGCCGTCCGGCACCGCGGAGGCGGTCGCGGACGTCGCCCTGAGACTGACCGTCTCGTACGCGCTCCAACCGGTGGATCCGGACCGGGCGGCCCACCGGGTGGAGACGGTCGTGCACGGCATGCTGCTGGTCGACCGTCAGGAGGCGGAGGTGCCGGAGGGACGGGGGCGTAGCGAACGCGGCGAGGTGCCGCTCGGCGACCCCGTGGACCAGGGGTCCACGGAGAGCGACCGCGCCCACGACCGGCGCCGCGGCGGGACCGTCGACCCCGAGGCCCCCTCCCCCCGACCACAGTGAGCGGCCCGCCGGGACCCCACGCACGCGGGGCCCGCACGGCGGGCCGGTCGCCCGCGGACTAGGCGGACTTCGCGAGCAGCCCGATGGCGCCCGCCGTGCCCTCGTCGGAGTACCCCTGGCCCAGGCGCTCCTCCAGCAGCTCCAGGTAGGGCGCGAGCAGCCGGAAGTCCACGTCCTGCTCCCGCGCCGCGACCTCGAAGGTGCGGAAGCCGGACACCAGCATCCCCAGGTTGGCCTGCACGTCCCTGGTGTAGTCACCGCTGTCGAGCTGGTCGGCGACGGTGTCGTTGGACGTGAGCATGGCTGTGAGCCACGAGGTGAGCAGGCCGGAGAACTCCTTCAGGGGCATCTCCTCCTCTCGCACCAGCGCGAAGGCGTGGGAGACCCCGGCGAACATGCCGTACATGGCGCTGAGGAGCGCGATGTCGTACAGGGCCGCGGAGCCGGGGCGGGAGCCCGTGTAGCGCACGCCCAGGACGGCCGCCAGTGCGGACTCGTGCTGGTCCAGGAGCTCCCGGGAGCCGCTGTAGAACACGTACCCGCCGGCCTCGGGGACGCCCACCATCGACGGGCTCGACATGATGCCGCCGCTGAGGAAGCGGGCGCCCCGGTCCCGCGCCCACACGGCGCGGGCGTCGGCCTCGTTCGGGGTGCCCGTGGTGAGGTCGACCAGGTCCCTGCCGACGAGGTCGGCCCCGTCCAGGGCGTCCTCGACGGAGGCGTCGTCCATCAGACAGGTGACGATCAGCGTTCCGGCGGCGACCGCCTCGGCGGCGGTGGCGGCCACGTCGGCGCCGAGCGCGCGCAGGGGCTCGGCGCGAGAGGCGGTGCGGTTCCAGACGGTCAGGGGGTACCCGGCGTGCAGCCAGGCCTGGGCGAGGGCGGTGCCCATGGCGCCGAGTCCGAGCAGGACGACGCGGGGCTTGTTGTCGTTGGTCATGTGTCTAGGCTTGTACCGCGCTCGGCACGGGACAAGTACGCACTTCGGAGTGGGCGCGCACTTCGGGGTAAGCGAGCAGGTGGACGGGGTGGGGGTCATGGCCGCCAAACAGGGGCGGGACGGGTATCACTGCGGGATCGACGCAGCGATGGACGTGGTGAGCGGCAAGTGGAAGGTGCTGGTGCTGTGGGCGCTCGACCAACGCCCCCACCGGTTCGGTGAGCTGCGCCGCGCCCTGCCGGGCATCACGGAGAAGGTCCTCGCCTCGCACCTGCGCGAGCTGGAGGACGACGGGATCGTACGGCGTGAGGACTTCTCCGAGGTTCCGCCCCGGGTGGAGTACTCGCTGACCGACCTCGGCCGCAGCCTGAACCGCGCCCTGGAGCCCCTGGGGGCCTGGGGACGTGAACACCGCCTGCCCGCCGGCTACACCGGGGCCCGGACGGCCTGAGCCCGTTCGGTCGACCCCTCCGGAGAGGCCGACCGCACCCGGGCCCTGCGGGCGTCAGGAGTGGGGGCCGGGCGGCGGCGGGGCGTCCTCGGTGTCGTCGTCGCCCTCGCGGCTGCTGAGGAGCCTGCGGAGCGAGGCCACCCGCTCGGCGTCCACCTCGCCGCGTGCCAGAGCCGCGCCGATGGCGCACTCCGGGGCGTCGGGCTGGTGGGAGCAGGCGGGCGGGCAGTCGGCGGCGAGTGCGGCGAGGTCCTGGAACCCGGACACGATCTCCTCGGGGGAGACGTGCGCCAGGCCGAAGCTGCGCACGCCGGGGGTGTCGATCAGCCAGCCGCCCTCGAACCGCAGGGCGAGCGCGGACGTGGAGGTGTGGCGGCCACGGCCGGTGACGGCGTTCACGTGGCCCACCGCCCGGTCCGTGCCCGGCACCAGTCTGTTCACCAGGGTGGACTTGCCCACACCCGAGGAGCCCACGAACACCGTGGTGCGATCCGCGAGACGGCCGCGCAGCTCGTCCAGGTCACCCTCCGGGCCGAGCACCTCGTAGGGCAGCCCGAGGGGCTCGTAGGTGCTCAGCATCTCGTCCGGCGCGGCGAGGTCGGCCTTGGTGAGGCAGAGCAGCGGCTCGAGCCCGGCGTCGTACGCGGCGACCAGACAGCGGTCCACGAAGCGCGGTTGCGGGGCCGGGTCCGCGAGGGCGCAGACGATCGCGAGCTGGTCCGCGTTGGCGACGATCACGCGTTCGACCGGGTCGGTGTCGTCGGCGGTGCGTCTGAGCACGGAGGCGCGCTCGCGTACCCGCACCACGCGGGCCAGGGTGTCGGGTCTGCCGGAGAGGTCTCCGACCACGTCCACCCGGTCACCGACCACGATCGATCCCCGGCCGAGCTCGCGGGCCTTCATCGCCACCACGGGGACACCGTTCACCAGGCAGCGGTATCGCCCCCGGTCCACGGCGGTGACCAGGCCCTCCACGGCGTTCTCGTGCTTGGGCCGGTTCCGGGTGCGGGGCTTGGAGCCGCCTCGGGCGCGCACACGGATGTCGTCCTCGTCCAGGTGGCGGCCCCCGCCCCGCGTGCGGCTCATGCCAGGACCTCCGACCACAGACCCGGGAAGTCGGGCAGCGTCTTGCGCGTGGTGGCGATGTTCTCCACCTCCACCCCGGGCACCGCGAGCCCGATCACCGCGCCGGACGTGGCCATCCGGTGGTCGTCGTAGGAGTGGAAGACCCCGCCGTGCAGGGCCCGGGGCCGGATGAGCAGCCCGTCGGGCAGCTCCTCCACGTCCCCGCCCAGGCGGTTGATCTCGGCGGCCAGCGCCGCGATGCGGTCGGTCTCGTGCCGACGCAGGTGGGCGATCCCGGTGAGGCGGGAGGGGGAGTCGGCCAGGGCCGCCACGGCGGCGATGGTGGGGGTGAGTTCGCCCACGTCGCGCAGGTCGGCGGTGATCCCGTGGATCTCGCCGGTACCACGCAGGGTGAGGTCCTCACCGGAGCGGGAGACCTCGCCGCCCATCCGGGTGAAGAGATCGCGCAGCGCGTCGCCGGGCTGGGTGGTGTGCTCGGGCCATCCCTGGACGGTCACCTCACCCTTGCTGACCAGGGCTGCGGCCAGGAACGGCGCGGCGTTGGAGAGGTCGGGCTCGACGGTGATCTCCGAGGCCCGGACCGGACCCGGCTCCACCCTCCACGCGTTCTCGCCCGTGGTGACCCGGACGCCCACGGCACGCAGCATCTCCACGGTCATGTCCAGGTGCGGCTGGGAGGGGACCGGCGGGCCCTCGTGCCGCACGTGCACGCCCTCGGTGAAACGGGCACCGCTGAGCAGCAGCGCGGAGACGAACTGCGAGGAGCCCGAGGCGTCCAGGGTGACCTCGCCGCCGCGGACGGCACCGGTGCCGTGGATGGTCATCGGCAGGGCGCCGCGCCCCTCGTCGTCGATGTCGGCGCCCAGCGCGCGCAGGGCGCCGAGCAGCTCGTCCACCGGCCGCTCACGCGCGCGGGGGTCGCCGTCGAAGCGGACGTCCCCGGAGGCCAGGGCGGCCAGCGGCGGCACGAACCGCATGACGGTGCCCGCGTTGCCGACGTCCACGGCGGCCGGGCCCCGGGGCGCCACCGGGGTCACGGACAGGTCCGGGACCTCCGGGTCGTCGGAGGGGAGTTCGGTGACCCGGGTGCCCAGGGCGCGCAGGGCACCCACCATGAGCTCGCTGTCCCTGCTCACCAGGGGGCGGCGTACCACGCACGGCGTCTCGGAGAGCGCGGCGAGGATCAGCGCCCGGTTGGTGACGGACTTGGATCCGGGAAGGGAGACGCGGGCGCGCACCGGCTGCCGCGCGACGGGCGCGGGCCAGTGCTCCCCGGAGGGGGTGGCGGGCGAGGCGGGCGGCGTGGGCACGGAGTCAGGCATGGTCCAAGGTTATCGGTCCGTGGTCGGACGCGGAGGAGGTCGTGGTCGGCCTGTGGACGGAGGCGTCGGAAGAGGAGCGGGCCACGTGTCGGGGGCGGGACGACGCGACGGCGGGCGGGCGCGGCGGACCCGCCCGCACGGCCCGTGGAGGAGGAGACGGGGCGGGGGATGGGGGCGGATGTGGTCGGACGTATCCTGGAATGCGCCATGGTGTATCTGGATCACGCAGCCACGACCGAGGTCCGCCCCGAGGTGATCGCCGATGTGGCGGCGCAGCTCGGCGCGCTCGGCAACCCATCGTCCCTGCACGGCCACGGACGGACCGCTCGGCGTACCGTCGAGGAGTCCCGAGAACGTGTGGCCGAGGCGGTGGGCTCCACCCCGCACGAGGTGGTCTTCACCGCGGGCGGGACCGAGTCGAACAACATCGCGATCAAGGGCCTGTACTGGTCCCGCAACGCCGAGGACCCCCGGCGCACTCGTGTCCTGGTCAGCGCCGTCGAGCACCACGCCGCGCTCGACCCCGCGCGCTGGATGGCCGACCACCAGGGCGCCGTGTGCGAGGAACTGCCCGTGGACGCGGTGGGCCGTGTGGCTCCCGAGGTGCTGCGCGCGGCGATCGACCGCGACCCCGCCTCCGTGGCCGTGGTCTCCGTGATGTGGGCCAACAACGAGATCGGCACCGTGCAGCCGGTGCGCGAGCTGGCCGCCGTCGCCGCCGAGTACGGAGTCCCCTTCCACACGGACGCGGTCCAGGCCGTGGGCGCGCTGGAGGTGGACTTCGCCGCGAGCGGTGTGAGCGCCCTGACCCTCAGCGGGCACAAGCTGGGGGGTCCGGTGGGCGCCGGAGCCCTGCTGGTCGCCCGGGGGCTCGCCCCGACCCCGGTCCTGCACGGTGGCGGCCAGGAACGCGACATCCGTTCCGGAACGCTGTCCGCCCCGCTGGCGCGCGGCCTCGCGACCGCCGTGGACGCCGCCGTCCGTGACCGCGAGGAGCACGCCAAGCACCTCACCGCGCTCCGAGGCGAACTGGAGTCCCGGGTCCGGGACGTCGTGCCAGACGTGGTGGTCAACGGCGACCCGGAGCTGCGTCTCCCGGGGATCGCGCACCTGTCCTTCCCCGGCTGCGAGGGCGACGCCCTGCTGATGCTGCTCGACGCCAGGGGCATCTCCTGCTCCACCGGCTCGGCCTGCTCGGCGGGGGTGGCGCAGCCCAGTCACGTGCTGCTGGCGACCGGCGCGGACCCGGACACGGCCCTGAGCAGTCTGCGCCTGTCCCTGGGACGGACGTCCACCGAGGAGGACGTGGACCGGCTGGTCGAGGCGATCGGCCCCGCGGTGGAGCGCGCCCGCGCCGCCAGAGCCAAGCGACGGCGCTGACGATCCCGGAGGTGTGGCCCGACGACGGCGGCGGCGCCCCAGGGCACCGCCGCCGTTCGGTCCGCTCGCGCGGGGGTCAGTCCTCCGCGCGCTTGACGGTGACCGACTCCAGCACGACGTCGCTGGTGGGGCGGTCGGCGCTGTCCGTCTCGACGACCGCGATCGCGTCCACGACCTCCATCGACTCCTCGTCGGCGACCTTGCCGAAGATGGTGTGCAGGCCGGTCAGGTGCGGCGTGGGCTCCACCGTGAGGAAGAACTGCGAACCGTTGGTGTTCGGGCCGGAGTTGGCCATGGCGAGCAGACCCGGCTCGTCGAACGCGCGACCGGAGTCGAACTCGTCCTCGAACGTGTAGCCGGGGCCGCCGCGACCGGTGCCGGTCGGGTCGCCGCCCTGGATCATGAAGCCGTCGATCACGCGGTGGAAGACCGTGCCGTCGTAGAACTCGGCGGCGCCCGTCTCCTCGTTCTTCGGACCGTCCCCCTCGGCGAGCTCCACGAAGTTGGTGACGGCACGCGGGGCGTCCGAGGCGAAGAACTCCACCTCGATGTCGCCCTCGCTGGTGTGCAGGGTGGCCCCGTCGACGTCGGGGACCTCCACCTCCGTCTCCGTGGCCTCCGTGGCCTCGGGGGATTCCGGTGACTCCGGCGTCTCCGGTTCGTTCTGGCACGCGGCCGTGACGAGGAGGGCGGTGGAGGCGAGGATCGCTACCGGCAGGGTCAAGCGGTTCATCGGTTCACTTCCGGGTCAGGTTCGCGGCGGGGCGGCACACAGGTTACTCCGGACGGGTGGGCGCCGGTCCCGTGGGCTGGCCCGACGGCGGATCCGGCGTGCTCCGGGCCCTTCGGACGGCGGTCAGGACGACGGACCGACCGGGTCCTCGTCGTCGTCACGGCGGGAGTCGCCCGAGCCGGACGCCCCTCCGGCGTCGCGTCCCCCGTGCTCACGCTCCTGACGCTCCCGGGACTCGCGTTCCTGGATCTCCCTGGCGCGGCGGCGCTGCTCCTCGGCGCGCTCACGGCAGCGCCGCAGGAACGCCTCGTCCTCCTCCGGAGAGACGGCGCGGGCACGTCCGGGGTGCTCGTACTCGGGGAAGGGCGGGGGCGGGCCCGCGGGGCCCTGGGCGAGCGCGGGGTCGCGCGGAGGGCGCCCGAGCAGGAACCACAGCGCGGCGCCGACCTTGGGCAGGAGCAGGACGATCACCGCCCACACCGGTTTGGGCAGGAGACGGATCCTCTCGGAGTCCGAGCCGATGACGTCGAAGAGCACGTAGACCCAGAAGACGAGCGACGCGAGGGCAAGGAAGAGGGCGAAGTAGACCAACGGACCTTCCAATCGGGGGAAACACTCGACAGCGCTGGGGCGACATCATCGGCTTTGTACTGACTTATCACGGATGGCCGCACCCGCCCGGTCGCTTGACCAGCCGCCCCGAACCGGGGAGGGTCGGACCACAGGGGCTGGGGCGTCGGACAGAGGGTACGTCACCACCTGCCCTCCACAGGTGACTGCTGACCGGCCTAGGACGGGAGAGGTTATGGGCGTGAACACCGTGTTGCCGTCGGCGATGTGGCTCCCCTTCGGGGCACGGGTGCTGCGTGCCCGCTCCGATCGGGGCCTCTCACGTGCCGAGCTCGCCAGGAACGTCGGGGTCACCGACGACAAGCTCCGCGAGGTCGAGGACGCGCACTGCCGCCCGGCCCGATCACTGGTCGAGAGGGTCGACACCGCGCTGGGCACCGAGCACCAGCTGGTCGACGCGTGGGCCATCACCCTCCAGGCGGAGGCCTTCCCGAGCGAGTTCGGGGACATGAGCGAGCTCGGCACGCACGCCGCCCGCCTCTGGGAGCACCAGCCGATGGCGGTCCCCGTCTTCCTGCGTACCCGCGAGTACTCGCGGGCGATCCTCGAACCCCGCCACCCCAACCTCGACAGCGAGGAGATCGAGGCCCTGGTGGAGGACGAGATGGCCGAACGCGCCGCCACCACCGGCCCCGACGGCCCCGCGCTGCGCGTGGTCCTCAACGAGTCCGTGCTCCAGCGGCCCCAGGGCGGCGCCGACGTCCTCAACGGACAGCGCGACTTCCTCGGGGACCTCGTCAAGGCGGGCATCCTCAGCCTCGCCGTGATCCCCGAGGAGACCCCGCACCACCCGGGCCTCGGAGGCGCGTTCCGGATCATGGAGTTCGCGGACCGCCCCAGCATGGTCTACGCCTTCGCCGCGCAGGGCGGCGAGCTGACCGGGGACACCGAGGACGTCGGGCACTGCCGCATGGTGCGCGACTCCATCGAGGAGGCCAGTGTGGACCTCACCCCCGAGTCCGAACTCCTCACCGTGCGCTGGCCCGAGGGCTGACCGGTCGTTGGCTGATCGGTCACGGAACGGCCTTGGGAACGTGACCGTCCATGGGCTAGGTTGCCCGCCATGGATATCGCAATCACTTCCGGATACGTGGTTCCCGTCGACGGCGACCCCATCGACGGGGGCACGGTCCTCATCTCCGACGGGAAGATCGCCGCAGTCGGACCGGCCGCCGACGTCACGGTCCCCGAGGGCGCCGAGATCGTCGACGCCGCGGGTCAGTGGGTCCTTCCCGGCTTCGTCGAGGCCCACGGCCACGTGGGTATCCACGAGGAGACCATCGGCTGGGCCGGTGACGACACCAACGAGATGACCGACCCCAACGGCGCCCGCATGCGCGCGATCGACGCCATCAACCCCGCCGACCAGGGTTTCGCCGACGCCCTGTCCGGAGGCGTCACCAGCTCGGTGATCAAGCCCGGCTCCGGGAACCCCATCGGCGGCCGCACCGTCGCCCTCAAGATGTGGGGCCGCAGCGTCGAGGACCGCCTCCTCAAGGAGCCCGCCAGCGTCAAGAGCGCCCTCGGTGAGAACCCCAAGCGCGTCTACGGCAAGAAGGACACCCTGCCCTCCACCCGGCAGGGCGTGGCCGCGGTCATCCGCGACGCCTTCACCCGGGCCCAGGACTACAAGGCCAAGCGGGACCACGCCGCCCAGGAGGGCACGCCCTTCGACCGCGACAACACCCTGGAGACCCTCGTCCAGGTCCTCGACGGCGAGGTGCCCTGGTGCCAGCACGTGCACCGCGCCGACGACATGCACACCGCGATGCGCCTGGCCGACGAGTTCGGCTATCGCCTCATCATCAACCACTGCACCGAGGGCCACCTGCTGGCCGACGAGATCGCCGAGCGCGGCATCCCCGTCATCACCGGTCCGCTGATGACCAGCCGTTCCAAGGTGGAGGTGGGCAACCGGACCCTGGCCAACCCGGGCATCCTGGACCGCGCGGGCGTGAAGGTCGCCCTCACCACCGACGCCCCGGTCATCCCGATCGAGTTCCTCGTGTACCAGGCCATCCTGTGCGTGAAGGAGGGCATGGACCGCGACTCCGCGATCCGCGCGCTCACCGTCAACCCCGCGGAGATCATGGGCCTGGACGACCGGGTCGGGTCCCTGCGCCCCGGGCTGGACGCCGACGTCGTGGTGTGGTCCGGAGACCCGCTCGACATCATGAGCCGCGCCCGGCGCGTGTTCGTCGACGGCCGCGAGGTGTACACCTACGACGAGTCGACGCGCGCCGGGATCGTCGCGGACGCCTACTACCGGGAGTCCTGAGCCCGGACCGCCGTGCGGCCCCACCGCCCCCCACCGGCCCTCTGAGGTACCTCAGACGTCCTCACGCCGTGTCCCGCGCCCTCTGAGGCGGGGCACGGCGCCGTCATCTGGTGAAGTCTCCCGATGTGCGGCCGGGTGCCTTAGCCGGAGTCTGTAACCAGCCGGGAGGTTCCCGGCCGACACGGACCAGCAGGGGGACACCATGCACCCGGACTTCGCCGCACAGGCCGCCGACCTCTACCGGGCCGAGGCCGAACGGGCCGCCCGCGAGGAGTGCGCCGCGCGCCAGGCACGGAAGGAGCGGCGCGAGGAGGCCCGGAGGGTCCGAGCGGCCGAGCGGGCGGAGGGAGCCCGCCGGTCCCGCTCGGAGTCGCGCCGGAGCGGACGAGGCTGGAGGCTCGCCCTCGGCGCATAGGCGGGAGCGACCGTGGCCCCTACCGCGTCACCCGGCGGAAGGGCAGGTCCCCGGCGGGTTCGGTGCCGTACAGGACGGTCACGGCCTCCGCGCCCATCCGGTCCAGGAACCGCTGGAGCCCGTCCTCGGCGGGCGGCGGGGTGAGTACCAGGGGAACCCCGGAGGCGATCGCGGCGGTGACCACGGCCAGGTCCGCGCCGAAGGAGTCCAGCGGGGCGTCGGGAGCCGTGACGACCGCCAGGCGGTCACGTTCACCCAGGTCCCACGCCTTGGCCAGGGCCAGTCCGGCCGCCACCACCTCGGCGCCGGTCAGAGTGCGCCCGGCGGACTCCAGGGCGGGTTCGGCGGCGTCCACCGGGTAGGCGGGGAAGTGGTCTCCGTGCCCGCGCACCTCCACGGTGTAGTCGGTGACCATCGGCGGTACCTCGCGCAGCGGCAGGCCCAACGGGTCCAGGGAGGTGCCCACGACCTCCTCCGCCCCGCTGTCCAGCGCCTCCGTGAGGCGGTCCGGTCCGGCCACCGCGACCTCGGGCGCCGAGCCCTCACCGGAGAGCACCGCGGCCGCCCCCACCGACCAGCAGGACAGCACCCACGCCAGTGACTGCCAGTGCGGCGGCAGGGCGAGCGAGATCCGATCGCCGGGCTGGGTACCGAAGCCGTCCACGAGCATGTTCGAGGTCTTGGACACCCAGTTGTCGAGAGTGGCCCGGGACAGTTCGATCCGGTCCCCGAGGCCGTCGTAGGAGGTCACGAACGGGCGGGTGGGATCGGCGGAGACGAGGGCGCGCCAGAGCCGCGCGGGAGAGTCGGACATGGCGCCCATGCTAGGGCGTGTTCCCGGACCGATCTCCCGGACCGCCCCCCCGCCCGCGGCCGCCCCTTCCGAGCACGCCCCCTTTGTCACGGTCGCGCCCTGGTTGGGGACGGAGTGTGCGTAGCGAAGGGCGAAGTGCCAGAGTTGCCTTCATGCGCCTGCTTCCCGGACGGCTCCTCGCCCGTGTGACCGCGCTCCCCGCGATCGCCCTCTCGGCCTGGCTCCTCGTCGCCTTCCCCCTGCTGGTCCTGGGCCAGTTCACCCCGCTGACCGGACTCGTCCTGGGACTGCCCGCCGTCGTCGCGGCGTGCGCCCTGGTACCGCGCCTGCTCCCGGACCCGCCGGACGAGGAGGACGTGCCCTGGTGGCCGGTGGTCGCGGTGGTGGTCGTCACCGTGGGCTTCGCGGTCGTCCAGATCGCCTACCACGCCGAGGCCCTGGTGATCCGGCGGGACCCGGCCTCCTATGCCATGTACACGGCCTGGATCGCGGAGAACGGGTTCCTGCCCATCCCGCAGCAGCGGGAACTCATCGCGGGGGACGACCCGGCCCTGAGCTACCAGAGCCTCGCCCACTACCAGCGCGACGACGTCATCTGGCCGCAGTTCATGGCCGGGGCGCCGCTGGTGCTGGCGGTCGGCTACTGGCTCGGCGGCCTGGACGGCATGCTGGTGACCACCCCGGTCCTGGGAGCGCTGGGCGTGCTGACCTTCGCCGGGCTCACCGCCCGCCTGGTCGGCGCCCGCTGGGCCCCGCTGGCCGCCCTGATCCTGGCGGTCTGCCTGCCCCAGCAGTGGGTCAGCCGGTTCACCTACAGCGAGCCCCTCGCGCAGATCCTGCTCCTGGGCGGCATGGTCCTCGCCTTCGACGCCCTGAGCCGCAGACGCGCCCTCACCGACCGTTGGGGAGGCCCCCAGGCGCTGGCGCTGGTGGCCGGGGTGGTGTTCGGCCTCGGCGTGCTGGTGCGCATCGACGCCATCCGCGACCTCCTGCCGGTGGTGGGCTTCGTCGGCCTGCTGCTGGTCGCCAGGCGCGGACAGGCGCTGCCACTGCTCACCGGCCTCGGCGTGGGCGTGGGGTACGGGCTGGTCGCGGGGTACGGCTACTCGCTGCCGTACCTGGAGTACCTGTCGGACTCCCTGAACCCGCTCCTGCTGATCAGCGCCGCGGTTCTCGGCGTCACCGTCGCGCTCACCGCCGCCCTGTGGCGGTTCGGGCTGCCGCACACCGAGCGGGTCCGCTGGCTGCCCAACGCGATGGCGCTGCTCGCGCTGCTGGTCATGGTCGGCTTCGCCGTCCGCCCCCTGCTCTGGCCGGACTACGGGCACGGCAGCGACTTCACCGACCAGTGGGTGGCCTCCGTCCAGGACATCGAGGGACTGCCGATCGAGGGGAGCCGCACCTACTACGACATGAGCCTGTACTGGGTGGGCTGGTACGTGGGGCTGAGCACCGTGCTGTTCGCCTCCCTGGGGGTGGCGCTGGTCCTGCGGCGCCTCACGCAGCGCCGCGACCTCCAGTGGCTGCTGCCCGCCATGCTGCTCGTGTGGACGGTCTCCACCACGCTCCTGCGCCCCGCCATCACCCCGGACCACCCCTGGGCCAGCAGGCGCCTGATCGTGCTGGTGATCCCGGCGTTCGTGCTGTTCGCGGTCTGGTTCCTGGCCTGGCTGACCCGCTACTGCGAGAACTCCGTCCGGCACACCCGCGCCACCGCGATGGTGCGGAGCCTCCCGGTCGTGGTGGCCGCCGGTTCGGCGGTGGCCCTGCTCGGACCCGGAGCGGTCACCTCGGCGTCGGGGATCATGGGGTACCGGCAGGACGTGGGCACCGTGGCCGAGACGGAGAGTCTCTGCGCGTCGCTGCCCCCCGACTCCTCGGTCATCGTGGTCGACCCCGGGCTGGCGGGCAACTACATGCCGCTGCTGCGCAACGTCTGCGGCGTGCCCACCGCCTCCCTGGACGACCCCTCCCCGGAGGCGGTCGAGAGGGTCGTCTCGGCCGTGCACCAGCGGGGCCGGGACGCGGTGCTGGCCGCCCCCGACTGGGAACCGCTCGACGCGCTCACCGGGTCCACGGTCGAACCCGAACGGCACTTCCACGTCGTCGCCCAGATGGACCCCAGTACCCTCATGGAACCCCCGACCGGACACTGGACCTTCAACGGCAGTGTGTGGACCGCCGTCCTGCCCGCCACGAACGATCCGGCGTGAGACCCCCGCCCGTCCCTCGACCACCCCGCTGAGAAGGACCATGAGCCACGCAGACGCCCCAGGCCGAGCCCCGGAGCACGACGCCCCGCCGGTGCGGGTCACGATCGTCCTCCCCTGCTACAACGAGGAGGAGCACGTCGTCGACGAGATCAAACGGATCTGCTCGGCGATGGACTCCTCGGGGTACACGTACGAACTGCTCGCCGTCGACGACGCCTCCACCGACGAGACCCTGACCCGGCTGCGCGAGGTGGAGGGCCTCTTCCCGCACATGAGGGTGGTCCCCTTCGGGCACAACGGCGGCGCGGGCACCGTGCGGCGGATCGGCAGCCAGCGGGCGCGCGGCGAGTTCGTGGCGTGGACCGACGCCGACATGAGCTACCCCAACGAGCGCATCCCCGAGCTCGTCGCCATGCTCGACAACGACCCGGAGATCGACCAGGTCGTGGGTGCGCGCACCCAGGAGAGGGGATCGCACAAGGCGCTCCGGGTCCCCGCCAAGTGGATGATCCGGAAGGTCGCGGAACGCCTCACCAACACCCGCATCCCGGACCTCAACTCCGGGCTCCGGGTGTTCCGCAGGGACGTCGCCCGCCCCTACCTGCGGCTCCTGCCCCCGGGGTTCTCCTGCGTCACCACCATCACGCTGGCGTTCCTGTCCAACCAGCACCCGCTGAGGTACGTGCCCATCGAGTACGCCAAGCGGGCGGGGACGTCCAAGTTCCACTTCGTGCGCGACGCCTACCGGTACATCCTCCAGGTGCTCCGCATGGTCATGTACTTCAACCCGCTCAAGGTCCTCATGCCGCCCGCACTGTGGCTGCTGGGGATCGGGGCGGTCAAGTTCGTCTACGACCAGGTCCGCAACCCGCTCTACATACCCAACAACACCGTCATGATCCTCATGACCGGGCTGATCATCGCGGCGATCGCGCTCCTGGCCGACCTCATCGTGCGTTCCAGGGAGCACCCGTGACCGGCCGGATCACCCTCGTGGGCCCCGCACACCCCTACAAGGGCGGCGGGGCCCGGCACACGACGGAGCTCGCGCACCGGCTGCGCGCGCTCGGCCACGAGACGGGCGTCGAGTCCTGGCGGGCGCAGTACCCGGCGGCGCTCTACCCGGGCACGCAGACCATCACCGACCCCGAGGGGGAGCCGTACCCGGACACCCGCCATGAGCTGGCCTGGTACCGGCCGGACGGCTGGTGGCGCACGGGGCGTCGGCTCGCGGGCGAGGACGCCCTGGTGGTGCTCACCCTGTTCTCGCCGGTGCAGGTGCCCGCCTACCTCGGCGTCCTCGCCGGGATCAGGTCGCGACGGCGGGGGACCCGGGTGGTGGCGCTGTGCCACAACGTGCTGCCGCACGAGCGCCGGGCGGTGGACGTGTCCCTGGTACGCGCGCTGCTGCGGCGGGTGGACGGGGTCCTCACCCACTCGGCCGAACAGGGCCACCTCGCCGAGGGGCTGCTCGGCCCGGACCGGCCGCGTCCCGTGGTCGCGGAGATGCCGCCGCACCTGCCCGAGACCGGGGGAGCGCGTGCCGGTGGTTCAGGGGAGCACCGAAACCTGGTGTTCTTCGGGATCGTCCGCCCGTACAAGGGGGTGGACGTGCTGCTGCGCGCCTTGGCCGAGGGGGCGCCCGAGGACGTCACCCTCACCGTCGCCGGTGAGTTCTGGGGAGGTTCCACGGACCTCGCCGACCTGGCCGGGGAGTTGGGCGTGGCCGACCGGGTCCGGTTCCGCGAGGGGTACGTGCCCGCAGACGAGCTGCCCGGGCTGCTCGCCGGGGCCGACGCCCTGGTGCTGCCCTACCGCTCCGCCACCGCCACCCAGAACGTGTGGCTGGCGCACGAGCACGGTCTCCCGGTGATCGCCACCCGGGCGGGCACCCTCGCGGACCACGTGCGCGACGGCGTGGACGGGCTGCTCTGCGAACCGGGAGACGTCGCGGACCTCGCCCGGGCGCTGGCCGCCTTCTACGAGCCGGGCACGCCCGCCCGGCTCAGGGAGGGTGTCCGGCCGGTGGACGCCGAACCGTACTGGAGGGCCTACACCGACCGGCTGCTGTCCGCCTGACCTCAGGACGCCCGGCGGCGGCGCAGGTGGAGCACGGCGGGCACCAGCATGCAGACGGCGCCGAGCATCCCCACGCCCAGAAGGACCCACGGGAGGTACGCGCGCGGGTCGGAGGACGCCTCCTGGCCCGACGCGCGCTGTTCCGTCAGCTCGTCCTCGGTGCCCACCTGGACGCTGCTCAGCGGGGTCGCGGCGGTCACCGTGCAGTCCCCGAACCCGGGCAGGCTGAAGGTCTCGGTGGCCACGCGGACCTCGTAGAAGCCCAGTGGCGGTTCCCAGTCCTCCCAGGCCAGGCCGGGCGGATCGTCACCGGTCAGCAGCCTGCCGTCGTCGCCGGAGAGCGTGGCGGTGAGGGTTCCGGCGCGCTCGGTGGCCGCGCCCATGTCCTCGGCGCTGATCCCGGGCAGCGGTTCGGGGTTCGGCACCAGTTCCAGTTCGAGGTCGGTCGTCCCCTCCTCGCCCTCGGTCTCGTCCTCGCCGTCCTCCTCGCTGTCGGCGGCGAGCTCGGCGGCCAGGCTCAGGGAGAGCTCGGGCTGGCCGTCGGGGGAGTCGCTCACCACGGGGAAGAGCTGACCCACCACGGTGAGGGTGCCCGCGCCCTGGTCACACGCCACGTCGGCGGGTTTGACGTACGCGTGGGTGGGGCCTTCGGCGGTGGCCTCGGCCGTGGGTTCGGTCGCCGGATCGGCCGCGCCGAGGGTGGCCGGTGCCAGTGTGAGGGTCACGGCGAGGGCGGACAGGACACGTGGGAAGCGGGGGGCCCAGTTCATACGGCATGAGCATAGGCCGCGTCCCGCCAAAAAAGAAGGTTTCTTTCCTGTTTTGTTGCGCGGGGCGTTCCCGGCCGTTCGGGCCCACCCCGGGGCCCGCCCGGTCGCCTCCGGACCGTTTCCGGACCTCGGGCCGGACGCGTCTCCTCCTCGCTCCCCGCGCCGGGCCCTACTCGGGTTCCCGCTCGGAGCCCGGTCCCGTACGCGCCCTCGGGGACGGTCTCTCCGGATCCCCCACGGACGCTCCGCGCACCGGCCCAGAACCCTCCTCCCCGTCACCGGAACCACCCTTCGGCGGTCCCGGCGACAACAGGAGCGACAGCCCCGCCCAGCCCACGTCCGCCACCGTCATCACCAGCCGGGACAGCACCGCCACCACGAGGGCGGCGCCCGCGTCGACCACCGGCGCCAGCGCCACCACCAGCACCACCTCGCGCACGCCCAGACCGGCGGGCGCGAACACCACCAGCAGCCCCAGAGTCCAGGCGAGCGCGTAGGCGCCCACCGCCGGGCCCACCGATCCCAGGGCGTCGCCCCCCACGGCCCAGGTCAGCAACCACACGTGCGCGCCCAACGGCACCCACGCCACCAGGGTCCAGGACACCGACGCCGCGACCGAACGCCCGCCGATCTCCAGTGGACCCGCCTCGGCCACCTCACGGAACCGCGCGAAGGGGCGGGCCGCCAGCCGGACCCCCCACCCCAGCACCCTCGGGTGCAGGCAGGCCAACAGCAACGGGGCAGCGGCCAGCGCCCACCACCAGCGCCGGGCCGCCTCGGCGGAGGACAGCGGCAGGGCCACAGCCGCCACAGCCAGGCTCACGGCCACCGTGACGGCGATCGCCAGCAGGGTCGCCGCCGCCCCCCGCGATCTCGGCACCCGCCAGTCACGGGCCAGCTCCACCTGGGCCACGAACGCCCACACCGACCCCGGCAGGTACTTGCCGAGCTGGCCCACGAACATCACCCGGGCGGCCGCCGCCCTCGGCAACGGCGAGCCCAGACCGGCCAGCAGCGAGCGCCACGCCATCATCTGCGCCACCAGCCCCAGCATCCCCGCCAGCACCGCCGTGGGCAGCACCCAGAGCGGGAGCTCGGACACAGCGGCCCGTGCCTGCGTCCAGTTGGCGTACAGAGCGGCGCCCGCGCACGCGCACACCAGCGCGAGCAGGGCCAGGCGCACCCAGGAGTTCCGTCGAAGCCGAGTCAGCACCCCCCAAGCCTATGCCGCGGACCCCGCCCCTCCCGGGTTGTCCACAGGCCCGACCGGGTGGCGCCCGCGACCGAAACCGACCGGGCGCGTAGGGTGATCGCTTATGAGTGGTGCGAACGACCCTGCCCCCATCCCCACCCCGACGGCATCCGTCACGCGCAGGGCCCTGGCCCGTGCCCGGGACGGCAAGACCCTCGACGTCACCGAGGCGGAGGTACTGCTGCACGCCCGGGACGAGGACCTCGACCAACTCCTGGAGTACGCGGGACGGGTCCGCGACGCGGGCCTGGAGGCGGCGGGCCGCCCCGGCGTCATCACCTACAGCCGCAAGGTCTTCGTCCCCCTGACCCGCCTGTGCCGCGACCGCTGCCACTACTGCACCTTCGCCACGGTCCCCGGGCGTCTCGACGCGCCCTTCATGTCGCCGGACGAGGTCCTGGAGGTCGCCCGCGAGGGCGCCGCCCTGGGCTGCAAGGAAGTCCTCATCACCCTGGGAGACCGGCCCGAGGACCGCTGGAAGCAGGCCGCCGAGTGGCTCAACTCGCGCGGCTACGACGACACCCTCTCCTACGTGCGCGCCATGGCGATCATGATCCTGGAGGAGACCGGTCTGCTCCCGCACCTCAACCCCGGGGTGCTGACCTGGTCCGACCTCCAGCGGCTCAAGCCCGTCGCCCCCTCCATGGGGATGATGCTGGAGACCACCTCCCGGCGGCTGTTCACCGAGAAGGGCCAGCCCCACTACGGCAGCCCCGACAAGGACCCCGCCGTGCGGCTGCGCGCCCTGGAGGACGCCGGGCGCTCCAGCGTCCCCTTCACGACCGGCATCCTGCTCGGGATCGGTGAGACGGTCGCGGACCGCGCGGAGTCGATCTTCGCGATGCGCGGGGTCTCCCGCCGCTACGGCGGCGTGCAGGAGGTCATCGTGCAGAACTTCCGGGCCAAGCCGGACACCGCGATGATGCACCGGCCCGACGCCGAACGCGACATGATGGCCGCCACCATCGCGGTCACCCGCCTCGTCATGGGGCCCCGGGCCCACGTGCAGGCCCCGCCCAACCTCATCGGCGCGGACCGGGGAGGCGTGGACGAGTACGCACTGATGATCCGCGCGGGCATCGACGACTGGGGCGGTGTCTCTCCGCTCACCGCCGACCACGTCAACCCCGAGCGCCCCTGGCCGCAGATCGACGACCTCGCCGCCCGCACCGCCGCCCAGGGCTTCGACCTGCGTGAGCGCCTCACCGTGTACCCCGAGTACATCCGGGCGGGAGAGCCCTGGGTCGACCCGCGCCTGCGCGAGCACGTCCACGCCCTGGTGGACCCGGAGACCGGCCTGGCCCGCGAGGACGCACCCCTGGTGGGCCGCCCCTGGCAGGAGCCGGAGGCGGTCCTGGTCTCCTCGGGCCGCACCGACCTGCACACGGAGATCGACGGCGAGGGCCGCACCGGTGACCGGCGCGGCGACTTCGAGGCGGTCTACGGCGACTGGGACGAACTGGCCTCCGGAGTGGACCGGAAGGGGGCCACACCCCGACGCCTGGACCCCGAGATCGCCGCCGCACTGCGCAGCGCCGAGAACGACCCGGCCGGACTCGGCGACTCCGAGGCGTTGGCCCTGCTGCACGCCGACGGGGACGCCCTGGACGCGCTCACCGACCTGGCCGACCGGGTCCGCCGCGACACCGTGGGCGACGACGTCACCTACGTCGTGACCAGGAACATCAACTTCACGAACGTCTGCTACACCGGCTGCCGGTTCTGCGCGTTCGCCCAGCGGCGCACCGACGCCGACGCCTACACGCTCTCCCTCGACCAGGTGGCCGACCGCGCCGAGGAGGCCTGGAAGGCGGGGGCCACCGAGGTGTGCATGCAGGGCGGCATCCACCCGGACCTGCCCGGGACCGCCTACTTCGACATCGCCGCCGCCGTCCGCGAGCGCGTCCCCGACATGCACGTCCACGCCTTCAGCCCGATGGAGGTGGTCAACGGCGCCGCCCGGACCAACCTGTCCGTGCGCGAGTGGCTGACCCGCGCCCGCGAGGCCGGACTGGGGTCGATCCCGGGGACCGCCGCCGAGATCCTCGACGACGAGGTCCGGTGGGTGCTCACCAAGGGCAAGCTCCCGGCCAGCGAGTGGATCGAGGTCATCACGAGCGCCCACGACCTGGGCATCCCGACCACGTCCACGATGATGTACGGGCACGTGGACTCCCCGCACCACTGGGTGGCGCACATCAAGCTGCTGCGGTCGCTCCAGGAACGGTCCATGGAGCGCAACGGCAGGCCCGGCTTCACGGAGTTCGTTCCGCTGCCGTTCGTGCACACCAACGCGCCGATCTACCTCGCCGGGCTGGCCCGCACGGGGCCGACCGTCCGGGAGAACCGCGCGGTGCACGCCCTGGCCCGACTCCTCCTGCACGGGAGCATCGACAACATCCAGGGCTCCTGGGTCAAGCTCGCGGAGGACACCTTCCGTCAGCTGCTGCGCGGGGGAGTCAACGACGTGGGCGGCACCCTGATGGAGGAGACCATCAGCCGCATGGCCGGTTCCGGCCAGGGTTCCTACAAGACCATCAGTGACATCAGGGCCCTCGTCGAGCCCACCGGCCGTCCGGTCCGCCAGCGCACCACCCTCTACGGGACCGTCCCGGAGGAGCGCCGCCGAGTCGCGGAGGCCAGCGACGGCGTGGCCGCGAGCATCCTGCGGCCCCAGCTGCCGATGGCCTGACCAGGAACGGAGGGTGCGGGACGCCGAGCGCGCCCCGCACCCCGGTCAGGCGTCGCGACGCCCCAGCGCGGTGAGGACCGCACCGGTCACCACGCCGCCCAGCCCGAAGGCCAGGAGGGCCGGGGCGGCTCGGCGCAGCTGGGACCGGGGCCGTGTGTCGGGGCGCGGGGGTACCCGCCTCGGCACGGGGGCCGGGGCCTCGGCCAGCGCCGCACGGTAGGCGTCGTCGAGGATCTGGTTGAACCTGGCGTCGGCCCTGCTCGCTGGCGCGGACAGGCGACTGGTCCGGGCCTGCGCCCAGTAGTCCCGGCCGACCTCGCCCCGGAACATCTCCAGGGCGTTGCGGTGCAGGCGTTTCTCGGGGGTCGCCCCGGCCCGGAACGAGGTGCCCCACTGCGTGACGATCATGTTCGTGTACATGAGCTGCTTGCGGGCCCTGGCGTCGCCCTCGCCGTCGACCGGCCCCCAGCACTCGTCGAGGTCGGGGTCGGACATGGCCATTCGCAGGAGGTCGCCCATGGCCTGACGGCGGCTGTCGTCCGCCGCTCTGCGCAGTTCACGGGCCTGGTAGACGAGGGTCACGATCACACCGAGGAGCGCGAGCACCGCGATCAACGCGGAGATCGCCCCGTAGGTCTGGCCTATGAGACTCAGTCGTTCCCACTCCTTGTTCGTACCGCCGAAAACGCGCAGACCCAGGGGTGAGACGAGGGTCAGCGCGAGTCCGGCGAGTACCACCAGTACGACGACGACAGCCGGGAGGATCCTCGCGGCGCCCCGGTCAGCCGCTGACGGCGGAACGGGCGTGCTCCGGTCGGCCGACGGCCGGGACACGCGGACGGACCTCCCTGTCGTAGAACTCCAGCAGGGGTTCGGACCTGCGGTAGAGGTCGGCGATGGCCTCGGACAGGGTTCGGGCGAGCTCAGGGTCGTCGATCCGCTTGGCTCCGATGGGGGTCCAGCGTTCGTCGTAGCGAACCTGGTAGACGACCTCTCCTCCGTAGACCACGAGTTCCGGGAGGGGTGACTCCCGCTCGAACTCCCCGACCTGCTCGGCATCCAGAACACCGATCTCGTACCCGCTCTCGACGAAAACGCGGTGGCTCAACATCTCCCACCGAAGATACGGGGTGATCGGGGTCTCGACGATCCGGACCCGGCGCAGGTGCACTCCTTGCTGCGTGTAGCTCCTCCGTTGGCGTTCCAGGTCGGGGCGCTCGCTCTCGAAGATCCGGGCCACCCTGGCCCAGTCACCCTCCTGGTAGGCCTCCCACGCCGGGTCGCCGTCCTCGTGGAAGACCTGGGACCGCTCCAGCTTCCAGGAGTCTCCGACGATGTCCGGGTCGGCGCGGACTCGCGCCGCGTCCGCGTGGTAGGCGCGACGGTCCAACTCGCGTCCGGGAGACGCGCGAACGGCATGGAAGGGAGTGGCGTCAGGCATCGCTGATGTCCTTCTTGGCGGATCGGAGCATGATCCCCGGGATCACCACCAGGCGCTCGTCGCTCCCCACCCGGAGGCCGGTGGGGAGTCGGTCCCGGAAGAGTTCGGTCGCGTCGCGCCCCACCACGGCCACGTCGCCGTTGTCGAGCTCCCAGATCTCGGGGCAGTCGTCGTTGAACCTGCTGGCCTTGAGTTCCGCTGCGGTCTTGCCCAGACGCCTCGCGAAGAGTGCTGAGGGGTCGACCTCCCAGAGACGTTCCATGGGTTTCCTTTCAGGCCTGGGGGCGGGGGATTAGACGTGCCCAGTGAAGGCCTGATTATGCCGTGATCCCGTGGATGGCAGAAATCGGCCAACCGCATCCATGTCACAGCACTGTACGTGTTCAACCGTGCGCTCTTGAGTTTTCCACAGGAGGGCGTGGAAGATTTTTTACCCGAGGGGATCCAGAGGTTCTCTCGGGAGGTTCCAGAGGTTCTGACCTCGGGTTCTGTAGGTCACGGAGAGGACTCGAACTGCACATGCTTATGCCTGTGCAGTTTGTTCGGGAGTCGAGTGATTTGCCGCTTCATGAGTCTGGGGCAATTTCCGCTCATGCTATGACGTGCCAGCTTGGCGCCATTCATCGGATTTCGAGGAGCGGGCCACGAAGGAGGGGCGGGACGCCGGGGGGTGGCGTCCCGCCCCTTTTTTCTCGGGCGGCCCGTCGGGGATGGGAGTGAGGCGACGGGGCGCTGTCCGCGGGATGGGAGTGGACCCGCGGGCTGGGGGGTTACTGGAGTCGGGCCGAGATGGT
Source organism: Nocardiopsis eucommiae (assembly GCF_965344335.1). Taxonomy (NCBI): domain Bacteria; kingdom Bacillati; phylum Actinomycetota; class Actinomycetes; order Streptosporangiales; family Nocardiopsidaceae; genus Nocardiopsis; species Nocardiopsis eucommiae. The sequence goes on from NZ_CBDRIY010000032.1 coordinate 26,806, forward strand.
GTTGGCGAAGTCGTAGTTGTTGGTGGCGTCCCAGTTGATGGACCAGGTCATCACGCCGCCGATCGGCCCGTACGGGGTGGTGGGGGAGTAGGAGCCGCAGTCGGTTCCGGTCTCCAGGCAGTCCAGGGCGGAGATGATGCCGCTCGGGGCCAGGTAGCCGCCTCCGGCCGCGGAGGGCACGGCGGGCAGGCCCAGGCCGACCTGGTCGGGGCTCAGGCCCATCTCCAGCTGGATGCAGGCCAGCGCGGCGACGAAGTCGCTCGTGCCCTGCTGGTAGACGCTGTCGTCACAACCGAGCATGGAGCCCGAGTTGTAGTACTGCATGTTCACGATGGTGAGGATGTCGGAGATGTTGCTGGCCAGCTGGTAGTACCCGGCGCTGGGGCTCTGGAAGTCGATGGTCTGGGGCGCCATCGTGATGATGAGCCCGGGACCCGCCTGGCCGCTGAGGTCCTGTAGGGCGCTGGTCATGTGCTCGGCGTTGATGCCGTGCTCCAGGTCGATGTCCACACCGTCGAACCCGTAGTCCTGCATGAGCTCGTGGGTGGTGTCCGCGAAGTTCTGCGCCTGGGTGGGGTTGGTGACGTCCACGTGGCCGAGCTCGCCGCCCACGGAGATGATCACCTTGCGGCCCTCGGCCTGGATGGCGGCGATGTCCTCGCGGAACTGCGCGTCGGTGTAGCCGTCGAGCTCGTCGCTGGCCAGGTTGAAGGTGATGCCGCCGTCGAGCTGGGGATGGTTGTCGGCGAAGGCGACCGCCACGAGGTTGTACTCGCTGGGGATCTCGGAGAGCGGCATCACGGTGGAGCCGTTGTCGAAGTTGTGCCAGTAGCCGGTGAGCCACTGGCTGGTCTGCTGGGTCTCGACGGGATCCGTCGAGGCCTGTGCCGGTTCGGGCGCCAGGGCACCGACGGAGGTGACGAACGCGGTGGCCACGGCGGCGAGGCCGCTGAGGATCGCGAGCCTGGACTTCCGGGGGCTGAGCATGGGGAGTGCTCCTTTCGTCGAGCGGGGTGACGAAGGCGTGCTCTGTGAGCCGGTAATTGTTAGGAAACTTTAAAGTTGCGTTCCGCGAAGGTCAACGGAAACGGTTAGGAAAGTTTGCGGTTTTCTTGGGTACCCGGTACCAGTCACACTCCGTACTGGCCGGGCCCGCCGTCCCGGATGTCCATGTCCCGGGCGAGCTTCGTGAACACGTCGTGGTCGATGTCCCCCGAGCGGTACAGGGAGATGAGGGAGTCCCGTCGGGCCTGGTTGATCTGGGTGAGGGTCTCCCTGCGGTCCCGGGCGTCCTCCTTCACCCGGTCGAGGTCCCCCTCGTCCAGCAACCCCTTCACGTGCCCGATCCTCTTGCTGAAGCGGTCACGCATGGCGTCCGCCGACCGGTCGTCCAGCTCGCCCCCGGTGAGCATCTCGTCCACCTTGCGCACGGCGGCGCAGTCCATCTCGTACTCGGCCCGCAGGAACTCCCGGTGACGGGTGCCCTCGTCGGACAGTCGCAGCTTGCGCAGCAGCCACGGCAGTGTCGTGCCCTGCGTCAGGAGCGTGCCCATCACGACCACGCCGGCGATGAAGATCAGCGCGCCCCGCTCGGTGAACTGCTGCCCGTTCAGGGTCGCGGGCAGGGACAGCGCGATCGCCAGGGAGATCGCGCCGCGCATTCCGCTCCACCCGATCGCCACGCGCTCCCGGAAGCCCGACACGTCCAGCGGGGACCGGGAGACGAAGCGCTGCAACGACGTCAGGAACATCATCAGCACCATGCGCAGCACCATGGCGGTTGCGGTCACCACGAGCGCCGCCACCACCAGGTCCGTGATCGAGTAGTTCGCCCGTACCGCCCGCAGCACGGCGTCCAACTGCAACCCCAGAAGCACGAACAGCATCGCCTCCAGCAGGCTCACCAGGGTGCCCCAGATGGTCTGCCCGCTCGCCCTCACCCGTGGCGGCAGCAGACCCTCACCGTGGGTACCCAGGTAGAACCCGGCCACGACCGCTGACAGCACCCCGGAGAACCCTGCCATCTCGGAGGGGATGTAGGCCACGAACGGTGTGATGAGCACCGTCATCAGCTGGAGTGAGGGGTCCTGGATCCGGTTGCGCCCCCACGCGATCAGCACCGCTACCACGGCACCGTAGAGCAGCCCGCCCACCACGACCCTGCCCAGTTCCAGCAGGGCGTCCCCCGGGGTGAGCGGGCGCATCATGGCGGTGATGGCCAGGCTGAAGAGGGTCAGAGCGACCCCGTCGTTGATCAGGGACTCACCCTCCAGGATGGTCAGCACCCGACGCGGCGTGCCCACGCGTTTGAGGATCGCGGAGGCCGCCACGGCGTCGGTCGGCGCGATCGCCGCGCCCAACGCGATGGCGGCGGGCCAGCCCGCGGCCGGGATGAGCAGGTGGATGACCGCGGCCAGCCCGAACGCCGTCGCCAGCGTCATCCCGACCGACATCACGATGATGGGCCGCGCCAGTTCGCGCATGTCCCTGGGGGAGGAGAAGAACGCCGCGTTGTAGATCAGCGGCGGCAGGAAGACCAGGAGGATGACCTCGGGAGTGATGGACATCGAGTGCATCCACGGCACGATTCCCAGGAGCATGCCCAGCACCACCAGGACCACCGCTCCCGGGATCCTGATCCGTCCGGCGATCAGCTGGCCCACGATGACCGCGACCACCACGACCAGCGTGGCGATCACGTAGTGCTGAACGGACATCCCGGCTCCCCCCGACGGCCCCGACCCCGCCCCAGCATGCCGGGGCGGGGTCGGGTCACGACGGAGGACGCGCCGTCCTCCACCCCGGGGTCAGCGCACCACCATGAAGGCGTCCGGGTCCCGGGGCGGGCGCTCCTTCGGGGCCTCGGCCGCGTAGCCCACGGCCACCGCGCCCATCGGACGCCAGTCCTCGGGCACCTCCAGGACCTCGCGCACCACGTCGGCGCAGAACATGGTGGAGGAGATCCACGCGGAGCCCAGGCCCTCCATCGCCAGGCCCACCAGCAGGCTCTGCACCCCCGCGCCCATGGCCACCAGGAACATCGACCGCTCGGCGTCCGCGCGGCGCTCGTCCGGATACGGGTGCGCCCCGTCCGCGACCAGGAACGGCACCACCAGGCTGGGCGCGCCGCGCAGCACGTCGCCGCGCCTGGTCCGCCGCGCGATCTGCTCCTCGGTGAAGCCGTCGCGGCGCAGGTCCTCCACCCAGGCCCGCAGCATCGAGTCGAGCAGCCGCTCACGGGTGTCCGGCGACTCCACCAGGACGAACCGCCAGGGGGTCGTGTGGTGCGGCGCGGGGGCGGTCACGGCGGTGGCCACCGCGCGGCGCACCAGGGCCGGGTCGACCGGCCGTTCGGTGAAGGAGCGCACCGTCCGCCGGGCCGCCACGACGTCCCTGGAACCGTAGCGGAACAGGTCGTCGTCGGCCGGGCGGATCAGCTCCGCCGCCCCGGGGCCGTCCTCCTCGGTGACCAGGCCGACCAGGCCCGACACCACGGCGACGGGGACCCCGGAGGCCTTGCCCTTGACCAGCTCACCGGCGGCGGCGACCTCGTCGGCCACCGCGTTGATCGTGGCCTCCATGACGTTGCCCTGGGCGTCGGTGGTGCCGCGCAGGTCCTGCACCGGGGTGATCCCGGCCGCGCCGATCGCCACGTCGGTCTGGCCCATCCGCCAGGGGCGGCCGAACGTGTCCGAGACCACCACACCCACGCGCACGCCCAGGAGTTCGGCCAGCCGCGCCCGCAGGGCGCGCGCGGAGGCGTCGGGGTCCTCGGGCAGCAGGAGCACCGTGCCCGGGGCGACGTTGGAGGCGTCCACCCCGGCGGCGGCCATGACCAGGCCGGAACGGTGCTGGGCGATCCGGATGTGGCCCATCCGCGCCACCACGCGCTCGGTCTCGGCGTCGATCGCGGCCTCACGGTCGTCTCCCGGCTGGGAGCGGCCCTCGGCCTTGCTGACGATCTTGGAGGTGACCACCAGGACGTCGCCGTCCACCAGGGATTGGCCGGAAGCGGCCACGGCCTCGGAGATCAGCGCCGCCAGGTCGTCGCCGGCGCGCACCTCGGGGATGCCGGGCAGCCCGCGCACCCGCAGCTCGCTCACCGGTGGCCCGTCCACCCGGCCCCGCTCCGTTCGCGTCTCGACGCTCACCGGGCCGACTCCCCGCGCTCGGAGAGCTCGACGGCCAGGTCCAGTGCGGCCTGGGCGATCGCCTCGGTGCTCTCCGGGTCGTTCATGTACAGCGGGCGGGAGCGCACCTCCACGCCGTCCACCCGGGTGTCGGCGTCGATCTCGTCCACCAGCCAGCCGTCCAGCAGGTCGGAGCCGAGGTGCTCGGCCACCGGGCCCGCGCCGGTCTCCACTCCGATGGCGCTCAGGCAGGCGTCGGCCATGCCGCGCACGGGGGCTCCGCCGATGATCGGCGAGACACCCACCACGGTCCTGCCCACCATGGCCTCGCGGATGCCCTCGATGTTGAGGATCGAACCCACGCTCACCACGGGGTTGGACGGCGGGATGATCACCGCGTCGGCGTTGCGGATGGCACGGACCACGCCGGGGGCGGGCTTGGCCTTCTCGGCGCCCATGCTGATGATCTGTTCGGCGGGCAGCGCGGCCCGGTGTCGGATCCACCACTCCTGGAAGTGGATCGCCCGCCGCCCGTCCTCGTCGTTGACGATCACGTGCGTCTCGACCTGGTCGTCCGTCATCGGGAGGAGCCGGACGCCCGGCCGCCAGCGGTCGCACAGCGCCGTGGTGATCGCGGAGAGCGGGTACCCGGCGGCGATCATCTGCGCCCGGACGATGTGGGTGGCGGTGTCGCGGTCACCCAGCCCGAACCAGGTGGGCTTCATCCCGTACGCCGCGAGCTCCTCCTTGACCGTGAAGGTCTCGTCGGCACGGCCCCAGCCCTGCTCCTCGTTGATCCCGCCGCCGAGGGTGTACATGACGGTGTCCAGATCCGGGCAGATCCGGAGACCGAAGAGGGTGATGTCGTCACCGGTGTTCCCGATGACGGTGATCTGGTGGTCTGTGGCCTGGTCGGACTCGGTCGCGGCGTCGATCCCCATGGCGGCCCTGAGACCACGGAGGAAACGCGCGCCGCCGATACCGCCAGCCGGTACGACTATCCGCATGCGCCCAAGTCTGGCAGGCTGGGGGCGAGTATGGGTCGTCTGCCCCTCCGTGGGTACGATCCAGCGTGACCGATCCGGGACCGACGGTGTGTGAACCAACGGACGGCGGTCACCATCCCACTTCAACGGCCCCGCGCTCGGTGTCCCCACGTCCTGTCGAGCGCGTTTCGGCCGATTCACCCGACAGCCCGACGATATGCCAAGCTTCCTCCGACGCGACGGCGAAGCAGCAGAGGGGAACCTCTCTTGAACAACGAAACACTCGACCGCCTGCGCCTGCCCGGGGCCTGGGTCCTGCTGGGGGCTCTGGGCGTCCACATGCTGGCCGGGCTCATCTCGGTGATCATCAACTCCAGCGCGCAGGGTTACAGCTTCCCGCTGGCGATGGTGGCGAACGGCGGCGACTTCTACGGATTCACCGTCACCCTCCTGCTCGCGGCCGCGGTCGCCCTGGTCCTGACCAGCGAGCGGACCCGCCCCAGCTCCTTCCCGGTGATCCTGACCTCGATGGTCCTGGTCGGCGTCGGTCTGCTGTTCTGCCTGATCGCGCTGATCAGCGGTTTCATCGACATCCGTCCGGGCGAGGGCGGCGTGGCCTTCGCCGGGTTCCTGGGCCGCGCGGTGCAGGGCGCCGTGCTCGGCTTCTTCGGGTTCTACCTCATCAAGATCTTCAACGACCCCACCGTGGTTCCCCGCGCGCAGCCGCAGCAGCAGGTGTACAACCAGCAGCCGTTCCCGCCCGCGACCGGTGCGCAGCAGTCCTTCGCTCCGACCGGCTACCAGACGGCCGACCCGGCCGCCCAGCAGCAGGCGTACGGCTACGACCCCTCGGGTCAGCAGGCCGCCTACGGTCAGGACCTCGCCGCGCAGCAGCAGGCGTACGGTCAGGACGTGGCCGCGCAGCAGCAGGCGTACGGGACCGGTGCCCAGCAGGCGTACGGCTACGACCCCTCGGGTCAGCAGGCCGCGTACGGTCAGGACGCCGCCGCGCAGCAGGCCGCCTACGGTCAGGACCCCGCCGCGCAGCAGCAGGCGTACGGTCAGGACGTGGCTGCCCAGCAGCAGGCGTACGGGACCGGTGCCCAGCAGGCCTACGGTCAGGACGCCGCCGCGCAGCAGCAGGCGTACGGTTACGACGTGGCCGCGCAGCAGCAGGCGTACGGGACCGGTGCCCAGCAGGCCTACGGTTACGACGCCCAGGCCCAGCAGCAGGCGTACGGCTACGACCCCTCGGGTCAGCAGGCCGCCTACGGTCAGGACGCCGCCGCGCAGCAGCAGGCCGCCTACGGCCAGTCCTACGACCCGTCGCAGTACGCGCCGCAGCCCGCCGCCGACCAGCAGGCCCAGGACGCCATCGCCAACGGCTGGTACCAGGACCCGGCCGCCCAGGCGCAGGCCCAGCAGGGGCAGGACGCCCAGGCCGCCCCCGGAGTTGAACCATTCTTTAACTCCGGTGAGAACAATGGTGCCGAGGCCACCGATCAGAGTGGTGGCGGCTACGGAGCCCAGTACGGTTCCGGCGCCGGATACGGCTCTGACCAGCAAGGACAGGGCGGCACCGACGGCCAGCAGAACTGGTACGGCAACGACGGCCAGCGCTGAACCGGCTCCGAACGCCGCGCTCTCCGCACCTGGGGAAGGTACGTGAATTGCGTGGTAATCCGCAGAACGGACATCGCGGGCCTGCCGCCGGAGGTTCGTTACATGATATTCAGTGGATTACCACGCAGGGCGCTTGACTCACGGTGAAGCGTCCGCGTGTAATTCCCTTGTGGGATTTCCACCCGGCCTGGGGGACGAAAAGGGTCGGGGACATCTATTGGGGGGCTACAGGAGGTGCGCATGAGCGAGGTCATCCCGCTGGCGCACGGCTCGGACGAGGATCTGGGCTGGCAGGAACGTGCCCTGTGCGCGCAGACGGACCCGGAGGCGTTCTTCCCCGAGAAGGGCGGCTCGACACGGGAGGCCAAGAAGGTCTGCCAGTCGTGCGAGGTACGTGCGGAGTGCCTGGAGTACGCGCTGGAGCATGACGAACGCTTCGGCATCTGGGGGGGACTCTCCGAGCGCGAGCGTCGACGGCTGAAGAAGGCCGCCGGGGGAGATTTCGATTTCCTGGCGGACATGCTGTAGGGGTACGCGTCACGGCGCGTCCGGGCCACGAGCCCGGGCGCGCCTTTTTCATGTTCCGTACCCTTCGGGCCCTTGGGCCTGATTGGTCCGTCAGGTCCGCTGGGCGCCTAATGCACCGCTATGGTCGCCCCTCGCGCCCTCGACCAAAATGATCCGTAATGGTGTGCGGTGGCGTATCGTGATGTCCCGCGTTCGCCTCCGCGAACCGCCCCGGCGCACTGAGGCGCCCACCGACCGCTCCGGTCGGCACACCCCGGGCCCGCGCACGGGCCCGCCCCTTCTCCCGGAGAGACCCGACCACAGCCGTGCTTGACCTGGATTCCGCCCGCCACGTCGTCACCGCGGTCATCGTGTCCCACGACGGCTCACGATGGCTGTCGGAAACCCTGTCCGCGCTCCGAGCCCAGACCCGCGCCGTACAGCGGGTGGTGGCCGCCGACACGGGCAGCACCGACGGCAGCCCCGACGTCCTCGCGGACCACCTTCCCGCCGACGCCGTCATCGACCTGCCCGCCCGCACCGGATACGGCGACGCCGTCAAGGCCGCGCTGGACCTGCCCAGGTCCACCACCGAGGTGCAGGGCTACGAGGACGACGCCACCGAGTGGATCTGGCTCATCCACGACGACCTCACCCCGGAGAAGGACGCCCTCGAACACCTGCTCGCCGCCGCCGACCAGGACCCGCGCAGCGCCGTGCTGGGCCCCAAGCTCCGCGACTGGTTCGACCGCCGCCTCCTCGTCGAGGCGGGCGTCACCATCGACGGCGCCGGCCGCCGCGAGACCGGGCTGGAGCAGCGCGAGTTCGACCACGGCCAGCACGACGGCACCCGCCAGGTCCTGGCGGTCTCCAGCGCGGGGATGCTGGTCCGCCGTGACGTGTGGGAGCGCCTCGGCGGATTCGACCCGGCGCTGCCGCTCTTCCGCGACGACATCGACTTCTGCTGGCGCGTCGGCGGCGCCGGGCTCCGGGTCCGCCTGGTCACCGACGCCGTCGCCTACCACGCGGAGGCCTCGGCCCGACGCCGCAGGAGGATCACCGCCACCCGCAACCACCCCCGCCGGGTGGACCGCAGGCACGCCGTGTTCGTTCTCCTGGCCAACCTGCCCGTCGGCGGCATGGTGTTCGCGCTGCTGCGCAACTCCGTGGGCTCGCTGCTGCGCGTGGTCATGTACCTGCTCATCAAGCAACCCGCCAACGCCCTGGACGAGGCCGCCGCGATCACCCTCGTCTACGGTCGGCCGTTCCGCCTGGCCCGGGCCCGGTTCCGGCGGCGCCGCGACCGGCGCCGCACCTACAGCGCGATCCGCCCGTTCCTCGCCCGGGGGGTGGCCGTGCGGCAGTTCGCCGACGCCGTCACCGCGGTCCTCACCGGGGAGCGGATGGCTGACACCGCCGGACGCCACCAGGCGGTCACCGCCCCTCCGGGCGAGGAGGACGACGGCCCCGCCGACGACTCCACGTCCTTCCTGCGCCGCGTGGTCCTCCAACCGGGAGTCCTGCTGGTCATCGGCCTGACCGTGGTGACGCTCGTCGCCGAACGCTCCCTCCTCCTCGGCGGGATGCTCGGCGGCGGCGCCCTGCCCCCGGTCACCGGCAACGCCCTCGACCTGTGGAACCTCTACCTGGCGGGTCACCCGGACAGCGGAGTGGGCTCGGCCGGGGTCGTCCCGCCCTACGTCGGGTTCCTCGCGCTGCTGTCCACCCTCACACTCGGCCAGCCGTGGATCGCTGTCATGGTGATCCTGCTGGGCTGCGTGCCGCTGGCCGGTCTCACCTCCTACCTGCTCGCCCGCGAGGTGCTGCGCTTCCGCCCGGCCCGGCTGTGGATGGCCGGGGCCTACGCCCTGCTCCCCATGGCCACCGGCGCCGTCGCGCAGGGCAGGCTGGGCACGGCCCTCGTCCACGCGCTGCTGCCCATCCTCGGCCTGCTGCTGGTCCGCCTGGTCTCCATGCCGCCGAAGTCCTCGCGCAGGGCCGCTTGGGGCCTGGGCCTGGCGCTCACCGTGGCCACCGCGTTCGTGCCCATCGTCTGGCTCCTGTGCCTGGTCACCGGAGTCCTGGCCGCGGTCGCCTTCGGGCACCTGGGGCGCCGGATCTTCGTCAGCATGGGCATCAGCCTGGGCACGCCCGCGGTGCTCCTCATGCCGTGGACCCTCGAACTCCTGACGCACCCCAGCCTGTGGCTGCTGGAGGCGGGGCTGCACCGGCCCGAGCTGTCCAACCCCGGGGCGACCCCCACGGAACTGCTCATGCTCTCCCCGGGCGGACCCGGAACGCCCCCGGTCTGGGTGACCGCCGGATTCATCGCCGCCGCCCTGTGCTCCCTGCTGCTGCTCCGCAACCGCATGCTGGTCGCGGCGGGCTGGAGCCTCGCCCTGTTCGGGATGCTCGTCGCCGTCCTGACCAGCAGGATCGTCATCGAGCCCTACTTCGGCGGCCCGCCCGCCCTGGTCTGGCCGGGCGTCGCGCTGTCCTTCGCCGCCACCGCCGTCCTCCTGACGGCCGCGACGGCGGCCCGCGCCTTCGGGAACATGATTCGCCACGGCGGCCTCCGGAGGTACTTCGCGCTGGCCGTGGCCCTGCTCGCGCTGGCCACCCCCGTCTCGGCGGCGGCCCTGTGGATGTGGGAGGGCGTGGACGGACCGATGACCGCGAACGCGCCCCGCTCCGTGCCCGGGGCCCTGGAGAGCGTGAGCGCGGACGGCACCGAACCCCGCACCGTCATCGTCACCCCCGCCGACGACGGCGCCGTGGACTACGTGGTGGTCCGGGGCCGCGAACCCCGGCTGGGGGAGGAGCGCGTCGTTCCCGAACCCGGCACCCGTGCCGCGATGGACCAGGCCGTCGCGGAGCTCGCCGCGGGCCAGGGCAGCGACCAACTGGTCACCCTGCTCGACCACGGCGTCCAGTACGTGCTCTACCCGCGCCCGGAACTCGGGGGGCCGGCCGACGCGACCATGGTCGACACCCTCGACGGCACCCCGGGCCTCGGACGTCAGTCACTGTCCGACCACTACGGCCTCTGGCGGGTCGCGGAACCCACGGGTGTGCTGCGCACGGTCTCCGAGGACGGCCTCGAAGCCGAGGCGCTCCGGGTGGAGGGCCCCGCCGACCAGCTCACCGCCGAGATCGGCGGGGGCCACACCGGCCGTCGCCTCGCCCTCGCGGAACCCGCCGACGGCGGATGGCGGGCCACCCTGGACGGCGCCGAACTCACCCCGGTCGACACCGAGAACGGGACCCAGGCGTGGGCCCTGCCGGTACACGGCGGCGACCTGCGGGTGTGGCACACCGACCTCGTGCACACCGCCTGGTGGATCACCCAGGGAGTGCTGCTGCTGATCGTGGCGGTGCTCGCCGCCCCGGGCGTGCGGACGGAGGAGGAGCGCAGGCTCATCGAGGCCACTCCGATGCCCAGGCCCCGCCGACCCCGCCGCACGGGCAGGTCCCGCCGCGTGGCCCCGGAGAAAGCTCTGGAGAGGGCTCAGGAGAAGGCCCGGGACCAGGCGCCGGAACAGAAGCCGGAGGACCAGCCGGAACCGCCGGAACCGGATCCCGGACCGACCACCACGGGCTCCCTCCCCGTCGTCCGGGGCAGGCGCCGTGGGACGCGGGGCACACGACGCGCCGGGACCCGCAGGGCGCCCAGGCGCCGAGCGGGCACCGAGGATGAGGGGTAGGACATGCGACTGATCGTGGAGAACCGGTTCGCCCTGTTCGGGCTGGTCGCGCTGGCCCTGCTCGCCCTGTTCGGGGTGGCGTTCGTGATCCGGCCGGTCAACGCCGAGCTCGGGGTGTCCGAGCCCGAGACCGTCCGCCCGGACCTGGCGTCACGGGTCTGCCCGGCCCCGCACGAGCCGTCCGACGACGCCGACAGCTCGATCGCTGCCTTCGCCCCCCGGGTCAGCCGCGACGACGAGGGCCGGCTGTGGGCCGTCCCGCTGTCCCGGGTGGACGGGGACGGGCCCGACACCGAGGTTCTCGGGGAGGAGCTCACCGAACCCGGGCGGGTCTGGAGCACCGACACCGGGGAAGCCACCCGGCCCACCGCCCTGCACGCCGAGGGCTCGCTGGCCTCCGGACTCGACTCCGCGCAGACCACCGTCTCCGATGACGGCGTCACCGAGGTCCGCTGCGCCGCACCGTCGATCGGGACCTGGTTCGCCCTGCCCGGCGCGGACGACCCCGACGACGTCGACCTGGAGACCCTCACCGTGCACCTGGCCAACCCGGAGGACTTCCGGGCCACGGTCAGCGTCGACCTCTACACCATGGAGGGGCCCTCCTACTCCGCGGACAGCCGGGGTATCCACCTCGGTCCGGGGGAGTCGACCGAACTCGACGTCACGGAGCTCATCCAGAACACCGGTTCCCTCGGCGTCCATGTGCGCACCAGCACCGGCCGCGTCGCCGTGTCCCTGCTCGCGGAACACTCCTCGGGGAACGCTGACTGGGTCCCGCCGACCCGCGCGCCCGACGAGGAGCACGTGATCCCCGGGGTACCCGGGGGCGAGGGCACGCGCCGCCTGTTCGTGGCGGCGCCCGGTGACGCTCCGGTCGAGGCCCGCGTGCGCGTGGTGACCGAGGAGCCCAACGGCACCGACGACGAGCCCCTGGTCCTGAACGTCCCGCCCGCGGCGTCCGCCTGGCTGAGCCTGGAGGGCTCCCTGGCGGAGGCCCCCGGAACGGTCGTCGTCGAGGCCGACGGCGCTGTGGTCGCCGGAGTGATCGCGGAGGCCGCGGACGACGGGAAGGTCGTGGAGACCGCCTACACGGCCGCCGTCGACCCCCTCACGGGGCCGCTCGACACCACGGCCGTCATCGCGGACATGCCCGAGGACCTCGACGTGGAGCTGGTGCTGGGAGCCCCGGACCAGGACGCCCAGGTGGTGGCCACCCCGATCGCCGCCGACGGGAGCATGGGCGACGCCGTCCGCGCCGAGGTCGCCGCCGGAACCACCCACGTGTTCGGCACCGACACCGAGGGCTGGGGGGCCCCCTCGGGCGCCGACCCCGAGGACGGCTACGCGGTCCGCCTGGAGCTGCTGGAGGACTCCGGACCGGTCTACGCGGCCCGGGTCCTGCGCTCGGGCGACGGCGTCAGCGTCCTGCCCGTCACCCCCGCCCCCGTGAGGGTCCAGCTGCCCGTGGTCCGCGACAGCATGACCGGCATCGTTCCCTGACCACCGCCTCCGATGGCGTGCGCACCCCCTTCCACGCGGGTGGCGGGAGGAGCTCCGGGTGGGGGAGGGGCGGATGTGGGTAGTGAGGTCAGCGAGAGGGATCGGTCGAAGGGGGCGGCATGGGCGAGACGCGGCTGGAGTCGCTGGGTGACGACAGGTGGACGCTGACGCTGGAACGGGACCTCGGGCGACCCGTGGAGCGGGTGTGGCGCGCCCTCACGGAGCCCGCCGAACTGAGCCGGTGGTACCCGATGGCGGTCGACCAGCTGGACCTGCGGGTCGGCGGCGAGATCGCCTTCGACGACGGGGAGGGTCAGGAGACGACGGCCGTGGTCACGGAGGTGGACCCGCCACGGGTGTTCGGCTTCCGGGAGTTCGACACGGAGACGGGCGAGCACCAGCTCCGCCTCACCCTGGAGGAGGACGGGCGGCTGGTGCTGGCACACACGTTCACGGGCCGGGACTGGGCGGAGCGCACGGCGGAGGGCTGGCGCTCCTGCCTGGACGAGCTGGAGAGGTCGCTCGACGAGGTGTGATCAGTTCTCCGGGTCCACGGACTCGGGTTCGACGCCGAGCAGGTTGGCCACTTCCTCGACCACGGTCTCGTGGACGAGGAGGGCCAGCTCCTCGGGATCCTTGGTCCTGATCTCCACCGGGCGCCGGTAGACGATGATCCGCGCGCGGCCCGTGGGTTCGCTCTCCAGGCGGGAGAAGGGGATCGCCTCGGTCAGGTCACCGTGGGGCGGGATCGGGGGAACGTCCTCCACGAGGAAGTCGACGTTCGCCAGCTCACGCGCCCACAGGCGTTCGAGGCGTTCGACCGCGTCCAGGACGAGGTCGTCGAAGGCCTGCGCCCGGCTCCGGGAGACGGGCAGGTCGGAGGGCACGAGAGGACCGCGGATGCCCCGGCCCCGGCGGTCCCGGCGCCGCACTCTGTCTGGTTGGCCACTGGAAAGGCGCACTCGTCGCACACTTCGAGACTAAGCCATCGCGGGCCCTGCGCGAAGTCCTGGCGCCACGGAAGAATCGGACGTCGACCCTCCCGGGTCAAGAACAGTCGCCCAAAAACTGTGCAGGTCATGGGACGATGCTGGCGTGTCCCTCGGTAAAGGCATACAGTCAAACGCTGTGAGCCATGTTCGACGCTGTTCCCGCACCGCGTGCAGGCAGCCCGCCGTATTCACGCTCACGTACGTCTACGCCGACTCCACCGCCGTCCTCGGTCCGCTCGCCGCCTACGTGGAACCGCACTGTTACGACCTGTGCGCGATCCACGCCGAACGGTTGACCGCGCCGCGTGGCTGGGAGGTCGTTCGGCTTCCGGTCGAGACGTCGGGAGGTGGTCCCGGCAGCGATGACCTGGAGGCCCTCGCCGACGCCGTACGTGAGGCGGCGCGGCCGCCCGCGCGTCAAGAGCCGTCCCCCGGCGAACCCGTGGGGGAGGGCCACGAGACGCTGCGCCGGGGCCACCTGCGCGTGGTCAAGTCCGACCGGGGTGAGCAACGCCCGCCACACCACCCGAACGGCTGACCCGGCCCGGTCTTGCTAGTTTTGTACGGCGCTCGAACGACGGGGCGCTGGACCGAATCGTCGCAGGATCGACCTGGCCGGAGCAGACGTGGCTGACCTCGGAAGCATCTTCAAGGCATACGACGTACGCGGTGTGATCCCGGACACCTTCAACGCCGGGATCGCCCACGCGATCGGTGCCGCCTTCGCCCGGGTGGTCGGCGGACCCGCCGTCGTGGTCTCCCACGACATGCGCCCCTCCTCACCGGAGCTCGCCCGCGCCTTCGCGGACGGCGTCACCTCCCAGGGCGTGGACGTCGTCTTCGCCGGACTCGGCTCCACCGACCTCCTGTACTACGGATCGGGCTCCCTGGACCTGCCCGGCGCGATGTTCACCGCCAGCCACAACCCGGCCGAGTACAACGGCATCAAGATGTGCCGCGCGGGCGCCGCTCCGATCAGCGCCGAGACCGGGCTGGCCGACGTCCGCGGGCTCGCGGAGGACTTCCTGTCCGGGGCCGAGGACCCGAACGCCCACGAGGGCCCGAGGGGCACCGTCACCGAGCGGGACCTGCTGCCCGGTTACGCGGACTACCTCCGGCAGCTCGTCGACCTCACCGGCTCCCGTCCGCTCAGGGTCGTCGTGGACGCGGGCAACGGCATGGGCGGCCTCACCGTCCCGGCCGTCCTGGAACAGGGCCTGCCGCTGGACGTCGTCCCGCTGTACTTCGAGCTGGACGGCACCTTCCCCAACCACCCGGCCAACCCCCTGGACCCCGACAACCTGGTCGACCTCCAGGCCAAGGTGCGTGAGACCGGCGCCGACCTCGGCCTGGCCTTCGACGGCGACGCCGACCGCTGCTTCGTGATCGACGAGCGGGGCGAGCCCGTCTCCCCGTCCGCCGTGACCGCGCTGGTCGCCTCCGAGGAACTCAAGCGCGAGCCCGGCGGCACCGTCATCCACAACCTCATCACCTCGGCGGCGGTCCCCGAGATCGTCACCGAGCGCGGCGGCAGGCCCGTGCGCACCCGTGTCGGCCACTCCTTTATCAAGGCGACCATGGCCGAGACCGGTGCGATCTTCGGCGGGGAGCACTCCGCGCACTACTACTTCCGGGACTTCTGGAAGGCCGACACGGGTATGCTCGCGGCCATGCACGTCCTGCGTGTCCTGGGCGCGGACGACCGTCCGCTCTCGCGGATCACGGAGGAGTACTCCCGGTACGCGGCCTCGGGGGAGGTCAACTCCAAGGTCGACGACGCCGCCGGTCGCATGGCCGCGGTGCGCGCCGCGTTCGGGGACCGGGACGGGGTGACCGTCGACGAGCTCGACGGCCTCAGCGTCACCCTGGCGGACGGCGCGTGGTTCAACCTGCGCGCCTCCAACACCGAGCCGCTCCTGCGGCTCAACGTCGAGGCCCCGGACGACACCGCCGTGGCGCGCCTGCGCGACGAGGTCCTGGCCATCGTCCGCGCCTGACACGGCCATCACACGAGGAACGAGAACCATGAGCACGAAGATCGACGGCTGGCTGCTGGAGATCCTGGCCTGCCCGCAGAGCCAGGCCCCGCTGCGCCACGACCCGGAGACCGACGAACTGGTCTGTGACGAGAGCGGCCTGGCCTACCCCATCCGCGACGGGATTCCGGTCCTGCTGGTGGACGAGGCGCGCACGCTCTCCTGAACGCTGGGAAAAGGTTGGGCGGGGAGGGGAACGAACTCCGCGTTTCAGCAGTCATATCCGGTACACCCGGGTGAGGGGACTCCTTCGGGGCCGCGACTGGTCGCGGCCCCACCCGGCGTCCCTTCCCCGTTACCCTGATGCTGCGCCCCCGCTCAAGCCCACCTCCCAGGAGGACATCGATGCCCGGTCCCGAATCGCTACTGCCGAGCGACCCCTCCGCGTTCGGCGAATACAGCGTGACCGGACGACTGGGGAAGGGCGGCCAGGGGGTCGTCTACCTCGCTGAGGACGGGAACGGCGACGAGTACGCGGTCAAGGTCCTCAACGACCAGTGGTCCGCCGACGCCGACCTGCGCAAGCGGTTCGAGAAGGAGGTGCGGGCCGCCCAGCGGGTCGCGTCCTTCTGCACGGCGGCGATCATCGACGCCCAGCTCGACAGCGACCCTCCCTACGTGGTCAGCGAGTTCGTGCCGGGCAAGGACCTCCAGGAGACGGTGGCCAAGGGCAGGACGGTGCGCGGCACCGCGCTCCAGCGCCTGGCCGTCTCCACCGCCACGGCGCTCGTGGCCATCCACAAGGCGGGGATCGTCCACCGCGACTTCAAGCCCGGGAACGTGCTGCTGGGCCCGGACGGCCCGCGCGTGATCGACTTCGGCATCGCCCGGGTGGACGACGGCACCGCCACGATGACCAACTCGATCGTCGGCACGCCCTCCTACATGGCGCCCGAGCAGATCGAGGGCCGCGGGATCACCGACAAGTGCGACATCTTCGCCTGGGGCTGTGTGATCGCGTTCTCCTCGACGGGCCGCGCACCGTTCGGTTCGGACACCGTCCCGGCGGTCGTGCACCGCGTGGTGAGCGCCCCGCCGGACCTGGACGGGGTGGACGAGGCGCTGCGGCCGATCGTGGAGTCGTGCCTGGACAAGGACCCGAACCGCCGCCCGAACGCCCAGACGCTGCTCATGCGGCTGCTCGGCCACGACGGCCCGGTCGGTGCCTCCAACGACGCCGACGACGCGCTCCAGCAGGGCGAGCGGGTGGCGCAGACCGGCCTGCTCAACGGCAACCCGCTGCCCCCCGTGCACCCGCAGGCCCCGCAGTACCCGCAGACCGGCGGACAGCCGGGCATGGGGTACCCGCCGGGCGTGTCCAACCCGCGCCCCCTCGGTCCGCAGCCGGGGACCTCGAACCCCCGCCCGGGACAGATGGGCCACCCGATGAGCTCGAACCCCCGGCACGGCGGATTCGGCGCCCACCCGGGGATGTCCAACCCGAGGCCGGGCGCCCCGAGTCCGCACCACCAGCCGCACGCCGTGCACCAGGGCGCGAACCCGATGATGACCGGGGCGGTCAACCCGAACCAGACCTACACACCGCACCACACGCCGCACCAGCGGCCGAGCCAGCAGGACTCGATCCTCCAGCAGGGCTGGGTGATCCCGGCGGTACTGGTCACCATCATCATTCTGTTGCTGCTCCTGCTGATCCTGGGCCTCAGCGGCTGACGTCCGGCGCCCACCTATCCGCGTGGCTCCCGTCCACCGCCTGCCCACCCGCGTGGCGCCCGTCCACCCGCCAGCCCTGCCCACTCGCGTGGCTCCCGCCCCGCTCAGCCGCGCGTGAGCTCGTGCACGGCGCGCGACACCGCCTCGTCCACGAGCTCCCGCACCTGGGGCCAGCGGTCGTCCACGCAGTCCGTGGGCAGCACGGTGACGCTGTCGCTCCGTGACATCTCCAGCGCCGACCGGACCCCCTCCGGGGTGGTCAGGCGCGCGTGCGCGGTCACCGCGAGCACCCCCGAGGGCGGGCTGCCCACGTCCCGGACCACCACGTACAGGGCGAGTGAGGCCCCGTCCACCAGGAGTTCCAGGCAGGACCACCAGTGCGCGGTGTCTCCGCCCCGGCCACCGTCGCCGGAGGTCACGGTGGCGGTCGCCGTCGGATCCAGGGCGCTCAGCAGCAGCGCCACCGAACCGCGCCGGGAGCGCACGTGCTCCAGGACCCGGCGCCGCGTCACGGCCGTCAGCGGGGGGACCGGGCGACCGCTCGGGACCGCCTCCTCCGGGTTCCACGCCAGCTCGTCACGCAGCGCACCCGTGACCAGCCGGGCCATGTGGGAGACCAGGGGCGCGAGAGGTTCCTCGGGGTCGTGCTTGCCCGCCGGGTCGGGCGGAGGGGTGCCGGGGTCGAGGAGCAGCGGGGGCAGGTCGGCCCGTTGGAGGACCCGTGAGGCCAGCACCCACGGCAGCGTCCAGGCCGCCCCGTCGCCGTGCGTCTCCTCCCCGGAGGCCTCGGCCGCCACCCGGACGCACTCGGCGTAGGTGTGCGCGGCCCGTACCACCGGGTGTGCGGGGACCGTCGCGGCCCGGGCCAGGCGCAGCGTGTGTTCCGTGGACAGCGCGGTCCGCAGGGGGCGCAACGGGGGACCGTCGGGGACGCCGGTCCGGCGCTCCTCGCCCTCGGGGAGCTCGGCGACCCGTCCCGCCAGCGCGGCGACGTGGGGTCCGGTGAGGGGTTCTCCGGATACGGACTCGCCGGTCAGCAGCAGGTCGGTGAGGTCGGCTCCGCCACCCCACTCCCGCACGCGGTCGCGCGTCAGTTCGCGTCGCGCGGCCCCGTGCCGCTGTTGGGGCCGGTCCTGGCGTCGGCGGGCCCAGACCGTCCGAAGGAGGTCGACGTCCCTGAGGTCTGCGCGCACGCGCTCGGGGAGTGTCTCCCAGGCCGTGTCTCCGATTTGGCTGTCCACGGTCTCATCCGTAGCCCGTGCGGTCTTTGCCAAAACATGCCGAAGGGTGGGGCCGTGTGTCCGGTGACGGCCGTGGGCTCAGGTCAACCAGAAGGGCCGCCGCGCGTCCCGGGGCCCTGCGGGGCCGGGCGACGTGCGTGAAGGAGACGCATGGCCTTCTCCTTCTCGAAGTCCAGCGCGCGGGTGGGGGCGGCGGCCAACCTGCCCAGACGCTCGCCGTGCGCGCGGACCCGGGCCAGTACCTCGGGTTCGGCCAGGACCCTCAGGGCGAAGGCGAGGGCGGCGGGAGGGATGTCGAACTCGCGCTCCAGCTCCAGCCCGCCCGCGATCGTGCGCAGGTCGTCCTCCGTGAACCGACGGTGCCGGTGGCCGCGTCCCGTGGGCTGTTCCTGCGTGCGGGGGAGCAGACCGAGGCCCTCGCGGTAGCGCAGCATGCGTGCGGTGCTGCCGACCCGCTCGGCGGCGGCGGAGATGGGAACCGGCGCACCGTGCGGTCCGGGCGCTGTGGGGTCGTCGTCGAGGGCGGCCATGCAGGTGACCCTAACCCACCACCACCGCCGCGTCGCGCGAATCTGACATCTCTGTGTGAGGTTTGTGTGCGGAGGGTGGTCGCGGGCCTAGAATCGGGTGGCAACCATGACTTGACGAGTGAGGAACGCATGGCTTTCGACTTCAAGGTCGCAGATCTCTCCCTGGCCGAGTTCGGCCGCGACGAGATCCGTCTCGCCGAGCACGAGATGCCCGGCCTCATGGCCACCCGCGCCGAGTTCGGTGACAGCAAGCCGCTCACGGGCGCCCGCATCATGGGCTCGCTGCACATGACCGTCCAGACCGCCGTCCTCATCGAGACGCTCGTCGCCCTCGGCGCCGAGGTCCGCTGGGTCTCCTGCAACATCTTCTCGACCCAGGACCACGCCGCGGCCGCCGTGGTGGTCGGCCCCGACGGCACCGTCGACGACCCGAAGGGCGTCCCCGTCTTCGCCTGGAAGGGCGAGACGCTGGAGGAGTACTGGTGGTGCACGGAGCAGGCCCTCACCTGGCCCGGCGAGGGCCCCAACATGATCCTGGACGACGGCGGTGACGCCACCATGCTCGTCCACAAGGGCGCCGAGTTCGAGAAGGCCGGTGCCGTCCCGGACCCGTCCACGGCCGACAGCGAGGAGTTCGAGGTCGTCCTGACCCTCCTCCAGGAGAGCCTCAAGAAGGACTCCGGCAAGTGGACCGCCATCGCCCGGGGGATCAAGGGCGTCACCGAGGAGACCACCACCGGTGTCCTCCGCCTCTACGAGATGCAGCGTGACGGCAGCCTGTCGTTCCCGGCGATCAACGTCAACGACTCCGTCACCAAGAGCAAGTTCGACAACAAGTACGGCATCCGCCACTCGCTGCCGGACGGCATCATGCGCGCCACCGACGTCCTCATCGGTGGCAAGGTCGCCGTCGTCTGCGGTTACGGCGACGTCGGCAAGGGTTCCGCCGAGGCGCTGCGCGGCCAGGGCGCCCGCGTGATCGTCACCGAGATCGACCCCATCAACGCCCTCCAGGCCGCGATGGACGGGTTCCAGGTCACCACGCTGGAGGACGTGCTGGACGTCGGTGACATCTTCGTCACCACCACCGGCAACTTCAACGTGATCATGGCCGACCAGATCCTGCGCATGAAGCACCAGGCGATCGTCGGCAACGTCGGCCACTTCGACAACGAGATCGACATGGCCGGCCTGGCGAAGGTCCCCGGGATCACCAAGAAGGAGATCAAGCCGCAGGTCCACGAGTGGACCCAGGACAACGGCAAGTCCGTCCTGGTGCTCTCCGAGGGCCGCCTGCTGAACCTCGGCAACGCCACCGGCCACCCCAGCTTCGTGATGTCCAACAGCTTCACCAACCAGGTCATCGCGCAGATCGAGCTGTTCACCAAGCCCGACGAGTACCCGACCGACGTGTACACGCTGCCGAAGATCCTCGACGAGAAGGTCGCCCGTCTGCACCTGGCCGCGCTCGGCGTCAAGCTGACCGAGCTCACCAAGGAGCAGGCCGCCTACATCGGCGTGGACGTGGCCGGGCCGTTCAAGCCCGACCACTACCGCTACTAGGGGCGAGTCCTACCTCAGATGACTCCTCCCTCACACGAGGTGGCGGACCTCGGCCTCGCGAAGGCCGGGGTCCGCCGTGTGGCATGGGCCGAACGCTCCATGCCGGTCCTGCGCAGCGTCCGCGCGCGGTTCGCGGACGAACGCCCGCTCGAAGGTCTGCGGGTGGCCGCGTGCCTGCACGTGACCGCCGAGACCGCCAACCTGCTCCGTGTGCTGCGCGCGGGCGGGGCGCACGTGTGGCTCGCCGCCTCCAACCCGCTGTCCACCCAGGACGACACCGCCGCCGCCCTGGTCACCGAGTACGGGGTGGCCGTGCACGCGTGGGCGGGGATGGACACGGCCGCCTACGACCGCAACCTGGTCACCGTCCTGGAGTCCCGGCCGCACCTGCTGCTGGACGACGGCTGCGACCTGGTCAACACCGCGCACGTGAGCCGCCCCGAACTGCTGGAGGGGATCCTCGGGGGCTGTGAGCAGACCACCACCGGAGTGATCCGGCTGCGCCGGATGAGCGCGGAGGGCGAGCTCCGGCTGCCGATGGTGGCGGTCAACGACACCCGGACCAAGCGGATGTTCGACAACCGGTACGGCACCGGGCAGTCGACCGTGGACGGTGTCCTGCGGGCCACCAACACGCTCCTGGCCGGTCGGACCGTCGTCGTGGCCGGGTTCGGCTACTGCGGTCGGGGTCTGGCCGAGAGGTTCCGGGGGATGGGCTCGAACGTGGTCGTCACCGAGGTGGACCCGGTCAAGGCGCTGGACGCCGTGATGCAGGGGTACACGGTCGCCACCATGGAGACCGCCGCCCCCGTCGGGGACGTGTTCGTCACCGCCACCGGGAACCGGGACGTGATCCGGCGCGAGCACCTGTCGGTGATGCGCGACGGGGCGATCCTGGCCAACTCGGGCCACTTCGACCTGGAGATCGACCTCAACGCCCTGGAGTCGCTCGCCGTCTCCGTGGACCGGGGTGTGCGGGAACAGGCCGACGAGTACGAGTTCGAGGACGGCCGCAGGCTCCTGCTGCTCTCCGAAGGGCGTCTGGTCAACCTGGGAGCGGCGGAGGGGCATCCGGCCGCCGTCATGGACATGTCGTTCGCGGTGCAGGCCCTCACCACCGAGTGGCTGGCCCGGGAACACGCCACCCTCGCCCCGGGCGTGGCGGAGGTGCCCGAGGAGACCGACAACGAGGTCGCGCGCCTGGAACTCGCGGCCCTGGGGGTGGGCATCGACGTCCTCACCCCGGGCCAGGAGGCCTACCTGCGCTCCTGGCGCCCCTGACCCTCGGCGTTCATGGCCTCCAGGCTGCGCCGACGGCGCTCCGCCAGGACGGCGGCGAGGAAGTACGGCGGGGTCGTGCCGGGTGGCGGAAGCGGGCTGATCTGCGACGCCACCGTGTCCGCGAGCTGGCTGCCCATCTCGTGACGGGTGTGCTCGGCCAGCTCGCCGTAACGCAGGACGTACTGGCGGGCGGCGTTGGCGGTCTCCGGGGACAGGCGCGACAGCTCGGTCGTCGCGGCCCAGGCGGCCAGGTGCGGGGGCATCGGGACGGCCGTGTCGCGGCGGCCCCCGGTGCGCTCCTCCACCACCATGGTTCCGGCCACGAAGTCACCGACCCTGCGGCCGTCCCGGTTGAGCATCGAGGTGACCAGGGCGATGACACCGAAGGTCATCCACAGCTCCACGAAACCGGAGAGGGCGCGGGCCAGGGCCTGCCGGAAGCGTTCCGGGGAGCCGTCGGTGCCCACCACACGCAGGCCCAAGGCCATCTTGCCCAGGGAGCGCCCGCGTGAGATCGACTCGAACGCGGCGGGGTAGCCCACGATGACGAGGATGGTGGAGGCGAGGGAGACCGCGCTGGTCGCGGCGAAGTCGACGCTCACACCGATCCAGTTGACCAGCAGACCCAGGGCGATCAGCGCGATGACCTGCACCAGGAAGTCGATGGCGATCGCCGCCGCACGCGTGGCGAACCCGGCCGGGCGCAGTTCGAGCACCACCGCGTCGCCCGTGACCAGCGGCGTCACGCCGTACACGTCGTCACGGGTCTCGCCACCACCGGGATAGGACACCAGTGCACGCTCCCTTACCGGGTGTCTGAAACCGTCTCCCTGACACTACCCGCCAGCGCGCGGCGCTGTTCTCACCCGTCGGGGAGGCGAAGGCCGAAATCCAGTAATGTCCCTTACGTGGATATCGACGTGTTCGCCGCCGCGCACGCCCAGGAGTGGGAACGACTGGACGAACTGGTGCGTCGGCGCCGTTCGCTCACAGGTGAGGAGATCGACGAACTCGTCGACCTGTACCAGAGGGTGTCGACCCACCTGTCGGTGGTGCGCTCCTCCGGTCAGGACCCGGAACTGGCGGGGCGGCTCACCTCCCAGGTCGCCCGGGCCCGTTCGGCGGTCACCGGCTCGCACGCCTCCTCGTGGACGGACGTCACCGGCTTCTTCACCCGGGTGTTCCCGGCCGTGCTCTACCGGCTGCGCTGGTGGTGGATCGGCGTGACCGCCGGGACCCTCGCCGTGGCCACGGTCACCGGGGTGTGGATCGCCACCAACCCGGAGGTCCTCGCGGCGTTGGGCACCCCCGAGTCCATCGCGCGCTACGTCGAGCACGACTTCGCCAACTACTACGTGGAGAACCCGGCCGGCTCCTTCGCGGCCCAGGTGTGGACCAACAACGCCTGGGTGGCGGCGCAGGCGATCATCTTCGGGGTGGCCTTCGGGCTGCCCACCATCGGCGTGCTGTTCCTCAACGCGGTCAACCTCGGGATGGCCGGGGGCATGATGTTCGCGATGGGGCGCGGCGACGTGTTCTTCGCGCTGATCCTCCCGCACGGCCTGCTGGAGATGACCGCCGTGTTCGTGGCCGGGGGCGTGGGCCTGAAGATCGGGTGGTCGCTGATCGCACCGGGGGAGCGGACCCGTCTGCGCGCCCTCGGTGAGGAGGCCCGCGCGGCCATCGCGGTGGTCCTGGGCCTGGTGGTGGTGCTGTTCGTCTCGGGGTTGATCGAGGGCCTGGTCACCGGCTGGATCACCAACACCTGGGTCGCCATCGGCATCGGCGTGGTGGCGGAGGTCCTGTTCTTCGTCTACGTCTACACGGTGGGTAGGAGGGCCTACCTGGAGGGCGTGACCGGCGACATCGAGGACGCCCCGGCCGCCCTCCCCGTGGCGGGCTGACGGGCCGAAGGGCCTGTGATTCCGGGCGCTCCCGTGTCACGATCGTGGGTATGGACGACTCTCCCCCTTGGTTCAAGAGCAGTTTCAGTCAGGGAGCCAGCTGCTGTGTCGAGGCCCTTGTGGGTCAGCACGGTGTGAGCGCCCGGGACTCTCGTGCACCGGACGGAACCCGCCTCGGGTTCGTTCCCGTGGCATGGTCATCCTTCCTGGGTGCCCTGCGCTCCTGATTCAGCGCGTGCCAGCGCTGCCCGTACCCTCTCCAGATCCTTCTCCGCGAGCACTGTGTCAGGTAGCCCCGCTCCGACGTGTTCGCGACGCACGTCGCGAACACGTCGGAACATGCGTTCGGCCTCCGCGAGCCGCCCATCCGTCTCCACCGCGTGCGCCAGATCCTGCAGGACGTTCAGAGTCTGGCTGTGCTCGGCTCCCAGCGTGCTCTCCCGGATCGCGTACACTCGCCGGAGCGTCCTCTCTCCCTCTCGTGCGCGACCCTGTTTCACGGCCACGTAGGCCAGTGTCGCCGCAGTGAACAGGACACTCGGTTCGGTCTCCCCCGAGGTCGCCACGCGTTCGTCATAGACACGCTGGAGCTGCTTCTCCGCCTCGGCCCAGCGCTCACGACGGACGAGGACCAGAGCCAACATGTACCGAACCTCGGTTGTCGCGACATCGTCCGCGCCGAGTGCCGACGTCACTGTGGAAAGGAGCGCGCGAAACTCTTCTTCCGCCTCATCAAGGAGTCCCTGGTACATCTTGGCCTCGGCCAGAAAGTGGCGGGCCTTGAGGGTGAAGGAGTTCTCCGCGCCCAACACCCTCGTCGCGTCCGCAACCAGCTTCGTGAAAAGACGTTCCCCCGGTTCGGGCAGGCCGATGAGGAGCAGAGCACGTCCCAGTTCTCGCTGATTGGTGAACTCAGGAGTGCGATTACTGTCCTCCTCAGAGTGCGCGGACAGCTTGCTCCAGAGGCGGGCCAGAGTCCCTCGGGCGGCGATCTGGAACCTGAGGTCCTGTTCCCCCTGACGGTCCAGGAGCGTACCCATCTCTTCGACCAGCGGTAGGTCCTGCTCCGTCATCCCCGACCTGACCCCCTCAGACACGAGAGGGTGCAGCTGGAGAGCCATGTCGTTCCCGGTTCCGATGACGGTGACCAGACCGTGTACCACGAGGGCGTTCAGCGTGCGGGCCAACGAGGCGGCATCAAGTGGAATGGAGTGGAGGTCGAGCCTTCCACCCCTGAGGTCCTCCAAGGGCAGCTTCGCCATGGGTACGGCCCGGCCGTCGCTGCCGAAGACCGCGAGAACCCGTAGAAGCGGGATTGCCTGTGGGTTCTGGTCGGAGACCAGGCGCAGCGATACGTTCCAGACCCCCGACAGGAGTTGACGTTCGGTGCCTCCGCCCTGGGACATCGGTGTCGCCAGCGCATCGAGCCGGGAAACGTCCTCCTCGATGTGCTCCAGCAGGGACCGCGCGTCGGGGAAGAGCACGCCGTGGGTGGCCAGGATGCGTCCGGCCAGCGACAGTGCCAAGGGGATCCCACCGAGACGTGCGGCCAACTCGTCGGATCCGGACGGGCGTCGTCCTCCCGCGTGGTCGACCAGTGCGTCCACTGCCTCCTGGCCGTGGAGCGAGCCCAATCGGTGCACCGTCGCGGGCGCCCACAGCCCGGGATCGTCCACGCGGCTGGTGACCAGCACGAAGCCGCCAGGGCTGGACCGCATCCAGCCGCGCTGCTCACCCGGACGGTTCTCCGGGTCGAGCAGCTCCGGCTGATCGGCGTTGTCAATGACCAGCAGCCAGGGGCGGGGCGCGGCGTCCAGGTGCCGCCAGACCCAGCGCGCCGCCTGGCGGGGCGCGGCCCTGAACTGGTCTGCCTCCTGTCGAGAACCCCCCAGCTCGACGGCGGCTTCCAGCATGCTCGGCTGGATCGTGTCCGGGCGCACCCAGAACACCGTCCAGCCCTCCGACCGGGCGTGCTCCGCGAGCGAGGCAGCCACGGTGGTCTTGCCGAACCCGCCAGGGCCGGTGAGCACGTGGGGGACGGGTGCCCCCCGTTCCATGGCCGCGCGGAGCGCGTCGAGGAGGGAGTCGCGCCCGCGCACCGCGGTGGAGGGACGTGGAGGATCCAAACTGACGTCGTGCACCGGGGCGGCCACCGGCGCGGCGTTCACGGTGACGCCACCGTGGATGTCCCGGGCCTGGACCAGGTGCCCGTACACGGGTCCGTCGGCGTGGTTGTGGGCTTCGGGGGGAGGGGCCATGGCACACATAGTGCACGAAGGGGCGTTGCCTCCGCAGCCCACCGCCTAGAGGGTTCGGATCAGCTCGGCCAGGGCGCCGCCCTCGGTCGCGGAGCGGCCCACGCCCACGCCGACCGCTCCCGCGCGTAGGTAGTCGGCCGCGTTCCGGGCGTCGACCCCGCCTGTGGCAACGACGCGGATCTCGGGGAACGGGCCCGCCATGGCGGACACCCAGGCGGGCCCCAGCACCTTGGCCGGGAACGCCTTCACCGTGGTGACCCCCAGCCGGAGCGCCTGACCGACCTCGGTGGGCGAGGAGACCCCGGGAAGGAACGGCACGCCCAGGCGGTCGGCCTCCGCGACGGTGTCCGGGTCGAGCCCGGGGGCCACCCCGAACTCCGCTCCGGCGTTGACCGCCCGGCGCAGCCGCTCGGGCGTGGTCACCGTTCCCGCGCCCACGGGGAGCCGCCCCTCGGCGGCGCTCACCACCGCTCCCAGGGCGGGCGCCCCCGCCTCGCTCTCCTGGGTGACCTCCACCAGCCGCACCCCCGCGCTCCATGCGGCCCGGGCCGCGGCGACCGCCTCCTCGGGTGTGGTCCCGCGCAGGATCAGGATCACGGGGACGGGGGCGAGCCCCTCACGGAAGAAGTCGGCCCAGCCGGGAATCGAGCCCGTCGGGGCGCCGTCGTTCGTGGTCATCGTTGGCTCCAACCCAGTTCTTCGCTGATGGCCCTCGCTGTGGAGGTCAGGTCCTCGGTGTGGGCGAGCAGCCCGGGCCGGTCCAGCACCATGCTCGGGGCCGACACGGAGATCGCGGCGGCCACCCGTCCGGCCGCGTCGAAGACCGGCGCGGACACACAGTGGATGAACTCCTCGTGCTCGAAGTCGTCCAGGGCCCACCCCTGGCGCGCGGTGCGGTCGAGGACCTCGTCGAGCGCCGCCCGGTCGGTGAGCGTGTTCGGTGTGTACCGGGGGTAGGGGGAGGCCCCGAGCAGGTCGTCGCGCTCCCCGGCGGACAGGTAGGCGAGGAGGACCTTGCCGATCCCGGTGGCGTGCAGCGGCGCCAGCGCGCCGATGTGGGAGTACATGCGCACGGCCTGTCGCGACTCCACCTTGTCCAGGTACATCACCTGGTGGCCCTCCAGCACGCCCAGGTGGATGGTCTGCCCGCAGGTGTCGCCCAGCGCCGCGAGGTGCCGGGCGGCGCTGTCGCGGATGTCGAGCCCGTCCAGCGCGGCGGCGGCGAGGGCGGCAAGGCGGGGCCCCAGCCGGTAGGCGCCGTCGTCCGCGCGGCGCACGAACCGCTCCTCCTCCAGGGTGCGCAGCAGGCGCAGCGAGGTGGTGCGGTGCACGTCGAGGCGGCGGCCGAGCTCACTGATGGTGCTGGGACCGTCGGCCAGCTCCACGAGGATGCGCAGGGCGCGTTCGACACTGTTGGACACCGGTGGTTCTCCCCTTGGTCTGCAGGGGCGCGGCCCCTGGGGTGGTCGGAGGCGGTTCCGGACTGGGACGGCCTCTCAGCGGGTGGCGGGGGACCCCTCCTGCGGAGGCGGGATGTCACCGGGGAGTCCGAGCACCACCCCGGCCAGTCTGGCGCCTTCCGCCAGGCAGTCGGGCAGGGGAGCACCGTCCAGCAGGCGGTCGAGGAACCCGGCGGCGAAGGCGTCCCCGGCCCCGACGGGTTCGACGACCTCCACGCGGGGAGCGGGCTCGAACCAGGTCCGCCCGTCCCGGACGGCGGTGGCGCCCCGGGCGCCCTGCTTGACGACGACGAGGTCGGGGCCGTCCGGGCCGGCCAGGAGTTCGACCAGGTGGGGCAGGGACTCGACCCGCCACAGGGACTGGGCCTCGTCCAGGCCGCAGAACACCACGTCGGCGCGGCGGGCCAGGTCCAGCAGGAGGTCGGCGTTGTCCGCGCCGTGCAGCGCGGGGCGGTAGTTCACGTCGAAGCTGCGCACGGTCGTGGGGGGCGCCTGCTCGAACAGCTCCCGCACCAGGTCACGCGCCGTGTGGGACAGGACGGCGGTGATCCCGGTCGTGTGCACCAGCCGGGGCCGCCACCGCCACACCTCGGCCGCGTCCGCCGGGCGCAGGGTGGAGGCGGCGGATCCGGCGCGCCAGTAGCGCACGCGCGTGCCCTCGGGGGAGGGCTCCTTCATGTAGAGGCCGGTGGAGCGCGTGCGGTCCTCCCGGACCAGGCACCGCACGCCCGCGTCGGTCAGGCGTTCGCGCACGTGGTGCCCGAACACGTCGTCGCCCAGCGCGCTGCGCCACGCGACGGCCCGTCCGGCGCGGGCGAGGTGCACCGCGACGTTGGACTCGGCTCCGCCGATCTCGGCGTGGAATCGGGGGGACCCGTTGGAGTGCGGTTCGGGGATGAGGAGCGCCATCGTCTCGCCCACGCACACCGCGTCGAGTGGAGAGGGGGACGCGTCCTGGGAGCTCGCGGGAGAGGACGGCGCTGGTACCTCGATCCGTCGCTGCGTGCTCACTCACGACCTCCGGTTCGTCTGGTGACTGGTCTCACGGGATGTGTTGACCTGCGTCACCGGCGAATGCTATTCAATATGTTGTTCACCGCGCAACAGTGTTGCGCAGTACGCAGCACAACGGAGGTGGCTCGAGTGTGGGACCTGTTGTTGCGCGGCGGCCGCGTCATCGACCCGGCCTCGGGGCGTGACGGGACGGCCGACGTCGCTGTCAGGGCCGGACGGATCGCGGAGGTCGCCGCCGCCCTGCCGGTGGACCGGGCCGCACGGGTCGAGGACGTCCACGGGAAGCTGGTGCTCCCCGGTCTGGTGGACGCGCACACCCACGTGCTGCACGGCGCCACGTACTGGGGCGTGGACCCGGAGCCGATCGCCTGGCGCACCGGCGTCACGACCTGGGTCGACGCGGGTTCCGCCGGTGCCTACGGCCTCGACGGGCTGCGCCGTAGTGTGGCCGAGCCCGCCCCGTTCCGCGTCCGGGCCCTGGTCAACGTCTCCGGGATCGGGCTGGTCGGACGCACGGGCGAGCACCACGTCCTGGAGAACCTCGACGTCGACGCGGCCGCGGACGTGGTGGCCCGCCACGGTGACTTCGTCTGCGGCGTCAAGGCGCGCATGGACAGCCACACCGTCGGCGCGCACGGCGTGGAGCCCCTGCGCAGAGCCGCGGAGCTGGCACGCCGCCTGGAGCGCCCGCTCATGGTGCACATCGGCTACGGCCCGCCCGACCTCGGTGACATCGCGCCCTTCCTCACCGAGGGAGACGTCGTCACCCACTGCGCCACCGGGGTCGCCACCGGCCTGGTGGTCGACGGCCGCCCCGCGGACACCCTGCTGCGCCTGCGCGACTCCGGCGTGCTCTTCGACCTGGGGCACGGCTCCGGCGCCTTCGACTTCGACGTGCTCGAAGCCGAGCTGGCCGCCGGTCTGGTCCCCCTGGTCTCCACCGACCTGCACATCCGGTCCGTGTACGGCCCCGCCTTCGACCTGCCGACCGTCATGGGCAAGGCCCTGGCCGCCGGAATGGGCCTGACCGACGTGGTCGCCGCCGCCACCCACCGCCCCGCGCGCGCGTTCGGCCTGCCCGCCGGGACGCTGAGCCCGGGCGCGGACGCCGACATCGCCGTGTTCGACGCCGAGGAGGGGCGCTTCCCCGTCGTCGACGTGCACGGCGGCACCCGGGAGGCCCCGCTCCGCCTGACCAACACCGCCACCTACGCCCGCGGCTGCCTGCTCACACCGCGAGCCGCCGAGCCGCCCCCGGCGTGGGTACCCCTGAGCGCCGCCCAGGAACGGGCCGAGGACCACCGTCACCAGCAGGTGCGCTCCGCCGTCCAGCGCCTGGACCGCCCCGAGGACTTCGACGAGCCCTTCCCCCGCCCAGCCGCCAAGGACCGTGCCTGAGGGCCGGAAACGACGGGAGCGCACCTTGACAGAGTCACCTTCGAGACCCCTGCCCACCGACCCCGCCGCCGGACACGGGCTCCCCACCGCGCCGTTGGCCGCACTCGACTCCGCGCCGGTGGAGGCGCGGTCCGTGCCGGACGGCCCCACGTCGGTCGACCGGATCCGCGCCGCCGACCTGCACCTGAGCGACCTCTGGCTGCCCGCCGTCACCCTCGACCAGGCGGCGCTCACGCACAACCTCGACCGGTTCGCCCGCTGGTGCGCCGAACACGGAGTCGACCTCGCCCCGCACGCCAAGACCACGATGGCCCCCCGGCTGTGGTCGGCGCAGCTGGAGCGGGGCGCCTGGGGTCTGACCGCCGCCACCGTCGCCCAGGCCCGGGTGATGCGCCGCTTCGGTGTGCCCCGGGTCCTGATCGCCAACGAGGTCGTGGAACCGGCCCAGCTGGCCTGGCTGGCCGACGCCCTGGCCGACCCCGGGTTCGAGCCGCTCTGCCTGGTGGACTCCGTCGAAGGGGTCCGGATCATGGAGAATGCCCTGGCCGGAGCCGCCCGACCCCTGCCGGTCCTGGTGGAGCTCGGCGTGGCCGGACGCCGCACGGGAGTCCGGGACCCGGAGCAGGCCCTGGAACTGGCCCGCACGGTCGCCGCCTCACCGCGACTCACCCTCGTGGGGGTGGAGGCCTTCGAGGGAGTGTTCCCCCAGCGCCGCGACGACGACTCCCCGGACCGCGTGCGCGCCTGGCTCGACCGCCTGTACGACCTCGCCCGCCGGGCCGACGCGGAGCACCTGTTCGACGAGGCGGCCGAGGTGATCGTCACCGCGGGCGGGAGCAGCTATCCCGACCTGGTCTCCGACGCCCTCGCGGAGCCACCCGAGCTGTCGCGCCCGGTCCGCCGAATCGTTCGCTCCGGCTGCTACGTGACCCACGACGACCTGTTCATGGAGCGGGCGTCGCCCCTGCGGTCCGCCGCCGACGACGACCCCCTGCGCCCCGCGCTGAGCTGCCACGCGCGGGTCCTGTCCCGCCCGGAGCCGGGTCGCGCGCTGCTGGGGGTCGGCAAGCGCGACGTGTCGTTCGACGTCGACCTGCCCGTTCCGCGCGCGGTGCTGCGCGACGGGGAACGAATCCCCTTGGCGGACGGGGCGCGCGTGGTCGAGCTCAACGACCACCACGCGTTCCTCGACCTCAGCGCTCCCGCCGAGGAGGCGGTGCGTGTGGGAGACGTGGTCGAACTCGGGCTCTCCCACGCCTGCACGGTGTTCGACAAGTGGCCGCTGATCCCCGTGCTCGACGCGGACGGCCGGGTCGTGGACGCCGTTCGCACCCTGTTCTGACCACTGCACCACCGCAGCACCGAACTTCAGCACCGGTCCGGTCGACCACCGGTACCACCCACCCAAGGAGGAAGCATGGCTGAGAAGAAGATCGTCAACACCCCGGACGCCGCACCGCCCGGCGGTCCCTACTCCCACGCGGTCGTGGCCGGGGACTTCGTGTACCTCGCCGGGGCGACGCCGCACCGCACCGACGGTTCGGTGATCGAGGGCCCGTTCCTGGAGCAGGCGCGCGCCACGTTCGACAACCTGGCCACCGTGGCGGCGGCCGCGGGGGCGGACCTGTCGGAGGCCGTCCAGGCCCGGGTCTACCTGCGCGACCTGGCGGACTTCCAGGCGATGAACGGGGTGTTCGCGGAGTACTTCGGGGACAAGGCGCCGGTGCGTACCACCATCCAGGCGGACCTGCCCGGCTTCGCCATCGAGGTCGACGCGGTCCTGTACCACCCGGCCGACTGATCCCGGGGCCCCGAGCCCCCGCTCCCACCGTGCGGCCCGGTCCCCGGGTCCGGGCCGCACACTCCGGCCACACCCGGTCTCCACACCCGCTCCCCGCCTCTCACACCCCCGGGCCCCACACCCCCGGGCCCCGCCTCTCACACCCCCACCCCAACTCCCCACCACCCCCTCCCCCCGTCACCCCTGGAGGTTCGTCATGAGCCAGACCAACGTGATCTACCTGTCGGCACTGCTCGCCTCGGTGCTGCTGATGATCGCGATCAGTTGGTGGGTCGCCCGGCGCACCAAGGACGGCGAGGACTTCCTCCTCGCCGGACGCGGTCTGGGCACCCCGTTGGTCATGGGGAGCACCCTGGCCACCCTCGTCGGCACCGGTTCCAGCCTGGGCGCGGTCGGCTTCGCCTACCAGAACGGCTGGGCGGGCGCCCTGTACGGAGTCGGCGGCGCCGCCGGTGTCTTCCTCCTGCTGTGGCTCTTCGCCGACGTCCGCGAGAAGGGGTTCATGACCTTCCCGGAGGAGATGAGCTACTACTTCGGCGCCAGCCGCGCGATCAAGGGGGTGGTGGCCGTCCTGCTGTTCCTGGCCTCCGTGGGATGGCTGGGCGCGCACATCATGGGTGGAGCCATGTACCTCTCCTTCCTCACCGACATGGACCAGAACACGGCCAAGGTGGTCATCGCCCTGGGCTTCGGCGTCTACACGGTCGTCGGCGGCTACCTCGCGGTGGTGATCACCGATGCCATCCAGGGCACCATCCTCTTCCTCGGCTTCACCATCCTCGCCGTCCTGGCGCTGGTGAGCGTCGGCGGACTCGACGGGATCAGCGAGGGCTCCTCCGAGGAGGCGCTCTCCCTGTTCGGCTACGAGGCACTGGGCCCGGTGCCCGCCCTCTCCCTCGCCGTGGTCATCGCCGTCGGCGTGCTGGCCACCCCCTCGTACCGCCAGCGGATCTACTCGGCCGTCAACGTGCGGACCGTGCGGCGCAGCTTCGTCCTCGCCGGTGCCCTCTTCGCGGCGTTCTCGATCCTCCCGGCGATCGCGGGGATGTCGGCCCACACCCTCGAACCCGCCCTCGACAACCCGGACATGGCCTTCCCCTACCTGGTCACCACCCTGTTCCCGGTGTGGCTGGGCGCGTTCCTGCTGGTCGCCGGGTTGTCGGCCACGATGTCCTCGGGTGACTCGGACGCCATCGTCAGCGTCACCATCCTGGTCCGCGACATCTCCCAGCTGGTCACGGGCCGGCTTCCCGACCCACGGAACCTGGTCCGTTACTCCCGCTGGGGACTGATCGCCGTGATGGGGCTCGCCCTCGTGTTCTCCCTCATGGCCACGACCCTGATCGGGTACATCACCCTGATGATCTCCACGGTGCTCACCGGCCTGCTGGTGGCGTCGCTCCTCGGCAAGTTCTGGCCCCGCGCCACCTGGCAGGGCGGGATCGCCGCGATGCTGGGCGGCTCGGTGGCGGCGCTGGTCGTCAACAACGTCGCCTCGTTCACCGCCTTCTGGGGCAACGCCGTGATCCCGTCGCTGGCGGTGGCCCTGGTCGCCGGGGTGGTCGTCAGCCTGGTCACCCCGAGGACCGCCATCTCCAAGGAGGAGGCGCTGCGACGCCTGACCGAGGAGCGCTCCGCCCTCGAGGTCGGCGCCAAGCTGCGGGGCGGCTCCGACCAGGACGCCTGACCCGGGACCCGGAACCACGAGGGGCCACCACCGCACCCGGTGGTGGCCCCTCGCGTTCGTTCCGTCCTACAGCCGCCCCTGGGCCTTCAGGTTGATGTAGGCGTCCGCGAGCGCCGGAGCGATCTGCTCGGGGCTCGCGTCCACCACCTCGGCGCCCATCCGGCGCAGTTCCCTGCTGATCCGGTGCCGCTCGCTCAGCGTCCGTTCGGCCGACGCCGCCCGGTACAGGGCCTCCGGCCCACCCCTCCCGGCCGCCATCTCCTCCACCTCGGGGTCCCTGACCCCCGCCACCAGCAGCAGGTGGTGTGTCGAGAGCAGTGGCAGCCTCGGCAGCAGGCCCTCCTCCAGCGAGGTGGCGTTGAGGTCGGTGAGCAGCACGACCAGCTTGCGCGACCGCCCCTGGGTGAGCACGGAGCTCACCAGGGCCGCCGGGTCCGACTCCACGAGTGTGGCCTCCAGCGTGGCCATGGCCTCCACCACCCGGTTGACCTGGCTGCCCTTGCCCGAGGCCCGGACCTGGGCACGCACGGAACGGTCATGGGCCATGAAGTCCACCCGGTCGCCCGCCTTGCCCGCGAGCGCGGTCAGCAGCAGAGCCGCGTCCATCGCGTGGTCCAGTCGGGGAGTGTCGCCGACCCGACCGGCCGAGGTGCGGCCGGTGTCCAGCACGATGAGGATGCGCCGGTCCCGCTCGGGGCGCCACGTCCGCACGACCACGCCGTCGTTGCGGGCGGTCGCCCGCCAGTCGATGGAGCGCACGTCGTCACCGGGCACGTAGTCGCGCAGGGAGTCGAACTCGCTGCCCTGCCCGCGCACCATCGCCGTGTGCTGACCCTCCAGCTCACGCAGCCGGGACAGCTTGCCCGGAAGGTGCCTGCGGCTGTGGAAGGGCGGCAGGGCGCGCACGGTCCAGGGGGCCGTGAGCGTGCGCTGACGCCCGGCCAGTCCCAGGGGTCCGACACTGCGCACCGTCACCCCGGCGGCACGGGCGTCGCCCCGGCGCGTGGGGGTGAGCACGGTCCGTACCCGACGCCGTTCCCCCGGTCCCACCAGCAGCGGTTGGGCCCGGGGGGAGGCGTGCGCGCTCGGGGGCCAGGCGTCGCGCACCCGGCCGCGCAGCCGCCGCCGGGTCGGGTTGGCCACCGTCACGCACACCTCGGCCGTCTCGCCCAGGCGCAGCGTGGTGTCGCCCTCGCGGGACAGCCGGAGCCGCCTCGGAGAGGTCGCCAACAGCGCGTCCAGCGCGACCAGCAGCACCACGAGACCGACGGAGACGAAGGTGACGATCCCGCCGATGTCCCCGGAGACCGCCACGGCGGCCACCGCCACCAGTGCCAGGAGCGAGGCCCGGCCGGTGACCACCATCAGCGCGGCACCGGGACGGAGGCCAGCACACCGTCGAGCACACCGTCGGCGGTGGCACCCTCCAGCTCCGCCTCCGGCCGCAGTCCGATCCGGTGCCGGAGCGTGCCCTTGGCCAGGGCCTTCACGTCGTCAGGGGTCACGTAGTCGCGACCGGACAGCCACGCCCACGCCCGGCTGGTGCGCAGCAGGGCCGTCGCGCCGCGCGGGGAGGCGCCCAGCTGGAGGGACGCGGAGTAGCGGGTGGCGCGGCACAGGTCCACGATGTAGCCGAGGACCTCGGGCGCGATCCGCACCTGGGCCACGGACGCGCGCGCCGCGTGCAGCTCGGCGGCCCCGGCCACGGCGGTCACGCCCGCCGCGTCCAGGTCGCTGGGGTCGAACCCGGCGGCGTGTCGGCCCAGCATGGCGACCTCGGCGTTGCGCTCCGGCAGCGGGACCGTCACCTTGAGCAGGAACCGGTCCAGCTGGGCCTCGGGCAGCGGATAGGTCCCCTCGTACTCGACCGGGTTCTGGGTGGCCGCGACCATGAACGGGTCCGGCAGCGCGACCGGCCGCCCCTCCACGGTGACCTGGCGCTCCTCCATGGCCTCCAGCAGGGAGGCCTGGGTCTTGGGCGGGGTCCGGTTGATCTCGTCGGCCAACAGCAGGTTGGTGAAGACCGGGCCCTTCATGAACTCGAACTTCGCCGTGTGCTGGTCGTAGACGAGCGAACCCGTCACGTCGCCCGGCATCAGGTCCGGGGTGAACTGCACCCGCTTGTGGTCCAGTGACAGGGCCTGCGAGACCGTGCGCACCAGCAGCGTCTTGGCGACACCCGGCACGCCCTCCAGCAGTACGTGGCCACGGCACAGCAGTGCCACGACCAGCCCGGTCACCGTCTCGTCCTGGCCCACGACCGCCTTGGCCACCTCGCGGCGCAGAGCGGTCAGCGCCGCCCGGGCCTCGTCGGCGGAGGGCAGTGCCTCGGGTGTGAAGGCGCTCACGTGCCGTCTACCTCTCTCGATACCTCAGTGGTCTGTTCTCGTCCGGGGGACGGTGGCGCGGGGCTCACCGCAGGTCCTCGGAGAGTCGGTCAAGCTCCTCGGACAGCCGCAGCATCGCGGCGTCGTCCGCCGTGTACGGGTCCGGCTGGGCCGGGTACAGCAACGGCGCCACGGCCTGGGGATCGGCCCCGCTCCGCTCGGCCACGGCCGCCACCACGGCGTCCGGACCGGCGTCCGGGTTCAGGCCCAGCCGGGGCACCGACCGTTCCAGGAACCCCTCGCGCAGCGCGGCGCCCACGCGGTCGCGCGCCTGCCGGGACTGGTACAGCCCGGCGCGGCCCTCGGTGGTCTCGGCGGCCCGGACCACGACCGGAAGCGCTTCGGGGACCAGCGCGCCCATCCGCCGACCGCGCCAGAGGGCGAACAGCAGCAGGGCCAGTGCCAGCGGGACCAGCGACCAGCGCACGCCCGGCGGGACCAGGTCCCAGGGGCTCGCGCTCCCGACCTCCTGCGGCGGGTCCGGCCTCAGCCACACCACGTGCTCCGCGTCGATCAGGTTGAGCATCAGCGCCGCGTTGCCCGCCGCGTCGAGGTCGCGGTTGGTGAGCGGGGCCCCGGTGCCGAGGACCGTCGTCGTGGATCCGTCGGACCGGGCCACCTGGAGCACCGAGAAGCCGTCACCGGAGGGGTAGCAGCCCAGGGCCTCCACCCCGGGTTCCGCCGAGTACACCTCACCGGCGACCTCGGCGTCGCCCGCGAGGGCGGCGTCGGGGAGCGCGCAGTCGGGTGCCTGGGCGCGGTCGTCGTGGGCCCGCCCGGTCACGTCCGCGCCGGGTGCGAAGGTGGTGAGGGAACGCAGCGACGGCTGCACGAGGAAGGTGTCGGTCTCCAACCCCGCGAGCGTGTCCAGCTCCTCGGGGAGCAGCCGGTGGTCGAGCATGAGCAGCAGGAGGGTGTCGTCCCCGGACCGTTCCACGGCCCGGACGGCCTCGGGCGAGGTGCGGGCGACGGTGACGTCGGAGTCCTCGCCCAGCAGCCGCGCCAGCGCGCGCGAACCGTGGGGTTCGGGGCTGCCGGGCTCCAGGTAACCGGAGGGGAACTGTTCCTCGCCCAGCGACAGCAGGACCGCCGCCACGACCAGCACGGTGATGACGGCGAGCGGCATCCTCCCGGCACGCCACAGGCGTCCGGAGGTCGATCGCGGAGGGACCGGTCCCGGTGCGGTGGTCGTCATCGGGACCCTTCGTCGTCGAGTACGGGGTGGGCCGCGCCCAGCCGCACGTCCAGCTCACGCATGGTGCGGGCGGCCTCGGCCGTGGCGGCGCGGTCACCGTAGACCACGTCGTTGAACAGGTGGGCGCCCTGGTCCAGTTCCCGTGCCTCACCGGGAAGCGACAGGGCGGCCTCGGCGGCGAGCTCGGTGGCGGTCCGTCCGGGGCGCGGGCCGACGATGGCCCGGTCCTCCAGGTCCACGCTGATCGCCCGCAGGCGTTCGAGGACGGCCTCCACGTAGTCGCCCCGGGCCTCCGCCTGGTCGGACAGCACCCGGTGGTCGGCGGCGGTGCGCACCACACCCTCGTGCAGGGGAGGTTCGGCCCTTCGGTTGCGGGAGGGCCGCAGGTAGACGATGAGGACGATCACCAGGACCGCCACGACCAACAGCACGATCGCCAGGATCCACCCGCCGGGGACGACCCCCTCGCCCGCCGAGACGAGGCGGTCGAGGAGTTCACCGAACCAGTTCAGGAACCGGTCCAGGAGGGAGGGCTCGTTCTTGCCGTAGAGGGGGTCGGACAGCTCCTCGATGGCCCGCCGCCGACCCTCCTCCCCGGTCACGTCCAGGGGTGCGATGAGCGGGGCCCTCACGCGCGGTACCCGGGAAGGTAGACCTCCGAGCCGACCGGCTGGCCCCGCTGGGCGATCTGGTGCAGCTGGAGGTCGAGACCCTCACGGCGCATCCGCAGGTCGATGTAGAGCAGGGTGGTCACCCCGGCGAGGAAGGGCTGGGTGACGGCGTAGATCAGCACGGTGACCACGTAGTTGACGGTCCCCGCCAGGATCGGACCGAAGGTGTCGACCTCGAACAGGAAGGGGAGGGCGATGCCGAGCGGGCCGGCCAGCAGCATGTTCACCACCAGCACGATGACCCCGCTCAGCAGCCAGTAGCCGAACGTGCGCCACCAGGCGCCCTGGGAGAGGCGCCACGAGCGGGCGATGGCCTGGCCCGGGCCCAGCCGCTCCAGCACGACCAGGGGCATGGCGTAGTAGAGGCGGATCCAGACCCACAAGGTGGGGACACCGACGGCCACGGCCGCCACGAACATGATGAGGAGGCCGATGATGAGGCCCGCCACGGGGTCCGCCATGCCGAAACCGGCGATGAGGCCGATGAACAGCGCGATGAAGAAGGCGATGGAGGCCACGACGCCGATGGCGATCTGGATGGCCAGCTTGATGAAGGCCAGGGCGATGATGGCGCCGACCCGGCCGCGCACGGAGGCCCAGGCCTGCTCGATGGTGAGCCGGTAGCCCAGCACCGCCATGCCGACCACGGAGGAGAGCGTGCCGGTCAGGATCGCCCCGCCGACCAGGACGATGAGGGCGCCGGCGAAGGTCAGCAGCGTGGCGAACGGAGAGGTGGCGAACATCGGGTCGTCCGGGTCGAACGCCTCCGGGTCCGCCAGGATCTCGTCGAACGTGCTCAGGGTGGAGAGGGAGTCGCCGGTGGCCCAGACCGTCGCGACGCTGCCGACGATCGAGGCGACCGCCATGACGATCAGCGACAGCACGAAGGTGGTCCGCGGGTTCTGGCGGACGTAGGTGAACGCGCCGTTGAAGACGTCACCGAGCGACATCGGGCGGAGCGGGACGACTCCGGGCTTGATGGGGGCGGGGCGCGGGGCGTTCGGGTCCTGGGTGGGGGCCGCGTGCCCGTGGGGCGCGCCCGGTCCGGGCGGTCCGTAGCCGGGCTGGGGTCCGTACCCCGGAGGCGGGGGGCCGTACCCGGGCTGCTGGTGGTGTCCGGGCGGGGGACCGTAGCCGGGCTGGGGTCCGTATCCGGGAGGCGGTCCGTAGCCGGGGTGGCCGGGAGGCGGCGCGTACCCCGGGGGAGGGCCCTGACCGGCGGGAGGTCCGTATCCCTGCGGGGCGCCCTGGCCGGGAGGGGTGCCGTACCCGGGAGGGGTGCCCTGACCCGCGGGAGGGGTGCCGTACGCGTGCGGCGTGCCCTGCTCGGGGGGAGCGAACCCGGGGCGGCCGCCGGCCTCGTCCGGCGGGGAGGCGGCACCCTGTCCCGGTGCGGCCCAACCGCTCGCCTCGGGGGTGTCTCCAGAATCGGGCGACCCCTGTCCTTCGGGACCGTCGGGGATGCCCCCCGGCCTCTCCCGGTGGTCGTCCTCCTGGCTCATCTGCCCGCCCTCCGTGAGGTTCGGTTACTGCGCGCGAGCGTTTTCGCGCCAATTCTGACGTGTCGGAAACCAACCTACCGGCCGGTTCCACCGCTTCTCAGTGGCCTTGCAGTGTGTCGTAGGCAACCCACGCACTTCATTCCTTTTGTATGCTTTCTGTTACCAACCGGCCAAGTCACGAAGCTTTCCGGGCCTTCCTTCGCCGGGGATGACGCCGCCGGTGACCGAATACGGTCCAAAAGGGCCCAACACCGCTGACCGCTCCTCCAACAGTGTCCAAAGCTGGCAAGGTTGGGGAGGCGAAACGCGGTCCCCAGTCGGGGATCGTTCCCCGATCCCGGGGATCACGGGCACCGACCACTGACGCCGCTTGAGTGTTCCAGGAGAGAGGAGTAGGCGCCGGTACCCCCGCCTCCGAGGCGGTGGACCCTGGCGCCGGACACACCGATGAAGGGACGTGTACTGGTTGTCGACGATGACCTCGCCCTCGCCGAGATGCTGGGCATCGTGTTGCGCGGTGAAGGGTTCGAGCCCTCGTTCGTCCACGACGGCGACAAGGCTCTGGAGGCCTTCCGCGAGACCAAGCCCGACCTGGTCCTCCTCGACCTGATGCTGCCCGGGGCCGACGGGATCGACGTGTGCCGTCAGATCCGCGCCGAGTCCGGGGTTCCCATCGTCATGCTGACCGCCAAGAGCGACACCGTGGACGTCGTCCTCGGCCTGGAGTCGGGCGCCGACGACTACATCGTCAAGCCGTTCAAGCCCAAGGAGCTCGTGGCCCGCGTGCGCGTGCGTCTGCGCCGCACCGAGGAGCCCGCGCCCGAGGTCCTCCAGATCGGTGACATCACCATCGACGTGGCCGGGCACGCGGTGCGCCGCGACGGCGAACAGATCAGCCTCACCCCGCTGGAGTTCGACCTGCTGGTCGCCCTGGCGCGCAAGCCGCGCCAGGTCTTCACCCGCGAGGTCCTGCTGGAGCAGGTCTGGGGCTACCGCCACGCCGCTGACACGCGCCTGGTCAACGTGCACGTGCAGCGCCTGCGCGCCAAGATCGAGAAGGACCCGGAGCACCCCGAGGTCGTCGTGACCGTCCGCGGCGTCGGCTACAAGGCCGGGACCGCCTGACCCGCTCTGGACCCACATGACCGCGTCCGAACCCGAGGAGGGGAGGGGAGCCGACTCCGAGGGAGAGCGGTCCGCCCCTCCCCCCGGCCTGCCCGAGAGCGGCGGCTGGCGGGACAACAACACGGGCCTGACCCGTGCCTACCTCCTCGCCCAGCGCGCCGCCCGCGCGCTGGTACGCGGGGTGCACACCAACTGGCGCCGCTCCCTGCACCTGCGGGTGATCAGCACGACCCTGGTCCTGTCGTTGCTGGTCATGGCGGGGCTGGGGTACGTGCTCATCTCCGAGGTGCGCGGCGGTCTGCTGGACGCCAAGACCAACGCTGCGGTCAACGACCACCGAGCGGGGCTCAACTACGCGCTCGCGGAGCTCCAGGAGAACGAGATCGGTGACCGCAACCGTCTCCTGAACAACGTCGCCAGCGAGCTGACCAGCCGCAGCGGCGACACCGGGCTGTACAGCGTGTTCATCCTGCCCTCGGTGAGCGACGAGCTCGGCTGGGCCACCGGTGAGGGCAGCGTCCCGCCGCGCCTGGTCGAGC
Source organism: Nocardiopsis eucommiae (assembly GCF_965344335.1). NCBI lineage: Bacteria > Bacillati > Actinomycetota > Actinomycetes > Streptosporangiales > Nocardiopsidaceae > Nocardiopsis > Nocardiopsis eucommiae. The sequence continues at coordinate 67,517 of NZ_CBDRIY010000032.1, forward strand.
AGGTCCGTCAGTCCGAGGTGTTCGACCAGCAGTACCACACGTACACGCGCATCGACATGGAGGACGGTTCGGTCGAACCGGCGCTGGTCGTGGGCGCCCAGATCAACCAGGCTTACGAGCTCTACTACATCTTCCCGCTCCAGCACGAGCAGGAGATCCTGGACCTGGTGCAGGGAACGGTCGCCCTGGTCGCGGTGCTGTTGGTGATCCTCCTGGGCCTGATCGCCTTCATGATCACCCGGCAGGTGGTCACACCGGTGCGCTCCGCCGCGCAGTCGGCCGAACGCCTGGCCGCCGGAGACCTCACCGAACGCATGACGGTCCAGGGTGAGGACGACCTGGCACGGCTCGCGATGTCCTTCAACGACATGGCGGGCAACCTCCAGGAGAAGATCCAGGAGCTGGAGGAGCTGTCGAAGCTCCAGCGCCAGTTCGTCTCCGACGTCTCGCACGAGCTCCGGACCCCGCTCACCACCATCCGCATGGCCGGTGACCTGCTGTTCGACGACCGTGAGGAGCTGGATGCCTCCCACCGCAGGTCGGTGGAACTGCTCCAGAGCCAGGTGGAGCGGTTCGAGGAACTGCTCGCGGACCTGCTGGAGATCAGCCGCCACGACGCCGGGGCCGCCACCCTGGGCATCGAGTCGGCGGACATTCGCGACTCGGTGATGAAGGCCGTGGGGGACGCCGAGCAGATCGCGGAGGGCCGGGGCATCAAGGTGGTCCTGCGTCTGCCCGCGGACCCCGTGGTCGCGGAGTTCGACACCCGGCGGATCAACCGCATCCTGCGCAACCTGGTGGTCAACGCCATCGAGCACAGCGAGGGGCGGGACGTGGTGGTGGCCGCCGCCGGTGACCGGGACGCCGTCGCCGTGGCCGTGCGGGACTACGGGGTGGGCCTCAAGGAGGGGGAGGAGCACCTGTGCTTCGACCGCTTCTGGCGGGCCGACTACTCCCGGGTGCGCACCACGGGCGGGACCGGGCTCGGCCTGTCCATCGCCAAGGAGGACGCCACCCTGCACGGCGGCTGGCTCCAGGCCTGGGGCCTGCCCGGACAGGGTTCGCAGTTCCGGCTGTCCCTGCCCCGCCGGTCCGGCGCCGAGCTGCGCGGATCCCCGCTGCCCCTGGTGCCGCCGGAGATCGCGCTGGGCCGCAACTACCCGCCCTTCGGTGACAAGGACGGCGGGAACGGGGCCGAGGACGTGCGGGGCCGGTTCGGGTCCGACGAGGAGGAGGCGCTGTGAGCGACGTGGAGCGACCGGGACGTCTGGCCCGGGCCGCGCGCACCATCGCGGCCGGAACGCTCGCCTGCGTGTCCCTGGCGGCCTGTGCGAGTGTTCCCATGACCGGCCCCGTCGTCCCCAGTGAGGGCGGCGACAGCTCCGGTGACCCCTACGGCGGATACGTGCGGCTCCTGCCCGCCGGTCCGCAGCCCGGGGTGGAGCCCGAGGGGCTGATCGACGGCTTCCTCAAGGACCTCGGCAGCTTCGAGGAGGACCACAAGGCCGCCCGCAGCTACATGCTCCCCGAGCAGAGCGAGGAGTGGACCCCGGACGCCGCCGTCCGGGTGTTCTCCGACCTCGACGCGGTGGACATGGACTCGGAGGTGTCCTCGGACGGCCTCAGCGCCACCGTGCGCATCCGCAGCAACGAGATCGCCAGCATCGACGAGAGCGGCAAGTACGTCCCGGCCGAGACCGGGACCATGCTGGAGGAGACCTTCACCCTCGCCAAGGAGGGGGACGACCCCGAGGGCGAGTGGCGGATCCAGGACCTCCCGGACGAGATCATCCTCAGCCAGCTGGACGTGGAGCGCACCTACCGGCCGTTCAACCTGTACTTCTTCAACCCGGCGGGGACCGCCCTGGTCCCGGACCCGGTGTACCTGCCCGTGAGCACCGACCAACTGGCCGAGCGCCTGCTGCGCAAGCTCATCGGCGGCCCGACCGACTGGCTGGCCCCGGCCGTGCTCTCCGCGTTCCCCGAGGGGACCGCGCCCCAGTTGGAGATCGACACCGAACGCGCGGTCATCGACATCAACGGGCAGTCCGAGGCCGACGAGTACGGGATGGGCGCCCAGATCGCCTGGACCCTGCGCCAGCTCCCCGAGATCCAGGAGTTCACCCTCCGGCTCAACGGGGACGAGGTGAGCTTCCCGCAGTCCGACGGCGACAGCTCGGACCGCCCCCGGCCGGGCAGCGACTACTGGGCGAGGGTGAGCCCCGGGGCCACCTTCTCGGGCGTGCACGCCTACTACACGCACGAGGGCCAGCTCTGGTCGGCGGCCGACTGGGACGCCGACAACTTCAACGACGCCGAGCGGGTCCCGGGCCCCCTGGGCTCGGGCGAGGTCCCGTTGGACCGGTTCGCGGTCTCGCTCGACGAGAGCACCATCGCGGGCGTCACCCTGGGCGGGCGTGAGGTGGTCACCAGCTTCGCCAGCCCCGGCGCACACACCCAGGAGGTGCTGAGCGACGGTGTCTTCACCGAGCTCTCCTGGGACGTGAACGGCAACCTCTGGGTGGTCGAGGAGACCGGGGAGGAGGACCGTTCCGACGAGGAGGAGGACGAGGACGCCCCCCGCGACGACGAGGACCCCGGTACCGGTGCGGCGGAGGAGGAGCCGCCCGCTCCCGGGGACACCGCCCTCTGGCTGCTCCGCGACGGGGACGAGGTCGTGGAGGCCGAGGTCAGGGGGCTTCGGGACCAGTCGCTGGTGCACTTCAGGATCTCCCGTGACGGCTCCCGTGCCGCCGTGGTCACCGAGCGGGACGGTGTGCGCTCGCTCCAGGTCGGCCGGGTGGTCGAGGGCGAGGACGGCCAGGTGTCCGTCGGCGCCTTCATCAGCCTCGCCGACCAGGAGCTGGAGAACATCACCAGCATCGCCTGGCGTTCGAGTGACCAGCTGGTGGTCCTGGGCAGCCGGGACGGCGGCACGACCCAGGCCCTGTTCGTCTCCCTCGACGGTGGGACGCCCGCCGCCAGCGCCGGAGCCCCGGTCGCCGGGATGATCACCATCTCGGGGGCGCCCGGCCAACCCCTGCTGGCTGGCTCGGACGACGGCAACATCTGGGTGTCCAACGACCCCCTGAACTGGCAGAACGTGGTGGAGGGCGGCTCGCCCACCTTCCCGGGCTGACCGCGCGGGGCCGGTTGTCCACAGGTCGCGGATCCGCACTGGCGCTCCGGCCCCGCCCCGCCCAAGCTGGAGGTATGGACCCCGTTGCCCACCGGCGGCGGTGGCGCGGCGCGCTCGTGCGCGCGCGGCGCCTGATCGTCGCCCTCCTCGACCCCCTCGTGGAACTCGTGCTGCGCCGGGACTGCGCGGGCTGCTCCGACCCCGGCGACCCGTTGTGCGTGCGCTGCCGGACCCTGCTGACGGACCACCGTCCGCGCCAGGCGCGCGGGCGGCGCCCGCCGGTCTGGACGGCCGGGCCGTACGCGGGGCGGCACCGCCGTGTCCTGCTCGCCTTCAAGCACCGGGGGGAGCACCGCCTGACCCGGTTCCTGGGGGAGAGGCTGGCCGTCGCCTACCGGGCCTCCGGCTGGGCCGCGCCGGACACGCTGCTGGTGCCCGTTCCAGGGCGCGGAGGGTGGTCCGGGCGCGGCGCGGTCCTGCGGCTCGCGCTCGCCTGCGCCCATGAGGCGGGCCCCACGGCCACGGCCGGGGTGGCCCCGGTACTCCGCTACGCCCGGCGCGCCCGGCCACAGGTGGGTCTGTGCCGAGCGGACCGCCTGGTGAACCGGCGGGGTGTCTTCTCCGCCGCGCCCAGGACTCCCGGGAGGGCGGGGCACGGGCTCGGTGCGGGTGACTTCCCCGCGATGACACGCGCGGACCCGGTTCCCGGTGGAACATCGGGTGATCCGGTGAGCCTCCCCGGGGTGGTGCCCGGGCGATCGGTATCGGACGGCCTCGTCGCAGCGCGTCAGCCCTCCGGTGGGCCGAGCCCGGTGGATGGTTCCCGTGCGGATGACGGCCGCGCCGCGACGGACGCGGCCCCGGACCCCGGTGGAACATCGGGTGATCCGGTGAGCGGCCCCGGGGTGGTGCCCGGGCGGTTCAGCGGGCCGTGGCGGAGCTGGCGGGGGCGGGTCCGCCAGTGCCGGGGGATGGATCGCACCGAGGGCCTGGTGGACGCCGTACGGCCGTCAGGCGGGCACGTGGACCTGCGGGGGCGCCGGGTGGTCGTCGTGGACGACGTGATCACCACCGGGGCGACGGTGGCGGAAGCGGCCCGAGCCCTGCGCGCGGAGGGGGCCACGGTGGTGGGTGTCCTGGTGTTCGCGGAGCGGGACCGGGTTCCGGGCCGACCAGGTTCGGGGTCGGGGGCCGGGCCGGAAAGAAGGTTTTACAAACCCCCCTGATCGGGCGAAACATGCCTGTTCGCAGGGGTTTGCGGCGCTTGTCGACCGCTTGGTACCCCGTTCGCTACCTGACATCCGGGCTGGGACAGGTTACGGTCCAGGTATGGCACCCGTCCGGGTCCGTGGTTGCGCCGGATACACAGTGCTCCCGGGAACACCGTGGAGCGCATCCGGCAAGCCGATGCCAGGCGCAGGCGAAACGGCCCACGTAAGGCGACTTTTCGTCGACCGATCACGGTGCGCCTTAGAGGTAAGCCCTGCCCCGCTGAGGGTCCCGATGTCCCTCATGACCGGGAGAAGAGCAGTAGTCGCGTACAAGAGCGGCGACACTCTCAGCAGGCGGATGTGGGGACGAAGACCAGGTCGGCCGGACGGGTGGCATGCCGACGTTGGGGGGTTCGTCGTGCCCGGGACGCAGGTCCCGGGGACGCGGGCCCCCACACGGTTCCCCGACACCGCCTCGGCCCTCTCCCTCCCGGAGCTTCCCGGGCCCCGACCGATCCCGCCCGGTCTTCGCCGTTTGGTGGGCGACTCACCCCAATCGAGTCATATTTCCTTCTTTCCCGTCCGAAGGCCCCGGCCAATCGTGTCCCTGGGGCGCGTGATGACCCTGCCTCTGATGGGTATACGCATTTCCAACCGAGCGGTGTCCCTCAAGCGAACGGGGCACGAACGGAAGGAGGGCCGACGCGTCACACCCTCCCCGCCGTGGGAGGGGAGCAGAGCCAGCCTGGCCGTCGCCTTCACGACGGCCACGCGATGAAGGGGGTCCTATGGACATCATCGTCAAAGGTCGACGCACTGGTGTGAGTGAGAAGTTCCGACAGCACGTCGAGAACAAGCTCGACAGGCTCTCCAAGTGGGAGCGCAAGGGCATGAGCGTCGATGTGGAGGTGTCCCAGGAGCGCAACCCCAAGCTCGCCGACGTCCGCGAGCGGGTTGAACTGACCATCCACTCGGACGGCCCGGTCATCCGGAGCGAGGCCGCGTCCGTGGACCGTCACGGCGCTCTCGACCTCGCGATCGACAAGATCGAGGCCCGCCTCCGCAAGTCCGCGGACCGCCGCAAGGTGCACCGCGGAAACCACACTCCCGTCTCCGTCGCGGCCGCCACGGCCGACCTCCCCGGAGACCTGCCCTCATCCGTCCAGACGGTCACCCAGGCTCCCCCGGCCCAGCGCGGTGACGAGGAGGCGATCGACGGCGTCGCTCTCGACGGCCGCTTCTCCGACGAGTTCGTGGAACTCGACACCCAGGGGGAGACCCCCGTGGTCGTCCGCGAGAAGTTCCACCGTGCCAAGCCGATGAGCATCGACCAGGCGTTGATGGAGATGGAACTCGTCGGACACGACTTCTACCTCTTCCATGACGAGGTCAAGGACACCCCGAGCGTCGTCTACCGGCGCAAGGGCTTCAACTACGGCGTCCTTCGTCTCGTGGACTAGTCCACGCGGTCCTCGTCCCCGACGCCCCCGCACGGAGGTGGACTGAACAGTCGTGGGGGGGGGGGGGGGGGGGGGGGGGGGGGGGGGGGGGGGGGGGGGGGGGGGGGGGGGGGGGG
>NZ_CBDRIY010000033.1:0-72396 GCF_965344335.1 Nocardiopsis eucommiae
CCCCCCCCCCCCCCCGGTACGCTCAGGCCTCCAGAAGTTCCCGCAGGTCGTCGGCGGTGGGAGGATCAGCGCCCACCCGGGTGACCGTGTGGGCCGCGGCGGTGACGGCGAAGGTCAGCAGGTCGGCCAGGTCCGCCTCCGTCAGCCCGGTCAGGCGGCCCCGTGGCCGCTCACCCAGCCTCCCGTCCAGGTCGAGACGGTGGAGGAGGGCTCCCATGAAGGAGTCGCCCGCCCCGACCGTGTCCACCACCTCCACCCTCGGTGCGGGGACCGCGGCCAGCACACCGTGGGAGAGGGCGAAGGCCCCCTCCGCGCCCAGGGTGACCACGACCAGCGCCGGACCGAGGGCGGCCAGGGCGTGCGCGGCCCCCTCGGGGGTGTGCTCCGGGAAGAGGAAGGCCAGGTCCTCGTCGCTGGCCTTGACCACGTGGGCCTGGGCCGCGTGGCGCAGGGCCAGCGCACGGGCCTCGGCCGGGTCCCCGACCACGTCCGCGCGGATGTTGGGGTCGAGGGAGACCGTCACCTGTCCCCGGCCGTGCTCGCGCCGCAGCAGCGCCTCGATCCGGGTGGCCCCCGGTTCGCGGAACAGGGCGATGGAGGCGGCGTGCAGGGCCCGCACCCCGGGTTCCAGGGCTCCGGGGAGCTCACCGGGACGCCAACGCCAGTCGGCGGCGTCGTCCATGCGGAAGTCGTACCGGGCCGCCCCGTCCTGACCGAGGGTGGCCAGGGCCAGGGCGGACGGCTCCTCCGCCGCGACCAGACCGGCAGGGTCCAGCCCCCCGGCCAGAAGGCGTTCCCGGATGGCCGCGCCGAAACCGTCGGCGCCGATCCGGGCGAGCAGCCGGGTGGGCGTGCCCAGCCGGGCCGCGGCCAGCGCCGTGTTGGCCGGTCCGCCGCCGGGTGCGGCCCGCAACACGTCCGGGCCGTGCCGGGACGGCAGCAGGTCCATCACGTTCTCCCCGACCACCACCAGCCGGGGTGTTCCGGCGGCGGGGCCCGTGGTCTCCTCGGTCACCGGCTTCCTCCCGTACCGCGCAGGGCCGCCGCGATCGAGGTCGAGAACCCGACCTGCGGCAGCAGGGTGGCCTGGTAGGCGTGGTAGACGTCGGGCTTGCCCGACCACACCGCTCCCCCGGGGCGGTTCGCGGGGTCCAGCTCGTGCCGCCAGCTGCCGTGCTCGCGGTCCACGTGGAACCGGTCGGCGTAGTCCCACCACCGCTCGTACCGCTCGGTGTAGGCGGTGTCGACGGTGCGCACGGCCAGCGCCCACGCGGCCATGGTGGCCTCGGCCACCACCCAGTGCATGCGCTGGCGCACGACCGGGCGGTCCTCCCAGTCCAGGGTGTAGGCGAACCCCTCCGCGCCGTCCACGCCCCAGCCTCGCCGGACGGCGTGGGCGAAGAGGTGTTCGGCGTCGGCGCGCAGCCACGCGGGGGCGGTCTCGCCCGCGCGCTCCAGGGCGAGTTCGAGATGCAGGAGCAGGCGGGCCCACTCCAGGAGGTGACCGGTGGTGCTGCCGAAGGGGCGGAAGGGGTGATCAGGGTGGTCGCGGTTGTAGTCCGGGAGCGGGCGCCAGTCCGGGGTGAAGTGCTCGGGCAGGCGCCAGTCGTGGGCGGCGGCCACTCCGTGGACCAGGCGCTCCGCCACGGCCAGGGCCCGGCGGGTCCAGTCGGTGTCGCCGGTGGCGTCGGCGGCGGCCAGGAGCGCCTCCACCCAGTGCATGGCGCTGTTGGCCCCCCGGTAGGGCTCGGTGACGGTCCAGTCGGCGTCCCAGCTCTCCCGGACGCAGTCCGCCTCCTCCTCCCAGAAGCGCGCGTCGAACACCCCCAGGGCCTCGTCCAGCAGTTCACGCGCGCCCGGGCGGGCGGCGAGGGTGGCGGAGGAGGCGGCCAGGACGACGAAGGAGAGGGGGTAGGCGGACTTGTCCGGGAGCGCTTGGGAGCGCTCCCGGGCTCGGGTGGGATCCCCGCCCTCCGGCACCGCGTCGAACCATCCGCCCAGTTCGGCGTCGCGCAACGGCCCGGAGAGCGCGGCCACCCCGTGGTCGGCCAGCTCCGCCGCGCGCGCGTCGCCGCGCAGGTGCGCCAGGGAGAACACGTGCGTCATCCGAGCGGTGATCCAGGTCTCGGTCGGACGGTCGGGCTCCACGCCGCCCTTGGCGTCCAGCCAGCCGAACCCGTCGGGGACGGCCGCACCGGCGGCGAAGTCGACCAACCGCCGTTCCTCCGCCGCCAACCACAAGGGGGAGCCCGGGGCAGGGTGTGTCGAAGTGGTCAAACCAGTGCCTCCTCAGGGAGTTGTTCCGCGCGTAACGCTATCCCGGGCCGTGCTTCCCGTGAAGGGTTCCGCTCGCCCCCCGGGCCCGGTCCGCGGCGCTGCACGTCCAGCGGATGTGCTCCGCGACGCTGAGGGGGTCGTCCGCCATCGGGATGTGTCCGACCCCCAGCAGCGACACCATGCGCGCGTTGGGCACCCGCTGGTGGGCGTGCTCCGCGCTGGAGGGCAGCAGGGTTCGGTCCCGGTCACCCCAGGCGATGGTGACCGGGCAGGAGATCGGCCGGGAGGTGAAGTCGTAGTCCGCGATCCTCGGCACCATACGCACGTACGGCGCTCCCGGGGTGAGCCCCTGGATACCGAACCGGGTCGCCTTGGCCTCCGGGGAGGAGGGGTCGCCGCGCAGCGCGATGCGTGCCGCGGCCCGCGCGGGCGGGGTGTCCGCGAGCCGTTCCTTGAGCGGCATGGGCAGGTGGGTGGCCAGGTTGGCCACCACACCGACCGTGCGCATGCCCCAGCGGGCGAGGCGGTCGGAGAACCCGGCCGGGGAGAACACCGTCACCGAGCCGGCCACCCCCTGGACCCCCAGTTCGAGGGCGATCGAACCGCCCAGCGAGTTGCCCGCCAGGTGGGGGCGCTCCAGCCCGTGTAGTTCGCAGAACTCCCGGATCACCCGCACCATGCTGTGCACGTCGTAGGGTTCGTCCCGCCCCGGCGCCGGGGACTCCCCGAACCCCGGCAGGTCCACGCTGACCACCTCGTAGTCGGCGGCCAACCGGGGCGCCACCGCCTCCCAGCTCTGCCGTCGGTCGCCGAGTCCGTGCAGCAGGACCACGGGGCGACCGCTCCCGTGCCGGTCGAAGGCGATGCGTCTGGGGTTCATCCCATGGGTCTACCCGAGGTACCCGTGACGACCACCGGGACGAACCAGGAAACTGGGCAGAAGCTGTGCCCGGGTCGGCTCACCGGCGGCGCGCGGACGCGGCGCGGCGGTGAGCAGCAGGCCCGACACCACGGCCACCAGACCCAGGACCGGTGCCAGGCCGAAGCCCAGACCGGCCACGGTCAGGACCAGCAGCCCGCCGCCGATCAGCGCGGCGGCGGCCAGCACACGGATCAGTCCGGGGTCGCCGCGCAGGACCTTCGGCGGCTCCTCGAACCGCACCGCCCAGTGGGCCAGGGGCAGGATCATCGGCACCAGGACCGCCACGCCGAGCACGCCCCACAGCAGCCACAGCCCGGTCATCGGGTCGGGGGTGTTGATGCCCAGGCCGTACACGAGGACCCCGGCCACCACCGAGATCGGCAGCATGTGCCACAGGTACACCGTCATCAGCTGCGGGGAGACACGGTCCAGCATCCGCGCCGGACCGGGCCGGTCCGTCCACGCGGAGATCCGGTCCCGCAGGAGCATCGCGACGCCGACCTGCACGGCGCCCAGCGCCGCCAGCACCAGGGTCGGCGGGGAGACGTTCGAGGTCTCGGCGGCGAACACACCGGTCATGTTGAACGAGTACGGACCCACGTTGACCAGGACGACGACCGTGACGGCGCCGACGGCGGCCATCCATGCCGCGTGGGGGCGGCGGATCGCACCGCTCGCGTACCGGAACCCCAGCTGGTGGACGGCCAACCAGACGAAGGCCACGTTCAGGAAGCCGAAGGCCTCCACCCCGAAGCCGAACCGGCTCAGGTCCACGACCATGGCACCGGCGAGCAGCGCCGCCGGGACCCACCAGCCGAACCTGTCCTGGGCGGCCACCAGGATCGGGGTGGCCACCACCACCAGCACGTACACGGCCAGGAACCACAGCACCATGCCCGCCGCGCCCGCGCCGACCAGTACCGGCTGCTGCTGGGCTCCGCCCAGGACCGCCAGGTGCGAGGCGAGGATCCACACCACCGCGAGGGGCACCACGGGCCAGGCCAGCCGTCTGAGCCGCTTGGCCCACCAGACCGACGCGATCTCGCCCCGGCCCTGGGCCGAGCGCCAGCTGATCATGTTGGCCGCCCCGCCCACGAAGAAGATCAGCGGCATGACCTGGGAGACCCAGGTGAGCGCGAACCCGCCCGGGGTGCTCAGGACGCTGGTCGCCGCGAGGTCGCCCTCGGACTGCACGGTCAGCACCGGCAGCCACCAGTGCTGGAGGACCACCAGGGCCATGACGAACAGGCGCAGGGCGTCGAGGAAGCGATCACGTCCCCGTGGTCGGGGCACGGCCACCACCGGTGCTGCGGCGGAGGCCTGAGGCCGGTCCCCGCCCGCGTTCGCGGGTTCGGCGATCACGGTCATGGGTTGTCGCTCCTTGGTCTTTCCCGGGGTCCGGGGGCGGCCGGGCACGCGGAGGTGCCTGGTCGTGCTGACCGGGCTGTGCTGACCTGTGGGGGGTCCGACACGTCCCGATGCGGGGCCCTGATCACGGGCGCCCGCCGACACTGATGACGGCAGTGGTGACGCGTCGCTGGTAACGACCCTAGGTTCGGGTCGCCGGGCGCCGCGAGGGCGCTGGGTACCCTCTCTCCCCCACGGCCAGCCCACCCACGAGGGGTGGTGCCAGCACTACCGTCCCGTTGGGAACGCCGAGGGCGCGGGGGTTCGCGGACCGGAGACACTGACGGGCCCGGGCAGGTGGTGCCGGTGGGACCGAGGGGATCAGGGAGCGGTGGGGACGGCGCGCTTGTGGGCGGTCACACCGTAGCGGTCCACGAGGGTGCGGGTCACCTCGTCGGGGACCGGAAGGCCCTCGAGGAAGTCGTCAATCTGATCGTAGGTCAGCCCCAGCGCCTCCTCGTCGGGCTTCTGCGGGGTGAGCGTCTCCAGGTCGGCCGTCGGCACCTTGTTCACCAGGTCCCCGGGAGCGCCGAGTTCGGCGGCGACAGCGCGCACCCGGCGCTTGGTCAGTCCGGCCAGCGGCACGAGGTCGACCCCGCCGTCGCCGTACTTGGTGAAGAAGCCGGTGACCGCCTCGGCCGCGTGGTCGGTGCCGACCACCAGGCCGCGCGCGGCGCCCGCGATCGCGTACTGGGCGATCATCCGCTGGCGGGCCTTGACGTTGCCGACCACGAAGTCCTCCGCGAAGGCGTGCTCGTGGGTCACGCCGGCCTCGGTGAGGGAGGCGGCCATGGCGTCCGTGGCCGGTCGCACGTCCACGGTCAGGCACTGGTCGGGGGCGCCGAACTCCACGGCGCGGGCGGCGTCCGCCTCGTCCGCCTGCGTCCCGTAGGGCAGGCGCACGGCCACGTACTCGGCCTCGTGGCCGGACTCGCGGGCCCGGTCGACGGCCAGTCGGCACAGGCGCCCGGCGGTGAGCGAGTCCACGCCACCGCTGATCCCCAGGACCAGCGCGCGGGACCCGTTCGTGGTGAGTCTCTCCGTGAGGAAGGCCACTCTGCGCTCGATCTCGGCGTGGACGTCGAAGTGCTCGGGGACTTCGAGTTCGCGGATGATCTCGCGGCGCTGCTCGCTCAGCTCGGTCTCGGTCACGTGCGCTCCCTGGATGTGGTGCGTGGTCCACCGATTATCACCCTTGCCGGGGAGCGCTTCACCACGTCGGTCAGCGGTCCGCGCGCAGGCGGCGGGCGAACCGCTCGTAGTCCACCACGACGCCGTCGCCGTCCACGGACAACGAGTACTCGCCGTGCAGGGGGTCGCGGTAGGTGTAGCGCTCCAGACCGTCCTCGGCCGGGTGCCGGGTGTAGCGCTGGCGGACACGGCGGACCCGCAGGCAGGGGATGTCGATCCACGCGACCGCGATGTCCCGGTGTTCTCCGGGACGCAGCCCGAGACGGCGGATGGGGAGCGTGTTGGTGAGCGGGGTGGCGGCGACGTCGGCGTCCAGGCAGCCCACCAGCTCGGGGAGGGGGCGGCCGTCCGCGTCGGTCCAGTGGCCGTCCTGGGCCCGGAGTGTGACCGACCTCGGCCCGGAGGTCGAGAGCACCTCGGCGCGGACCTCGCGGGTCGTCCAGGCCAGGTCCGTGCGGACGGTGAAGCGCGTGAAGAAGCGCTCCGCCCCCTCCACCACGGTCTCCCCGGCCTCCAGCCGGTGGCCGTCGGGCTCGGGCAGGACCGTGCCGAGTCCCAACCCCTGGGGGACGTCGGTGCGGGTCCACGCGGCCGGGTGTTCCGTCAGTGACGACATGTCACCGTTCTACCGTTCTGGACGGTGCGGCGCCAGAGCGCGAGCGTGCCCGTGCCGAACGTGACACGGGCACGGAAGCCGTTCGTTACGGGGCCCGTGATTCACTGCGGTCGAACCACGGGCCCCGGCGGACGGACGTCAGGCGACGGGCTGGGGCTCCTCGTCCCTGCCGCCGGCCCTGACCTCGTCCTGCACGCGGTCGAAGTCCGCCTCCATCTGCGGGCTGACCCGGCCGAGGCCGTTGAAGGCGAAGATGCACAGCACGCTCAGGGCGATGGCCGGCACCATGGCGTACAGACCGACGCCGAGGAAGGCCTCGTCGACGAAGTCCCAGACGATGGCGGTGGTCGCGCCCGCGACCATGCCGGCCAGGGCGCCCGCCCAGGTCATCCTGCGCCAGAAGACGGCGAAGAGCAGGACCGGGCCGAAGCCCGCCCCGAAGCCCGCCCAGGCGTAGCCGACCAGACCCATGACGGACTGGTCTCCGTAGAGGGCGACCAGGGCGGCGACCACGGCCACGACCACGACGGCCAGACGGCTGAGCCACATGAGCAGCTTGGGACTGGCGTCCTTGTTGATGTAGGCGCGGTAGACGTCCTCGGTGATGGCGGAGGAGGCCACCAGGAGCTGGGAGTCCGCGGTGCTCATGACCGCCGCGAGGATGGCGGCGAGGAGGAAGCCCGCGACCCACGGGTTCATCAGGGCGTCGATCAGGCGGGGGAAGACCTGTTCGGGGTCGTCCAGGGGGGTCTCGAAGTAGGCGATACCGACGAAGCCGACGAGCAGCGCCAGCCCCATGGCGGTGACCGCCCAGGACACGCTGATGGCCGCTGCCTTGGGGATGTCCCGGAGGGAGCGGATGCCCATGTAGCGGGAGAGGATGTGCGGCTGGCCGAAGTAGCCGAAGCCCCACGCCAGACCGGACACGATGACCACCCAGCCCAGCGTCTCGGCGGACACCCAGGCGCCGTCGGCGAGGGAGGAGCCGCCGAAGGCCGACATGAGGTTGTCGCCCCGGGCGTTGACTCCGTCGACGACCTCGCCGAGGCCGCCCAGGAAGCTGATCGCGACCACGGGCACGATGAGCAGGGCCAGCCACATCATCATGGCCTGCACGACGTCGGTGACCGAGACGGCGAGGTAGCCGCCGATGACGGTGTAGGCGACCACGATGCCGAGCCCGATGAGCACGGCCAGCACCGGGTTGAGCCCGAAGACCTGGTCGAACAGCGACATCATCGCCGTCATGCCGGAGGCGACGTAGAAGAAGTAGAAGACGATGATCAGGACCGCCGAGACCCCGCGCAGGAGACGGGTGCGGTCGTTGAACCGGTTCTCCAGGAAGGAGGAGAGGGTGAGCGAGTCGGACTCGCCGCCGTTCCGGGCGTCGGTGACGCGTTCGGTGTACACCCGCAGACGCGGTGCGAGCAGGATCCAGCTGCCGAGGAAGCCGGAGGCCAGACCGACCGCGATCCAGGCCTCACCGAGGCCGGACATGTAGATGGCCCCGGGCAGGCCCATCAGGAGCCAACCGCTGAAGTCGCTGGCGTTGGCGCTCAGGGCGGTGACCAGACTGCCCAGTTTGCGGCCGCCCAGGACGAAGTCGGACTGTGACTGCGTGCGGCTGTAGAAGTACACAGCCATCGCGACCATGAGGCCGAGATAGATCACGAAGGTCACGATCGGTCCGACCAAGGAGTCGGGATTCAACCGTCTCCTCCTTTCCCAGAAGAACGGCGACAGTGGGCCGCTAAGCGTTGTTTGCGAAGAACAGGCCGATCATCACGGTTGGTAGCCCAGACCACAATGCCCTGTGTGCGAAACAACACCCGGTCGAGACCTGGTCGAGTTCTTGACCAGGCAGAATTGTTCGCCTGGCCATTTCCGGTAAGCCCCGTTTGTCTGATCGGACATACGCACGCCGCGTGGCCGCGCGGTCGTCCCACATGGCGGGACACCGCTCGGTGCTCGGGAACCCGGGCCCCCGAGCCCCGGGGAACTCAGCCGAGCAGCTCCCGCAACCGGCGCTCCACCCCGGCCAGGTGCGCGCCCAGGGCCAGCCGCGCCGCCTCGGGGTCGCGCGCCCGCACCGCGCGGACGATCCGGCGGTGCTCCCCGTCGCTGGCCGCCAGCGCCGCCTCCGTCAGCGGCGCCACGTCCATCAGCTGGTTGATCCGCATCCGGGTGTCCGTGACCGCGGCGACCGTCCGTTCCGATCCGGTCAGCTGGGCCAGGGTGATGTGGAAGACGGTGTCGCAGCGCCGGTAGTCGGCGGGTCCGGCGTCGGCGGCCACGCCCACCCGCCGGTCCAGGAGGTCGTGCTGGTCCGTGGTGAGGCCGGTCTCGGCCAGCCGGACCACGGCGCCCGTCTCCAGGGTGCGCCGGAAGGCGAGCAGGTCGTCCAGCGCGGTGCCGGCCGCGCCGAGGCCGCGCCGCGCCTCGTCCGGGGTGGGCCTCGGAGGCGGCACCGCGACGAAGGTCCCGCCACCGCGTCCGCGCCGGGACTCGACGTGCCCCCGCCGCCGGAGGAGCTGGATCGCCTCGCGCAGGGTGACACGGCTGACGCCGAGGCGGGCGGAGAGGTCGCGCTCGGCCGGGAAGCGGCCGCCCTCCGGGACGACGCCGAGTCTGATGGCGCACAGCAGGCGCTCGACGGTGACCTCCAGGTCGTTGTCGGCCCGGACGCGACGGAAGACCGCTTCGGCAGCGGGATCGCAGGAGGGGATCACTCGGCCAGCTTAGGGCGCGTTCGGCACTCTCACCCGGAAAAGGCCGATCATCACCTTATCGGCCTGCCCGTATCCGTCTGGGAGGAACGGATCATACGAACACCATGATTCCGTGGAGGAAAGGAAACACGGATTCCAGGAATGGCGGGCCCTTGAGACACACGAACGGCCCGGGGCGCGCGCCCGCCCCGGGCCGTGGGGAGGGGAGACACTCGTGTTCTCCCAGGAAGGACCTAGTCCCAGTCCAGGCCGCCACCCGTCTGGTACTCGATCACTCGGGTCTCGAAGAAGTTCTTCTCCTTCTGGAGGTCCATCATCTCCGACATCCACGGGAACGGGTTCTCGGTCTCACCGAAGATGGGGGCGAGGCCGATCTGCTCGGCGCGGCGGTCGGTGATGAAGTGCATGTACTTCTCGCACAGCTCGGAGTTGAGGCCCAGCACGCCGCGCGGCATGGTCTCGCGGCCGTAGGCCACCTCCAGCTCGCAGGCGTCCG
Source organism: Nocardiopsis eucommiae (assembly GCF_965344335.1). Classification (NCBI taxonomy): domain Bacteria; kingdom Bacillati; phylum Actinomycetota; class Actinomycetes; order Streptosporangiales; family Nocardiopsidaceae; genus Nocardiopsis; species Nocardiopsis eucommiae. The sequence continues at coordinate 9,639 of NZ_CBDRIY010000033.1, forward strand.
TGAGCATCTGCCGGACCTCGGCCTGGAACTCCTCGGTCCACAGGTGCGGGTTCTCGATCTTGATCTGGTTGATCACGTCGATGCCGAAGTTCAGGTGGATCGACTCGTCGCGCAGGATGTACTGGTACTGCTCCGCGATGCCGACCATCTTGTTGCGGCGGCCCAGCGAGAGGATCTGCGCGAAGCCGGTGTAGAACCACATGCCCTCGAAGATCACGTAGAACGCGACCAGGTCACGCAGGAAGGCCTGGTCGGACTCGGGCGTTCCGGTGCGGAACTCCGGGTTCTCCAGGTTCTGGGTGTACTTGAGCGCCCAGGCGTCCTTCGCGGTGATCGAGGGGACCTCGCGGTACATGTTGAAGAGCTCGCCCTCGTCCAGGCCGAGGCTCTCGCAGATGTACTGGAAGGTGTGCGTGTGCACCGCCTCCTCGAAGGCCTGGCGCAGCAGGTACTGGCGGCACTCCGGGTTGGTGAGCTGACGGTACACGGCCAGGACGATGTTGTTGGCCACCAGGGACTCCGCCGTGGCGAAGAAGCCGAGGTTGCGCTTGAGCATCAGGCGCTCGTCCTCGGTGAGCCCGTCCTTGGACTTCCACAGCGCGATGTCGGCCTGCATCGCCACCTCGGTGGGCATCCAGTGGTTGTTGCACCCGGAAAGGTACTTCTCCCACGCCCACGTGTACTTGAGGGGCAGCAGCTGGTTGACGTCGGCGCGGGCGTTGATCATCGACTTGTCGTCGACGTTGACGCGCTCGGCGTCGCGCTCGATCTCGCCGAGGCCGCTGGTGGCCGCTGCGCTGTTCTCGGAAACCGCGGTCATGCTCGAACTTGTCCGTTCTCCGGTCGGGCCGGGGTCGTCTGCGGGGAGTGGAGGGGAGCCACGAGGGAGGCGGGGGCGCCCGCGGATGTCGCGGGCGCCCCGGGACACCTCGTTACTGGCAGGCCTCGCACTCGGGGTCCTCGATGCTGCACGCCTGGCCGTCGACGATCTCGAACTCGTCCTCGGGCTCGGGCGCCACCGGCTCGGCCACCGGAGCCGGGCTCACGGCGGGGCTGGGAGCCGGGGCCGCCACGGGGGCGGCCGGGGTGGAGGCGACCGCGTTGAGGCGGCCGTCCGTGCCCTTGAGCGTGCTCTTCTCCACGTGGGTGGCGCTCTGCGAACGCAGGTAGTAGGTGGTCTTGAGACCGGAGCGCCAGGCGCGACGGTACAGGGCGTCCAGCTTCTTCCCGCTGGGGGCGCCCATGTACAGGTTGAGCGACTGGGCCTGGTCGATCCACTTCTGACGGCGCGAACCGGCGTCCACCAGCCAGTTGGGGTCGACCTCGAACGCCGTGGCGTACAGGGCCTTGAGGTCGTCCGGCACGCGGTCGATGTCGCCGAGGCTGCCGTCGTGCATCTTGAGCGCCGACACCATGTCCTCGTCCCAGAGACCGCGCTCCTTGAGGTCGCGGACCAGGTAGTCGTTGACGACGGTGAAGTCGCCGGACATGTTCGACTTGACGAACAGGTTCCGGTAGACCGGCTCGATCGACTGGCTGACGCCGGTGATGTTGGCGATGGTCGCGGTGGGCGCGATCGCCATGACGTTGGAGTTGCGCATCCCGGTGGACTTCACGCGCTCACGCAGGGAGTCCCAGTCCAGGGTCTCGCCGCGGTCCATGTCGAGGTCGCCGCCACGGGAGTCCGCGAGCAGGCGCAGGGAGTCGATGGGCAGAACGCCCTGGCTCCACAGCGAGCCCTCGAAGCTCTCGTACGCGCCGCGCTCCTTGGCCAGCTCCATGGACGCCTCGATGGCGTAGTAGCTGATCAGCTCCATGCTCTCGTCCGCGAAGGTGACCGCGCCCTCGGAGGCGAACGGCGTGCGGATCTTGAACAGGGCGTCCTGGAAGCCCATGAGGCCCAGGCCGACCGGGCGGTGGCGCATGTTCGCGCGGCGCGCCTCGGGGATCGTGTAGAAGTTCACGTCGATGACGTTGTCGAGCATGCGCACGGCGGTGCGGACGGTGCGGCGCAGGCGCTCGACGTCGATGCCGTTCGGGCCGACGTGCTGCGGCAGGTTCACCGAGCCGAGGTTGCAGACCGCGACCTCGTCCTTGCTGGTGTTCAGCGTGATCTCGGTGCACAGGTTGGAGGAGTGCACCACGCCGTTGTGCTGCTGCGGCGAACGCAGGTTCGACGGGTCCTTGAAGGTGATCCACGGGTGGCCGGTCTCGAACAGCATGGTGAGCATGCGGCGCCACAGGTCCACGGCGGGCATCTTCTTGGAGACCTTGATGCGCCCGGCCTCGGCCTCGGCCTCGTACTTCTCGTAGGCCTCGACGAAGTCCGTGCCGTACTTGTCGTGCAGGTCGGGGACCTCGTCCGGGGAGAACAGGGTCCAGGTGCCCTGCTCCTCCACGCGCTTCATGAACAGGTCCGGAACCCAGTTCGCGGTGTTCATGTCGTGCGTGCGGCGGCGCTCGTCACCGGTGTTCTTGCGGAGGTCGAGGAACTCCTCGATGTCGATGTGCCAGGTCTCCAGGTAGGCGCAGACCGCGCCCTTGCGCTTGCCGCCCTGGTTGACCGCCACCGCGGTGTCGTTGGCGATCTTCAGGAACGGGACGACGCCCTGGCTCTTGCCGTTGGTGCCCTTGATGTGGGAGCCGAGGCCGCGGACCGGGGTCCAGTCGTTGCCCAGGCCGCCCGAGTACTTGGACAGCATCGCGTTGTTGCTGATGCCGTGGAAGATGTCGTGCAGGTCGTCGCCGACCGTGGTGAGGAAGCAGGAGGACAGCTGCGCGCGGACCGTGCCCGAGTTGAACAGGGTGGGCGTGGAGGCCATGAAGTCGAACGAGCTCAGCAGCTCGTAGAACTCGATGGCGCGGGCCTCGCGGTCGTCCTCGTTGAGCGCCAGGCCCATCGCGACGCGCATGAAGAACGCCTGCGGGAGCTCATAGCGGACCTCGTCGCTGTGCAGGAAGTAGCGGTCGTACAGGGTCTGGAGACCGAGGAAGGTGAACTGCTCGTCGCGGTCGGCGTGCAGGGCCTTGCCCAGGCGCTCCAGGTCGAACTGGGCCAGGGCCGGGTCGAGCTGACCGAGGTCGATGCCGCGACCGACGTAGGCGGCCAGGTAGGTGGCGTAGCGGTCGTCCATGTCGGACTGACCGGCGGTCTCGGGGGCGCCGCTGACGAAGCTGAGGGCCTCGGTGCGGAGCTTGTCGAGCAGCAGGCGGGCGGCCACGTACGAGTAGTTCGGGTCGACCTCCACGTAGCTGCGGGCGGCCATGACCAGGGCGAGCTCGACCTCGGAGTCCGCGATACCGGGGTAGAAGCCCCGACGCGCCTCGGTGAGGACCTTGGCCGCCGAAACACCGGTGAGCCGCGCACAGGCCTCGGTAACGACGTGCTCGATCCGGTCGACGGCGGCGGGGGCGCCACCGCCGTTGGTCGGCGCGGGCCGAACGGATGCGGGCACGGCCTCGACGTCAAGGGTCATACAGCGGCTCCAACCTCGGTAAAGAAGAGTCCCGGCGGGGAACGGGGTTCACGAGTAGCAGACGCGCGGCTCGCACCGGCGGCCCACCGCACCGGATGCGGATGGACCCGCGACCGGCGGGTCGCGGCGACTCCCCTCGAAGCCCCTTCGTCTGCGTGTCGGTGGCGGGTCCGGGGACCCGCGGGTGACCTACTCGTCCTCCGCGCCCGAAGCCGATCGGGCCTCGTCGCGCGTGGCGGTCGTCGTTCCCGTCTGCTTCACCAGGGCGGGAACCCCGGTGAACCACCAACGGGTCCCGATACTACATCTAGGGGGCGCCACCTTGGAACACCCCAAGATGATGGCGTGTCGCGGATTTCTCGGATTCTTCGACGAATGTCGAACACACGCCTGGAGCGTGGTATGAGTGCCCCACGGGCGCCCTGTGAGAGGGCGTCTCCGGCCGGGCTCGCGGGCCTTCGTGGGGGGTCGGACCCAGCCTAGGACGTCGGCGGGGCGGACGTGTCCGCCCGACTCCCGGAGATCGGCCACAGGGCCGTACGGCACCCCGGAAAAGGGATCGCGCAACGCCGGGTTGACGACCGAACCTGGCGTACCTGGTGGGCGTGGCTGCGGGAAACGGACCCTGGGCGTCCGGATGCGGCCGATCACGCCCCCGGCCCGCGCCGGATCGGGGCGCGTCAGAAAGCTCACTTCCCGGGGGTGTCGGCGGCCCGTCGGCGCGCCGGGTGCCCGGCTGGGCGCGCGCGGGGCTCGACCCGCGCCGCCCGGGTCAGAAGTCCAGGAGCAGGTCCAGGTCGTCCTCGGCCAGGCCGAGGTCGGTCCGGATCCGGAACCGGATGCGCAGGAGCTCGTCGAACAGGTCCCGGGCGTAGGCGGACAGGTTCCGGTTCGAGAACCAGCGGGCGCCCGAGGTGGCCCAGCGCTCCGCGCCCTCCAGGTCGTCGTGGGCGTAGAGGACCTCGGCCACGTGGATGTGCGTCTGGAGCCCCGGCTGACCCCCGCTCTCCAGCCGCTTCAGGTGCTCGTAGGCGAGACCGCGCTCGTCCAGCTGGAGCAGTGCCCCGGCGCTCAGGGCGTGCGCGTCGACCACGGTCGGTCCGCCGTCGTCCATGGCGCGCTGGTAGGCGGCGCAGGCCCGCTCGAACTCCTGGGCGATCTCCCACTGCTCCCCGGCGCGCACGAACAGCTCCGCCCGGGTCACCTCGCTTCCGGCGTCGACCCGGTTGGCCAGGTCGAGCAGCTGGGCGGCGATCCGGCCGTGCTCACCCGACCGGACGGCGTGGAACTCCAACCGGTCGAGATCTGCCGTCGTCACCTGGGTCAACCGCATCGCCCCCATCCCCTACTCGCACTCGCGCGCGCCGGTCAGGGCCTGGCACGCTCCAGTGCCTGCCAGAACCCCTGGCGCAGTCCGTCACGGACCTCGTCGCGCAACAGGTGGTCGATCGGGAGTGAGGACCCCTGAAGCAGCCTCGCCTCAAGGTCGGAGGGCATCCTCGGCCTACGGGCCAGGACCGCCTCCACCCACAGGGCGGGCGCCTCACGTGCGATCGACTCCGCGAAGTCGTTCCCTTCCTTGTGCGCGACATGCACCGCGTCATCAACGGTATGCGCGCCGGAGCCCGTCTGTTGGGTATATCCAGGACTAGGGTTGGATTCCTGGTATCCAGGAGTGCCGAACCGGGTGTCGTACTCGGGACCAGTAGGTCGCCGTTCCCCGAAACCGGGGGCGGCGCCACCGCGACGTGCGGTGTCAGTTGCCGTACTGGTCCCATAGGTAGGGTTTGCGTCCGCCCCACCTCCGAAGCCTGGATCCTCACCGGGTCCGAACCTCAGGTCCGGGCCGGGCGGGGGTGAGTTTCTCTGCGGTGGCCCCTGCTGGAGGTCCGCGAACGAGGCCTGGGGGCCGGTTCCCGCGTCGAAGGACCGCTGCGGCCCCGTCCCGTTGAAGGACGGCTGGGGCCCGGTCCCGTTCGTGAAGGCGGGCTGGGCGCCGGGCAGCGTGTGCCCCTGCGGGTGCCCCGGTCTGCCCTGGAGTCCGTACCCGCCCTGCTCGGCCCCGCGCATGGACTGGTGTCCGCCGGTCCCGGAGGGCGGGTATCCGCCCTGGCCGTTGGCACCGTGTCCGTTCTGCGCCGCGTGGGCGCTGGGGCCGGGGTGCGCCCCGGTGGCACCGGGGTAGGAGCCGTTGCCGTTCACTCCGGGCGGGGCCTGCCCGCCGGACGGGAAGCCGTTCGCGTCGATGGCGCCGGAGGAGGCGCCCTCCGCACCGGGTCCGGCCAGGTGGTCGACGCCGCGCTGTTGCGCTATCGATCGGCGCATCGCACGCAGCTGGTCCATGGCGCTGCCCTGGGGCACGGGTTGTCCGCCGGTGCCCGCGAACATCGCTTCGAGGCCGCCGGTGGAGGCGTTGACCGGGTCGACCCGGCCGGATCCGCTCTGGGCCGACGCGGGCTGACGCGGCTGCGGGGCCTCGGGCTGGCGCGGGGCCTCGGGGGCCGACCGGCCGCGCCCGTTGGCGAAGGGGGTGGTCGTCTTGGCGGCGGTCTCCTGTGTGGAGCCGCCACCGGAGAGGAGGTTCACGTGGGGACGCAGGTGCCCGGCGCCGATCTCGATGAGGTCGTCGCTCTCCCGGCGCAGGGCGCGGGAGATGGTCCAGTTGCCCTCCACGGAGATGTGCACGACGGTGACGCGCACGCCCATGTCCTGGACGTCGGCGACCACGGGCGCCATGTCCTCGTCGCCGCTGACCAGGACCGCGTCGGAAAGGACACCGGTGCGGGCCAGGGTGGTGAGGTCGCGTTGGACGTAGCTCTCCACGCCCTCGCGCCGCCCCGGCCGTATCCGGGCGGCCCGGAACTTGATGCCGGGGATGTCCGCGATGCTGTCCTGTTCCTGGGCCCGCCGGTCGTCGGCGATCGCCTCGTACCAGTAGCACCGCAGGAGAGGCAGTCCCGTCCGGTCCCGGGCCACCTCGTTGAGGAACTGGACGAGACCGGAGTAGTCCCAGGCGACGGAGTCCCGGTTACGGGTTCCGTGCACGGCCATCGCACCGTCGGCGAGAAGGTATCCCGCGTCGACGAACAACGCGCAACGGTCCACGTGACACCGCCCCCTTCCCTGTCGATCTCTGGGGCCATATCCATGACCGGGGCACAGCCTAGCCAAGTCTGTCTCGTTTTGCGTGCCACCGACGAATACTGAACGTTACTAAGCTGCTACGCAACGGAGGCCCCTCGGGGTCGGGCACCGTCCACCGGAAGCCCCACCAGGCCCGGAAGGGCCACGGAAGGGGCATCCCGGCCACGGGCCTCAGGTGCGCATCGGCGCGGTGAGGGCGACGACGCCCACCACCACGGCGTCCTGACCGGACGGGATTCGGATATCCGATTCGCGCCCGAGTACCGCGTCGAATCGAACGACATCGGTCCCGAACGTCATCGGATCACCCACCGCCCCGCGCGCGGAGCTCACGAACGCGTTGTCGACGCTTCCGTGTCCGTCGGAGGGCGCGACCGGGACCCCGCCCACCATGACGCGGTCACCGGCGAGGTCGGCGTCGCCCTCCCAGGCCACCACGTCGAACCGGGCCCGGACCGAATCCGGCAGCAGACCGGACACCGGGAAGCGCGCCCCGGCCGGGTCCTGGAAGACCGCCGTGGTCTCGTCCAGCACCATCGCCTGGTGGTAGCCCTCCACCGACGGGTCGTCCAGGACCACCACGAGGCTCCACCCGGCGTGGACGCCCCTGCCCTCCAAAGCCGGGACGTCGCTGACCCACCACTCGCCGCCCCCGCCCGACCGGACGAGGTCGGTGACGTCCGCGAACGCCTGGTAGGCGCGGTAGCCCGGCAGGTCCGCGAACCGGGTGTCGGTGGCGGCCACGGTGGTGTAGGAGACCATGCCGGGGCCCTTCACGCGTGCGGTGGGAGCGCTCGGCTCCCCCGCCGCCGAGAAGTACAGCCCGGCCCAGCGCACCGACCCGCCCTCGGGGAGTTCCCAGGTCGCGGAGCTGGAGGAGGTGGTCGTGGGGTCCCAGTCGCGGTCGAGCGGGGCCATCACCCAGTTGTCGTTGTCGAGCCGGTCACCGGTCCGCTGACGGGCGTCCGCGCAGGCGCCGGGGGCTTCCTCCACTTCCCCCTCCGCTTCGTCCTCCTCCTCGGCGTACCCGTCCTCGGGGGGTTCGACGGCCTCCGGGGACTCGGAGGGCTCCTCCGCGCCGTCGTCACCGGGCTCGGCCTCGGGCTCGTCCCGTCCCTCCTCCTCGTCGTCGGGCTCCGCCGAGGGACCGCCGCCGAGGAGGTCGTCGATCCCCTCACCGAGACCGGGGGTGACGTCCGAGGGCGCGCGGCGCAGGTCGGCGTCGGGGAGCGCGTCCGGCGACGTGCCCGCCTCGTCCGGGAGCTCCACCGAGCCGCGGCCCGGCCAGCCCCACCACGGCCACGGCCGACCGCCCTCCGGCGGGTCGGGCTCGGTGCAGGTCAGCAGGGCGTTTCCCACCGTCTCCGTACGTACCTGCCCGGCGGTCGCGTAGCGGGCGGCGATACCGTCCGGCGTCACCCCGCGCTCACCGACCGCCTCGAATCTGACCCCGCCCGAGGAGATCACCACTCTCGCGGGCACGTCCACGTCGGCGTCGGGGGCCACACGGACGTCGATGAACTGGGTGCCGCTCTCCCCCTCCGCCATGCCGGGGCGCACGCACTCGCCGCCGCCGCTGCCCACCGAACAGCCCCAGTCACCATTGCCCGCCGCCATGGGGACGGCGTTCCCCGCGCCGCCGGAGGAGACCATCTCCACTCCGGGGGGCAGGGTGATGGCGGCGACCACGTCGCTGGCGGTGGCCGCGCCCGTGTTGAGCACGTCGAGGACCATGATCCCGTCACCGCCCGGCACCAGGGCGCCGACCGGGTCGATACCCGCCGCGAACTCCGGCTGGGACTCCTCCGGTGCCTCGGGTTCCTCCGGAGCCGCCGGGGGCTCCTCCGGGGTGTCCGGGGGCCTCGGCGCGGGGGGCGCCGGGGCCGGGGCGGCCGGAACGTCGGCGGGCACCGAGGGGACGGGAACCGGTTCGGGTGCGGGTTCGGGCTCCGGCGCGGCCGGGTCCGGATCGTCCGCGGGGGGGTCGGCGGGGGGCGCGGGGGCCCCGGCCGCCGGGGGATCCTCCTGGGGCGCGGCCACCGGAGGGGGATCGGTGGGCACGGGAGCCTCTCCCCCCACCAGGGCGAGCGCGACCGCGACGGCCACACCGGCGGCAGCGGCGGCCCCGGCGGAGACCTGCTGCTGGCGCCGGGACATCCGGTTCCACCAGGCTCCGGTCGCGACACCGCCCGGGGTCACGGTGAGGTAGCCCGTCGCGCCGAAGCCGACGACCAGAGGCAGCACGATCCCGCGCAGGCCGACGTTGACGTCCATGAGCTCCGCGTACACCTCGCGGCAGTCCCCGCAGTCGTCCATGTGCCGGTCGACCTTGGTGGTGTCGCGCTTGGACAGCCCGCCGCGCACGTAGGCGCCGAGCAGACCCAACGTGGGACGGCAGGCCTCCGCCGCTCCCCCGCCCGCCAGGTGCATCTGGAGGTAGGCCTGGCGCAGCCCCTCGCGCGCGCGGTAGGCCAGGGCGGCCACACCGTTGGCGTTCATCCCGAGGATGGTGGCCGCCTCCGCGGGCTTGACCCCCTCGATCTCCGTGTGCCAGAGCACGGACTGCCAGCGTTCGGGCAGGGAGAGGAAGGCGCGGGCGATCAGGGAGCGTTCGAGGCCCTCCAACGCCGGGTCGACGAAGGGTTCACCGGAGTCGTAGCTCTCCATGTCGTCGGTGACGACCTGGCGTCTGTCCCCCCGGCCCCGGTCGTAGGCGGCGTTGCGGACCGCGGTGAGCAGGTAGGGGCGAAAGGCGTCGCTGGGGCCGCCACCGCGCTGGATGACGCTGAGCACCTTGGTGAACGCCTCGGCCACCGCGTCCTCGACCTCGGCCTCGCCGCGCAGCAGCTGGCGGGCCAGCCCCCGGGCGGCCCCGGCATGGCGCTCGTAGAGGGTGCCGTAGGCGGCGTTGTCACCGGCCTTCACCCGCTCGATGATCTCCGCGTCACCGATGAGTGTCTCTGTGTGCTCTCCGTCGGCGTCGGCCACCCAGCGCCCTTTCCCTCGTGGTCCCGTATCCCCCCGCCGGCGAGCCAGAACCGGGGTGTCGGGAGGCAGGGTCACGGCGTCGGAGGATCACGTACTCGAAAAAATATCTCGTATCCGCGTCATAGCCGCTACCGATCTCCGTGATTGGGGTGAGGGCGAACGAGGAGGACCCACCGCGGGGGCGCGGGTCCACCTCCGTTCACCTGGCCGAACGACGACCGGGAGCGATCATGGGCGAAACCGAAGTGGGAGCCGGAGCGCGGGGCAGTGTGGTGCGCCGCGCCCGGGAACTGCGGGCGCCGTGGGGGCGCCGGAGCGGGGAGCGGGGGTGGATCCCGTCCGAGGACTGGTGGACGCCCTCCGTGGACGCCGTCTGCGAGGCGTACACCACCGGGACGGACCTGACCGAACCCTGCACCCGGCTCGGGGAGGCCCGGGCCCGTTCGGGGGTGGAGGTCGGCCGGGCACTCGCCGACCTCGACGCCTTCGGGGAGGTCGTGGGCTGGGAGCACGTCCCGCTCGCCCTGGTCCGCGCGCTGGCCGAGGGCTGGGTCGAGGGGGGCCGGGGCCGGGACACCTGCCAGGACCCGCTCACCGGCCTGGCCAACGAGGCGTACCTGCGTACCCGCGTCCGTGAGCTGTACCGGAGCGCGGAGGAGACCGTCCCGGCCGCGTTCGACCACCACCTGGTGGTGGTGGCGCTGGATCCCACCCTCGACCCGTGGCGGCGCGCGGCGCGGCTGATCGTGCTCGGACACGAGCTGAACCGCTTCTTCACCCGAGGGGAGTCGGTGTGCCTGGCCAGCCGGGCGCGGATCGCGGTGGTCGCCCGGGACGAGCCCGCGCTCAGGACCGAGATCGACGAGCTGCGCTCGGGGATCGGCTGGGAGCACGGCGCCGCCGTCTGGTCGGTGCCGCTGCCCGCGACCCACCGCGAGGCTTCCGCCCTGCTCGACGGGCTGGGGAGGCCGCCCTGCGAGGAATGACCCACGAACGCCGCTGCGGACCGCCCTTCCAGAGGGGAGAGGGTTCGGTCCGGAGCGGCGGGGCCGACCCCGCGCATGTCTGAGGGGGTGTGCGCGGAGCGGTCGGCCCCCGTCCGACGGGCCCGGGCCCTCTGGCCCCGCGAGAGGGGCGGCCCATGAGGCCGTCGGACGGACGAAGGCGCCGCCTGGCGGCGCCCGGGGGCGCGCTCACACAGGGGAGGTGGGCGCGCCTCCCGTCATGTCACCCGACCCTGACCGGCTCCGGCCGGTGGAGAGCGCGTATGGGAACGGCTTCCGGCGAGAAAACGGAAATGACTCCGGCGGTCGGTGTGCTCACAGAATGTCGCGAAGAAAGGACGCGAAGCGATGCCGTGATCACCATCGGTCATGCCGGGAGAAAGGATTCCGGGAAACGCGCGGGCCCCTGATAACTTCCAGGAATGTTCTCACGGTTTTCCGGCTTTTTTGTCGGTGCTTTCTTCGGGCTGGTGTTCGTGCTGGTCAACAGCGGTCCGCCGCTTTCTTCGGCGGTCGCTTTCACGGTGCGTTCACTGGCCGTGGGGGTGGCCGTGGCGATCGTCGTCCTGGCGCTGCTGGCCATGCGGAAAGGCACCCCCGGGGAGGGTGAGGGCGCTCGGGGGCCACGTTTCGGGGCGTTCTTCGGTGTGGTCACGATGATCGAGGTCGCACTGATCATCGGGGGCGCGATGACCATCGGCCGGCTCGACGGGGTCCCGGACCAGGCCGGTGTGGCCTGGGTGGCACTCGTCGTCGGCCTGCACTTCCTCCCCCTGGCCTGGCACTGGAAGCAGCGGGAGCTGCTCGTCGTGGCCGGGTACGCCACCGCGCTGGGCGCGATCGGCCTGGTCATGGCGCTGACCGGGCACCCCGGCTGGGTGCCCCTGGTCAGCGGTGTCGTCACCGGCGCGGGCATGCTGCTCGGCAGCCTCGGCGGCGTGGTCCTGGTGGCGCGGAGCCCCCGGTAGCGGAACGACCCTAGAGACCGAAGTACGGCAGGCACGGTTCCAACCCCTCGACCTCGACCGGGACCGTGCGGTGCCGCTCCCAGCCCTCCCGGGTCAGCCGGTACCTGGTCTCCCGCACCCGCTCGCCCCGGATCGCCACCAGGTCGGTCCCGTCCGGGCGGTACCCGAGCCTCCGGGCCACGCCGTGCGAGGCGGCCGTGGCCTCCAGGACCCCCGAGACCGCCGCCTCCGCGCCCAGCTCCGCGAAGGCCAGGTGCAGCACGGCGGCCCGCATCTCCGTGCCGATCCCCCGTCCCTGGTACCGCCGGGTGAGCCACGAGCCCGTGGTCACCTGGCGGGCCACACCGAAGTCCCGCGCCGTCAGGTCCTGGACCCCGATCACGGTGCCCTCGTAGGCGACGACCGCGTTGAACGTCCACCTCTCCGGGGTCCACGCCGCCATGGTGGCCCAGTTGTGCTGGACGACCGCCCGTGCCACGCGGTCGGGCGGCTGGTCCGTCCACGGGACCGAGAAGGGCATCCGCTCCGGGTCGTGGACACCCGCGACGGCGGCGTCGGCCAGCTGGGAGAGGTCCTCGTCGGAGGGCATCCGCAGCTGGAGTCGGGGCGTGTTCAGCCGGATCCCCGCCGGGGGGAAGTGGTCCGCGATCATGCGCCGATTCTGTGGGAGCGCGCCGGGGTTGTCACCCGGTTTCAGCTGACCAGGTCCGCGACGAGCTCGGCCAGATCCCGGGAGGGCCGTCCCCCCGCCTCACGGACCGTCCAGCCGCGCATCCCGGCCAGGTGCGCCGGGTGCGCGTACGCGGAGTCGGTGAGCAGGTAGCCGCACGGCGCGTCCGGCCAGTCCGGGACGGTGGGCAGGCGCTCCGTCCGGTAGGCGGCGGGTTCGTTCGCGCGGGCCGGCACCTCGATCATCTGGTTGCGTGCGAGGTCGACGCGGGTCGGGCTGCCGGGCTGGGGCAGGGGCGCGTCCACCAGCACGTAGCCGAGGACGGGTCGGTGCGCGGAGCGCTGGGCCGCTCCGACCGCGCCGAGCAGGGGGCCGCTGTCCCCCTCCGCGACCAGCACGACCGGGGTGCGGTCACCCACGAGTCGGCTGATCTCCAGGCTGGCGCGCGCGACGTAGCGGGCCGCGTGGGGGGCGGTGTCGTCATCCACGATCTCGGGGAACACCGGTGCGGGGAGGGCGTCCGCGACGCCCGGGAGCGAGAAGCGGGCTCCGAGGGTGGGGGGCAGGAGGACGGTGATCACGCGCGGGTCTCGTCCCGCACCCAGGCCAGGTACGACGGGTTCCCGCCGGTCACGGGCACCGCGACGATCTCCGGGACGTCGTAGGGGTGCGCCTCGACCAGGTGGGCGACCAGGTCGTCCAGGCGGTCCGCCGCGGTCTTGATCACGACCCTCCACTCCTGGTCGGCCTGGACCTCCCCCTCCCAGCGGTAGAAGCTGGAGAGGGGTCCGCTCACCTGCGCGCAGGCGGCCAGCCGGTGCGCCACCACGGAACGGGCCACCTCCTCGGCACCCTCGCGGCTGTCCACGGTGGTCTCCACCCGGACGGTTCCGGTGTGCTCCTGCATGGTCGTCCCTCCAGGGCGGGGCGGCCCTGGTCCGCGCGGCCCCACCCGGTGTCCTAGGCTCACTGGTCATGAGCGAACGTGATGAACTCCTGCGTCAGATCAACGATAAGGCGGTCGTGCGCGGGAAGGTGACCCTGTCCTCCGGCAAGGAGGCCGACTACTACGTCGACCTGCGCCGGATCACCCTGGACGGGGAGGCCGCGCCGCTGGTCGGCTCGGTCCTGTTGGACACCGTCGAGGACCTGGAGTTCGACGCGGTGGGCGGTCTGACCCTGGGCGCCGACCCGGTGGCCACCGCGATGCTGCACGCCGCGCACGCGCGGGGCCGCAGGCTGGACGCCTTCGTGGTGCGCAAGGCGGGCAAGGCCCACGGTCTCCAGCGGCGGATCGAGGGCCCGGACGTGCGGGGGCGCCGTGTCCTGGCGCTGGAGGACACCTCCACCACCGGCGGTTCGGTGATGACCGCCGTGGAGGCGCTGCGCGAGGCGGGTGCCGAGGTCGTGGCGGTCGCACTGATCGTCGACCGTGGCGCGCGCGGAAGGCTGGAGGAGGAGGGTCTGGAGTACCGGCCCGTCTTCGAGGTCTCCGACCTGGACGTGTGACCTAGGGCTTGAGGGTGAAGGTGTGCCCCGGCGCGCGGTCGGAGACGTCGCGCGGGGCGCCGTTCACGTGGACCTCGACGGCGGTCGGGTCACCGATGGTGACCTCCAGGCCCTCGTCGTTGTCCGGGTAGGTCACGGAGCTGCCCTGGGCGAGCTCCTGGTCCAGGAGCACGTCCCCGCCGGGGACGCGGACGAACACGTCGCTGGACTCGCCCACCACACGGATGTGGAGGACGCCCATGTCGGCGGGGTCCACACTCTCGGCCGCCGCCTCGGACGCGTTGACGCTGACGCCTTCGCCGTCCGGGAGGGACTGGTACAGGAAGTACCCGCCGAGGGCCACCAGGGCGACCAAGAGCACGACGGCCCCGACGATGGCCATCACCTGGCCAACGCCCCGCGGATCATTCCTATGCCTTCCCACGGCGACGAATGTAGCGCGTATCACGACAAAAAGCGACAGCGGCCACCGGGAACTCGTGGTCCGTGCTGCCTCCGTGAGAAATCAGCACGGAATCGTCGGCCACTTCCGGGTCCCCTCACCGGGCCTTCCCGCCCTCCCCCGTAAGCTGCGAGTACGTCGTCGATCCGGAGCATTTTGGTCTAGACCTTTCCAACGGCTCCGGCTATTCGGGATACTTGGACGACACCCGGTGGACGCTTCCGGACGCACGGCCCACGGGCCGTCCTCCGACGGTCCGGATTCCACCGCCGGGGAAACGCACGTGGGGTGCCGTCGGTACGCGAGGGAATCGCGTCGGCGGCCGCTCGCTCCAGGCCGAACCAGGGAGAGTCAAGCCATGCCCATCGCCAGCCCCGAGGTCTACACCGAGATGCTGAGCCGCGCGAAGTCCGAGGGCTTCGCCTACCCGGCGATCAACGTGACCTCCAGCCAGACGCTGCACGCCGCCCTGCGCGGTTTCGCAGAGGCCGAAAGCGACGGCATCGTCCAGGTCTCCACCGGTGGCGCGGAGTTCCTCTCCGGCGCGTCGGTGAAGGACATGGTCACCGGCTCGGTCGCCTTCGCGGAGTTCGCCCGCGTGGTCGCCGCCAAGTACCCGGTGAACATCGCCCTGCACACCGACCACTGCCCGAAGAACAAGCTCGACGGCTTCGTCCGCCCGCTGCTGGAGATCTCCAAGGAGCGCGTGGCCAAGGGCCAGGAGCCGCTGTTCCAGTCGCACATGTGGGACGGCTCCGCGGTCGAGCTGGAGGAGAACCTCCAGATCGCGGACGAGCTGCTCGCCGCCTCGAAGGCCGCCCGGACCATCCTGGAGATCGAGGTGGGCGTCGTCGGCGGTGAGGAGGACGGCATCGTCGGCGAGATCAACGAGAAGCTGTACACGACCCCAGCGGACGCCCTGCGTACCGCCGAGGTGCTCGGCCTGGGCGAGAAGGGCTACTACATGACGGCCCTGACCTTCGGCAACGTGCACGGCTCGTACAAGCCCGGCTTCGTGAAGCTGCGTCCGGAGGTCCTCAAGGCCGCCCAGGAGGCCGTCGCCGCCAAGTACGGCAAGGCCAAGGCCTTCGACTTCGTCTTCCACGGCGGCTCCGGCTCCACCTTGGAGGACATCCACGAGGCGATCGGCTACGGCGTCGTGAAGATGAACATCGACACCGACACCCAGTACGCCTACACGCGTCCGGTCGTCGACCACATCATGCGCAACTACGAGGGCGTCCTGAAGGTCGACGGCGAGATCGGCGACAAGAAGGCCTACGACCCCCGCGCCTACGGAAAGGTCGCCGAGGCCGGGATGGCCGCCCGCGTGGTCGAGGGCGCCCAGCACCTGAAGTCCGCCGGGAACAAGATGAAGTAGGGCTCCCGGCCCCGAACGGTGCCCGGCGGCCGAGGCCGCCGGGCACCGTCGTCCCTGCGTGGTGACGGACACCCCCGGTCCCCCCGGAGCCGCGGTGGCCCGGTGGCAGGATGGGGGCATGAACCTGCACCAGAACCTGCTGAACGAGCCGCCCGAGACCCGCCTGGCGGACGACCCCGAGGCGCGCGAGGCCCTGGCCTTCTCCGACGACCCCACCCCGGTGGCCGGTCGGTTCCCGAGTTACTCCGCCGCGTGGGCCCGCCTGGCCGAGCTGGCCCTGGCCGACGGCCAGCCGGTGACCGCCTACGCCTACGCCCGGACCGGGTACCACCGCGGGCTGGACCAGCTGCGCCGTTCGGGCTGGAAGGGCCACGGCCCGATCCCGTGGGAGCACGAGCCCAACCAGGGCTTCCTGCGGGCCCTGCACGCCCTGAGCCAGGCCTCCGAGCAGATCGGTGACACGGAGGAGGCCGAGCGCTGCGCCACCTTCCTCCGCGAGTCGAGCGAGGAGGCCGCCCAGGCCCTGAACGCCTGAGCCCCCGCGCACCACGCGGCCCGGCCGGACCCCCTGGGGTACGGCCGGGCCGTCCGCGTTCTCGGAGGCGGGGCGCGCACACCCCGAGAAGGTCCCGCGGACCCGGTGTGGGAACCCGCACGCGACGGACGGGAACGGGGCCCGGTGGCCGCGGCCCCACCTCGCCACTGACGGTTCCGGAGGGCGGCGCCGAAGGACGGTGAGCGGAGTGCCACAAAGCCCCACTTAACCCGGATGCGCAGGTCGTGTACGCTCAATACGCAACGGCCCCTGTCGCTGCCTTGCGCCAGGGGTTCATCCATGTTCGGGGTCGGAAAGGCCCCGGTCAGGTGTCGAGCGAAGAGGTAGAGACCAATGCCGGCGATCACGCTCGTGGGTGCCCAGTGGGGCGACGAGGGCAAGGGCAAGGCGACCGACCTGGTCGGTGACCGCGTGGACTACGTGGTCCGTTACCAGGGCGGCAACAACGCCGGGCACACGGTGGTCATCGGTGACCAGAAGTACGCCCTCCACCTGCTGCCGTCCGGCATCCTCTCCCCGAACGTCGTCCCGGTCATCGCCAACGGCGTCGTCATCGACCCGGGCGTGCTGTTCGAGGAGCTGCGCGGCCTCCAGGAGCGGGGCGTGGACACCTCCCGCCTGGTCATCTCGGCCAACGCGCACCTGATCATGCCCTACCACCGGGCCCTCGACAAGGTCAGCGAGCGCTTCCTCGGCAAGGGCAAGATCGGCACCACCGGTCGCGGCATCGGCCCGACCTACGCCGACAAGGTCACCCGCCAGGGCGTGCGCGTGCAGGACATGTTCGACCCCAAGATCCTGCGCAAGAAGATCGAGCTCGCCCTCCACGACAAGAACCAGCTCCTCACCAAGGTGTACAACCGGCGGGCCCTGGAGGCCGAGCCGATCATCGAGGAGTACCTGGGCTACGCCGAGAAGCTGCGCCCGCACGTGGCGGACACCTCCCTGATCCTCAACAAGGCGCTGGACGAGGGCAAGACGGTCTACCTGGAGGGCTCGCAGGGCACCCTCCTGGACATCGACCACGGCACCTACCCGTTCGTGACGTCGTCCTCGCCCACCTCCGGCGGCGCCGCCGCGGGCGCGGGCATCGGCCCCAACCGCATCACCAAGGTCGTGGGCATCCTCAAGGCCTACACCACGCGTGTGGGCTCCGGGCCCTTCCCGACCGAGCTCGTCGACGAGCAGGGCGACTGGCTGCGCACCCAGGGCGGCGAGTACGGCGTGACCACCGGCCGCGACCGCCGCTGCGGCTGGTTCGACGCGCCGATCGCCCGGTACGCCACCCGGATCAACGGCATCACCGACTTCTTCCTGACCAAGCTGGACGTCCTCACCGGCCTGGAGCGCATCCCCGTGTGCGTGGCCTACGACGTCGACGGCGTGCGGCACGACGAGATCCCGATGACGCAGACCGACTTCCACCACGCGACGCCGATCTACGAGTACTTCGAGGGCTGGTCCGAGGACATCACCGGCGCCCGGAAATTCGAGGAACTCCCCAAGAACGCGCAGAGCTACGTGCGTACCCTTGAGGAGATGGCCGGGGCTCCGATCTCCGCCATCGGCGTCGGTCCCGGCCGCGAGGAGACCCTCCAGCTGCGTTCCCTGGTCTGACCCGGCGTCACACGACTCCTCCAGTAGAAGAAGAGGCCCCCTGTAGTGAAAGCCCTCGTTCTCGGCGGCGGAGGCCGCGAGCACGCACTCGTCCGCGCTCTGTCCCTTGATCCGGGCGTCACCAGCATCCACAGCGCCCCAGGCAACCCGGGCATCTCCGACCTCTCGGAGAACCACGTCATCAACGTGACGGACGGGCTGGCCGTGACCGAGCTGGCCGCGCGCATCCGCGCCGAGCTGGTCGTGATCGGCCCGGAGGCGCCGCTGGTGGCCGGGGTGGCCGACGCCCTGCGCGACCGTGGCATCCCGGTGTTCGGCCCCGACAGGGAGGCGGCCCGGCTGGAGGGGTCCAAGGCCTTCGCCAAGGAGGTCATGGAGGCCGCGGGCGTGCCCACCGCCAAGGCGCGGGTGTGCCGGAGCGCCAGCCAGGTCTCCGAGGCCCTCGACGAGTTCGGGGCCCCGTACGTGGTGAAGAACGACGGGCTGGCCGCGGGCAAGGGCGTGGTGGTCACCGAGGACCGCGCCCTCGCGGAGCAGCACGCGCGGGAGTGCGGCCGCGTGGTCATCGAGGAGTACCTCGACGGCCCCGAGGTCTCCCTGTTCGTCCTCACGGACGGCGCCCACGCGCTGCCGCTGCTGCCCGCCCAGGACTTCAAGCGCGCCTACGACGGCGACCAGGGGCCGAACACGGGCGGCATGGGCGCCTACGCCCCGGTGCCGTGGGCCCCCGCCGGTCTGGTGGACGAGGTCATGGAGTCGGTCGTGCGGCCGACCGTGTCCGAGATGAACCGCCGTGGCCACCGCTACCAGGGCCTGCTCTACGTGGGTCTGGCGCTGACCTCCAGGGGCCCGCGCGTGGTGGAGTTCAACGCGCGCTTCGGTGACCCGGAGACCCAGGTCGTGCTGGACCGCCTGGCCACCCCGATCGGGGCGGTCCTCCAGGCCACCGACACCGGCGGTCTGGGGTCGATCGGTTCGCTCCAGTGGAAGTCCGGCGCCGCGGTGACCGTGGTGGTCGCGGCGGAGAACTACCCGGGCGACCCCGTCAGGGGCGACCTGATCGGCGGCCTGGACGCCGCGAACGCCCTGGAGGGGGCCTACGTGCTGCACGCGGGCACCGCCTGGGACGGGGTGCGCGACGTCAAGGCCAACGGCGGCCGCGTGCTGAACGTCGTCGGCACCGGCGCGAACCTGCGCCAGGCCCGTGAGCGCGCCTACGAGGCGGTCGGCCGGATCGAACTGCGCGGCTCGTTCCACCGCACCGACATCGCCGAACGCGCCGCCGCCGACGTCTAGGCACGCCCCAGGGCGACGCACGACAAGTTCCCGTGGGGGCCTCCGGCACGCCGGAGGCCCCCGCGCGTCCCGGCGCCCCCGGGCACGACCCAGAGAGAAGCGTCATGAGTGGCTTCGTCACCGTTCCCGAGCCCGTCGAGGTTCCGGGGCTCACCCACCTGCACACCGGCAAGGTGCGCGACCTGTACTCGACGGACTCCGGCGCGCTGGTGATGGTGGCCAGCGACCGCGTGTCGGCCTTCGACTGGGTGCTGCCCACGGAGATCCCCGGCAAGGGCCGTCTGCTGACCCAGCTGTCCCTGTGGTGGTTCGAGCGCCTCGGGGACCTCGTCGCCAACCACGTCCTCTCCGACACCCCGCCCGAGGGCGCACCGGCCGACTGGGCCGGTCGCACGCTGGTCTGCGAGCGGCTGGACATGGTCCCGGTCGAGTGCGTGGCGCGCGGCTACCTGGCCGGGTCCGGGCTGGCCGAGTACCGGGTGGACCGCACGGTGTGCGGCGTCCCCCTCCCCGAGGGCCTGGTCGACGGCTCCGAGCTGCCCGAGCCGGTGTTCACCCCGGCCACCAAGGCCGAGGTGGGCGACCACGACGAGAACGTGTCGTTCGAGGTCGTGGCGGAGCGGCACGGGGAGCGGCTCGCCACGGAGCTGCGCGACCTCACCCTGCGGGTGTACGGGCGCGGTCGGGACGTCGCCCGGGAGCGCGGCGTGATCCTCGCCGACACCAAGTTCGAGTTCGGCCGGTCCGCCTCGGGTGAACACCTCGTCCTCGCGGACGAGGTGTTCACCCCGGACTCGTCCCGGTACTGGCCCGCCGACGAGTGGAGCCCCGGGCACGCCCAGCCGTCCTTCGACAAGCAGATCCTGCGCGACTGGCTGACCTCGCCCGCCTCGGGCTGGGACCGCGCCTCGGACACCCCGCCGCCGGAACTCCCGGAGAACGTGGTGGAGCGCACTCTGTCCCGTTACGCGGAGATCCATGAGCGTCTGACCGGCGCCAAGCCGACTCTCTGACCGACGCGGACCGCGTGATTCCGCGCACGGGGACGTCGTTTCGGCTGTGGGAGCGCGTATGGTGGTGAAGTCGTATGCAACACCGAAGTAACGGCCAGCTATGCGTACGACCCATGGTCTCTCCCACGGCGTAATGCCTCTTTGGCCGTTTGGCGGGACTTCATCCGCGATCAGCGGGTATACCACGTTCTGGGCCGTTTGGCGCGATCCGCTTGCTATAGAGTCATCGCGAACCGACCGGCTCACCGGCCGCGCAGGTCACACACAAGATGGTCGCAACGTTTCAGGGCGAACCCGCGTCTCAACGCATACAGGCGATACCCGGCGAGGGTGACCCTTTTTTTCACACTGCCTCACGAAGGAGCACATGAGCATGGGCCAGGAGGTTCGTTACCGCGTCCGCGGCGGACGCCCCCTCAGCGGAACGGCGTTCATCCAAGGCGCGAAGAACGCCGTCCTGCCGATGATCGGGGCCGCCCTGCTGGCGTCCAAGGGACGTACCGTGCTGCGGAACGTCCCCGTCATCGAGGACGTCTACCGCGCGCTTGAGCTCGCCGAGCACGTGGGTGCCAAGGTCGAGTTCCACGAGTCCGAGCGCACCGTCGTCATCGACGCGTGCGGGCTCAACGACCCCGAGCGCGCCGTCCTGCCCGCCGATATCGCGGCCCGCTTCCGCGGTTCCGTGCTCTTCGTGCCGGCTCTGATGCACCGCACCGGCCGCGCCCGCATCGAGGGCGTCGGCGGTTGCAACCTCGGCAGCCGCAACCTCGACTTCCACTACCGGGGCTTCGCCCGTCTGGGCGCGGAGGTCACCGAGGACCTGGAGCTCAACCACATCAACGTGGAGGCGAGCAAGCTCCGGGGCGGGCGTCTGTACCTGGACACCCCGTCCCACACGGGCACCGAGAACCTCCTCATGGCGGCCGTGCTGGCTCCCGGCACCACCGTGATCGAGCACGCGGCCCTCGAGCCCGAGGTCATCGACGTCATCAACTTCCTCTCCGCCATGGGCGCCAAGATCAGCGGTGGCGGCACCGGCCTGATCACCGTCGAGGGCGTCGAGGAGCTCACCGCCGTCGAGCACAGCATCATGTCCGACCGCATCGACGCCGGTGTGTTCGCGATGACCGTCGCCGCCACCGGTGGCGAGGTCAGCCTGGTGGGCGCCCACCTGGACCACCTGGGTGTGGCCCGGTGGAAACTGGAGCAGATGGGTGTCGGCTTCTCGCAGGAGGGTGCCGTCCTGCACGTCCAGCGGGACCCGTCCGTGCCGCTGCGCCCGATCAACGCGGTGACCTCGCCGTTCCCGGGCTTCGCGACGGACCTCCAGTCCCCGCTGATGGCGCTGGCCACCCTGGCCGAGGGTGAGAGCTACATCCACGAGGCCATCTACGACGGCCGCTTCGCGCTGGCCGACGAGCTCAACAAGATGGGTGCCAAGATCGAGGTCGAGGGGACCCGCGCCATCGTGCACGGTTCCACGAACCTGCGCGGCGCCGAGGTGATCGCCCACGACCTGCGCACCGGCGCGGCCCTGGTTCTCGCCGGACTGGTCGCCGAAGGTGAGACAATCGTGGCGCCTGGTTATCTGGTTGACCGCGGTCACGCTCAGTTCGCGTCCCGGCTCGCCGCGCTGGGCGGCGACGTGGAGCGCGTCACCGTCTCGTAGGAGCCGTAGGCGCAGTTCAAGCCGGGGTGGGGGGCTTCCTCCCACCCGGGCTTTCGGCGTTGATATGGAAAACGATCTTCTTTGGCCCCGCACAATGGGTACGATCTCGGCAATCATGCCGTGACAGAGATCGGGTCGGGAAACCAGTGGGCGCACATAGTGAAGAGCGTGGAATGGTAGCGGGGAGCAACCCGAGGTGAGTGCGCAGCGTACTGGCGATTTGACGATCGGCGTCATAGGACCTCATGAGGTGGTCGAACGGGTCATGCTCATGGGTCCGGGGTCCACTGGTCCCCTGAACGCCAGACTCATCGCCGCCGCCTACCGAGACGAGCAGGAGGCGACGGACAAGGTCGTCAGGCTGGGGTCGGCCATCGACGCCTACCTGTTCGCCAGTCCTGTCCCCTACGAGTTCGCACGGAAGGCCGGCGTGTTGACCATGCCCGCGACCTTCGTGCCGCTCGGCGGGGCGAGCCTGCACGAGGCGCTGCTCCGAGCGACGCTGGACGATCGTTACGACCCGACCAGAGCCAGCCTCGACGTGCTCAGCCGCGCCGACGTGGTGGAGGCCTACTCCGAGGTCGACCTGCCCGTGGACGGCATCCACGTGCACGAGGAGCTGACCAACACGGCCCAGCTCACGTCCTTCCACGAGGGGCTGTGGCGGCGCAAGGCGACCAGGATGGCGATCACCTGCGTGCGCGGGGTCGCCGAGCGCCTGGAGGCCATCGGGGTTCCGGTGATCCGGCTGCGGCCCACCAACGCGGGTGTGCGCAGCGCCCTCCAGACCGCCGGTCTGCTGGGCGCGCACCACCGCCTGGAGGAGGCCCAGCTCGGCGTGGTCGTCGTGGACGTGCCCACGCTGCGCGACTCCTCCCGGCGTTCCACCCCGCGCTACTGGCGCGAGGAGCTGCGGCTGTCCCTGCACCGGCTGCTGCTCCAGGAGGCCCACCGGATCAACGCGACGGCGCACCGGCTGGACGACCACTCGTTCATGGTGACCGCCACGCGCGGCTCGCTGGTGACCGCGACCGAGGGGTTCCGACAGCCCCCGTTCGTGGAGCGGATCAAGGCGGAGCTGGGCATCGCGATCGAGGTGGGCATCGGCATGGGCCGGACCACCCAGGACGCGGAGTCCCACGCCCGCGCGGCGCTCAACCGGGCGCAGGCCTCCAGGCAGAGCTTCGCGGTGGACCGCGAGGGCCGTTCGCTGGTCCCGGCCCAGCGCGCCCCGGCCCGGCAGTCGTCGGAGCCCCTGCGCACCAAGGGCCGCGAGACCCTGGTCCGCCTCTCGGAGAAGATCGCTGAGGAGGACGGCCCGCTGGTCGTCGACGCGGAGAACGCCGGGCGCATGCTCGGGGTCACCTCCCGGACCGCCCGGCGGCTGCTGCGCACCCTGGTGGAAGAGGGCCTGGCCTGGCCCCTGCCGCCCAACCGCACCCTCCAGCCCGGGCGCCCGCGCCAGCTCTACCGGCTGATCGTGGAGAAGCTGGACAAGGACGCCGCGGGCAAGTAGGCCCGCTCGTGACGCCCGACGGGGGCGGCTCCCACACGTGGGTGCCGCCCCCGTCGGCGTTCGCCGGGTCCGTGGGTCAGCGGCGCCGGGGGTAGTCGGTCGCGACGGAGAGGAACACGTCGTTCTCCTCGGGGGTGCCGAGGCTGACGCGGGCGCCCTCGCCGTCGAACGGACGCACCGAGACACCCGCCTCGGCGCAGGCCGCCGCGAAGTCGAGGGTGTCCTCATCCAGCCGCAGCCACACGAAGTTGGCCTCGGTGGGGGGCACGGTCCACCCGGAGGCCACGAGGGCGCCACGGACGCGCTCACGCTCCTTCACGGTGGTCTCCACACGCTCCAGGAGCTCGCCCTCGGCGTCCAGCGAGGCGATCCCGGCCGCCTGGGCGAGGTGGTTGACCGCGAAGGGCACGAGTGTCTTGCCCACGGCGGAGGCCACGTGGGGGTGGCCGACGAGGTAGCCCAGGCGCACGGCGGCGAGGCCGTAGGCCTTGGAGAAGGTGCGCAGGACCGCGACGTTGGGCCGGTCCCGGTACAGCCGCACGCCGTCGGGGACCTCGGGGTCGCGCACGTACTCGCGGTAGGCCTCGTCGAGGACGACCAGCACGTGGTCGGGGACGCGGTCGAGGAAGTCGACCAGCTCCCGTTCCCGAACGGCGGTGCCGGTCGGGTTGTTCGGGTTGCACACCAGCACCATGCGGGTGTGGTCGGTGATCGCCTGGAGGATCGCCTCGAGGTCGTGGGTCTCGTCCCTGAGGGGTACCCGGACCGAGGTGACCCCGGACAGTTCCGCGAGCAGGGGGTAGGCCTCGAAGGAGCGCCAGGCGTAGACGACCTCGGCGCCCGGCTCCCCGACGGCCTCCAGGAGCTGCTGGAGCAGGCCGACGGAGCCCGCGCCGAGCGTGAGGTGGTCCTCGGGCACGCCCAGGCGCGCGGCGAGCCGGGTGAGGAGCTCGGTGGCGCCCGGGTCCGGGTAGCGGTTGAGTTCGGCGGAGGCCCTGGTGACGGCCTCACGCACGGACGGGAGCGGCCCGAGCGGGCTCTCGTTGGAGGACAGCTTGACGGAACGCCCGTCGGGCCCGACGACCTTGAGCCCGGGCTTGTAGGCGGGGATGGACTCCAGTACCGCCCGCAGATATGGCGATTTCGACTCCGACACCATTGTCCTTCCTCAATACTTTGTGCTAACCCCGCGACACTCTCAGCAATGGGAGGCCCGGGTCGGTCACCGCTCCAAGCGGAAATATCGCACAAACGAGGAGATACCACCATGCGTTTGCGTCATCGTTCTGCCCGTTCCGCAGCGGGCGTATCCCTGCCCGCCGCGATCGCGCTGACCTCCGCGATCGTCCTGAGCGCGTGCGGCGGAACGGACGAGGGGCAGGGCGACGACCCCAACGCCGAGGCCGCCGCCAAGCTGCACGACGCCCAGCCGATCAACGTCGGGGACGTGACCCTGCTCCCCGAGAGCAGCGAGGCCGGAACCTACTCCGAGCTTGTCACAGTGCAGTACTCGGAGGAGGTCCGGGCCTCCACCGAACTGGACAAGCCCGAGTGCATGGACGCCGCCAACCGCTGGGCCGACCTGGAGGCGGTGCGCGAGGCCCCCACCTCGGTCGCCGCCTACGAGTGGGAGAAGGGCAACGTCTCGCACATCCTCGTCCAGCTCGACGAGGAGTCCGCCGCCGAGGCCCTGGCGGTCGAGCCCCCGGACTCCTGCGCCGAGTACACCGCGACCTACGAGGACGGCAGCAGCTCCGCGTACGGCATCACCGACCTGGAGGTCCCCCCGGTCGGCGACGACTCCCGCTCCTTCGCCATCCAGGTCAGTGACGACGGGGGCGAGAACCACATGTACACCGTCATGTACCGCAACGGCGGTCTGCTGGGCACCACCTCGGTGATGGGCCCCGGTGCGGCCGAGGACTACGAGCAGATCCTCCAGGACTTCACCGAGGCCGCCATCAAACGACAGGGTCAGATGCTCTGACCTCGTCGGGGAGACCACGCCCGGACTCGCCCGGGAACTCCTTGGCCAGGGTTCCGGGCCTGGCCCCGGCCCGGCCCTGGGCCTCGTCCCGCCGGGCCGCCTCACGCGGCCGGGGCAGCCTGCGCGGCGGTCCCTGGAGGTCCAGCGTGGTCACCGCGCCGAAGGACGCGATCACCGCGCCGCTCTCCCGGTCCACCAGGACCGCGCGCACGCCCGTCCGGCGCGGACCGTCGACCCGCACCGCGTACACCACGTCCACACGGCGGCCGTGGCGCAGGCCGTCGTAGCGGAGGAACCTCCAGCAGCCGTGCCGCCACGTCTCCTCGGGCTCGGTCCTGAGCATGACCCTGGCGTTGGTCCGCCAGACCTCGCTGCCGCGCAGGCGGCGGCGGGTCCGGCGTTCGGAGACCTCGCGCACCTCGCAGGGCTCCCGGGTGGCGAACCGGTGCGCCGCCTCGCGGAGCTCCGGGCTGAGCAGCGCGAGCAGGACCAGCTGCACGCCCAAGACCACCCCGTGGGTCGCGGTGGGGGCCGAGGCCACCTCCCAGCCGGTGGGGGCCAGCCCGACCGTCGCGGCCGCGCCCGCCGCGAGCAGGCCCGCGCGGGTGAGCGTGCGCCAGCCGATCGGCGTCCGGCTCAGGCCGCCGAAACATCCGCACCCCGCCTCGGGGTCGCGGCGGCGGGCCACCAGCAGCAGGGCCACGGACACCGCGAACACCAGGGCGGTGAGCACCCGGGCCGCCTCGCCGAGGAGGCCGGTCGCGGTCAGCAGGGCCACCGCGAGGGCCCCCTCCAGCAGGCAGGTGGCGAGTGTGACGGGGCGCCGCAGGCGCTCGGGCAGCAGGACGGACACGCCCGTCCCGGCCGCGCGCGGGCTGGCCTTGGCCGCCGCGCCGAGCAGGAGCAGGGCCGCGAGGAGCGGCAGCTGGACCTCGCGGACCGCGTCGAGAACCTCCGGGAACATGGGTCATCCCTCCTGGTGGGCGACGGTCATGGTCGCGTTGAAGCAGCCCGCCTCCAGTCGCCCGCCGAGGGCGACGAAGGAGGTCATGGTGAGGGAGGCGAGACGACCCGCGCTCTGGCTCCCGCAGGCCGGGCACAGGTCGCACAGCCAGCTGTCGGCGGCGGCGCAGTCCACGACGGGGACGACGGCGGTGTCCCTGGTGCAGTCGTTGCGGAGGCTGAGCGTGGCGCCGGTGGACAGCAGCGGCAGCGGGACGCAGGGGGTGCGGCGGTCGCAGGCGCCCTCGTGCCCCGCCCGGTCGAGCGCCGGGTAGGCCGCCCCCGCGACCACGGCCCGCGGGTCCAGGTGGCTGGAACGCCCCCACGCGGGGTCGTACCAGGTGGCGATCCCGGTGACGGTCGTGGAGTGCTCGCGCGTGCGCGGGCGGCGCGGAGTGGAGCTCAACGGGTAGGGCGGCTGGGTGGTGACCGGCCGCGTCGCCACGATCTCGCCGCCGCGCCAGACACCGACGGCGTCGAAGAGGTAGCCCGGTTCGAGCCTGGGGTGGCGCACCCCGATGCGTCCGGAGGAGCGGTAGGGCAGGAGCACGGTCAGGCGGGGGCGGCCGTGTCCGGGGTCGATGCTGAGGGCGTCGCCCTCCTTGTCGGTGATGAGGCCGGTGGCGCGGGCGGGCTGGGCCCAGACGCGTTCGGCGACCAGTCGTCCGTCGTGGGAGCACAGCACCACGACGTCGTCGCCGGGGCGCAGCTCGGTCGGCGGGACCTCGTCGCCGCGCCAGAAGGAGGTGACGCGCTCGTAGAGGAACCGCTCCTCCCCCTTGGGCGTGGCCACGCAGAGCATGTACGAGGTGGCGTCGACCACCACGCCGCGCGTGACGCGGTGGTGGACCGGTGTGGGCTCGGGTACGACCTTGGCACCGAGCACGGCGGCGGTGAACCGCCGACGGTCCCGACCGCTGTCCGTGATCACTGACATGTCCTTCACGCCCCCTTGCAGACCGACTCGTCCGTCTGTGCCCATTGTCTCCCCCGCCTCCCGAAACGCCCGCTCACACGCCGACACGTGCCGGTTCGTGTCGACCGTCCGCTCCCGGGGCGCCACGCCGGGGCGGGGGGACTCCATCGCCTGCGGACAGGGGAGAACTCGCCTCCGCCCAGCCGCGACACGGCGTCACCGCACGCAAGCATTTGTACACACTTTGTGTCCTCCAGGTACTCCGCACGCTCCGGACCCCCCCCGCGAACTCCCCCGCGCCGACACGCCCGACCCCGTCCCCCGGTTCGTCCTCCACACAATCGCACGAGGGTTTGTTCGCCCTTCGTGCGGTTTGTCGGCACGTGGTGTCCAGGTTCCTGGGGGTTTGCGTTCGCTGTGTGAGAGTGAGAGTCCAGGGCGGACCGCACGGGCGGTGCGCACGGGGACGGCACGCGGGGCGGTGACGGGCGTGAACGGAACGACACGGACACCCAGGCCCGAGGAGTTCAGCGACTACGTGTCCGAACGCGGACCGGCCCTGCTCCGCATGGCGCGCTCCCTCACCAACAGCCACGCGGACGCCGAGGACCTCCTCCAGGCCGCGCTGGTCAAGACCTTCCTCTCCTGGGGACGCATCGCCAACCCCCGGGCCCGTGACGGCTACGTGCGGCGGGCCATGGTCAACACCCAGATCTCCGAGTGGCGCCGCAAGCGCCTGGACGTCTACCCGACCGACGAGATCCCCGAGCAGCGGCTGGACGACCCCACCTGGCGCAGCGACCTGGCCGACGTGGTGGGCCGCGCCATCGAACGCCTGCCCGCCCGGCAGCGCGCCACGGTGGTGCTGCGCTACTACGAGGACCTCACCGAGGCCCAGATAGCCGAGCGCATGGGCGTCACCATCGGCACCGTCAAGAGCACCCTGTCACGGGCCGTGGAGAAGCTGCGCGGCGACGCCGACCTCGTCATCGAGCGCACCACCTCCTGACCCGGGGATGGCCGGAGACCAGGCCACCCGGTCTCCACCCCGCCGCCCGGGCACCCGAGGGTTTGCGGACACCGGGCCGCCCGCCACCGGCGGCCTCCGGCGAAGCTTTGCGCGCGGCCGATTCGTACAGGTATTCGGATCGCGACTTTCCCCCGGGATCCAGTCCGCCGCCCGCGCCTCCGTCTCCTGCCCCACCGCACGGGCCCTCCCACCGGACCGCGATCCGGTCCGTCCGCAACCGTCGGACGCACCCCGGAGCTTCGTGCTCCCGGGCGATGATCGGCACCGCCGAACCCGCCCGACCTCCAGGAGGAACCGCCGTGCGCACCACCCACGCCCCTCAGGACCCCGGCCCCGAGGACGGTCTCGACCTGCCCGAACTCGCCCCGCCCCGGTGGATCAGGCACCACGGAGAGATGGCCGGGGCCTCCTGGTTCCGGATCGCCCGCCGCATGCCCGTGCTCGTCGGCCAGGCCGTCGTGCTGGCCTGGAGGAGCGGCCCACGCGACCTGCTGGCCACCGTCCTCTTCACCCTCGGCAGCGGAGCGACGACCGCCTGGGCGCTGGTCGCCACCACCTCCGTGCTCGCGGAACTCTTCGCGGAGGTACCCACCCCGGCCCGGGTCGCCGCCGCGCTCCCCTCACTCCTCATGCTCGCCCTGGCCCTGGTGGCGCGGGGCGGCTGCGGGGCTCTCGCCGGCCGGGCCCGGGCCCGTCTCACCCCGAAGGTGGTCCTGGCCGCCCAACACGGCCTGCTGGCGGACGCCACCTCCGTGGAACTTCGGGCCTTTGACGACAGCGACTTCCACGACCACCTGTTCCGCTCCCACACCCGGGGGTGCGACGAGGCCGGGGAGCTGGTCCGCCAGACCACGGACCTGCTCGCCGGACTGGTGGGGATCGTCGCGGCGGCCGGGGTCCTGACCGCGCTGCACCCGTCCCTCGTCCCGCTCCTGCTGCTGGCGATGGTCCCCCAGTGGTGGGGGGCGGCCGCGTCCGCGCGCATGCGGTACCGCATGGTGCTCGCCTTCACGGAGGGGCGACGCCGCAAGCACATGCTGGAGCAGCTCATGACCGCGCGGGAGAGCGCCGCCGAGGTGCGTTCGTTCACCATGGAGCGGAACCTCCTCGCCGGGTTCGACCGCATCGCCCGGCGTGAGCTGGACGTCCACCTGAAGCTGGCCACCCGCCAGTCGGTGGTCCGCCTGGTCGGGGACACCGCCAGCGGACTCGTGACGGCGGGGGTTTTCGCGGTGCTGGCCGTCCTCCTGGTGCAGGGGGTGGTGCCGATCGCGGTCGCCGGGGCGGCCGTTGTCGCGGTCCGCGTGGCCCAGGGCGCGCTGAGCAGCGCCCTGTACGCGGTGACCGGCGTCTACGAGTCGGGGCTGTACTTCTCCGACTACGCGGCCTTCCGGCAGGAGGCCCGCACCCGCCTCCCGCGCCCCGGCCTGGTGCCCGCCCCCTCGGGGTTCGAGCGCGTCGAACTGCGGAACCTCACCTTCGGCTACCCCTCCGGGGAGGGCCCCGCTCTGGAGGACGTCAACCTCACCCTCCACCGTGGGCGGACCGTGGCGCTGGTCGGGGAGAACGGTTCCGGCAAGAGCACTCTGGCCAAGCTGCTCTCGGGGCTGTACACGCCCCAGGAGGGCAGCGTGTGCTGGGACGGCACCGACCTGTCCGGCGTGGACGGGGTGAGCCTGCGCGAGCAGATCGCGGTCATCGCCCAGGACCACACCCACTGGCCGCTGACCGCGCGCGGCAACACCGTGATGAGCAGCGCCCGGTGCGCGGAACGCTTCGCCCGGGCAGCGGCCGCGTCGCGGGCCGACAGCGTGGTCGCCGGCTTCCGGAACGGTTGGGAGACCCTGTTGGACACGCTTCGCCCACGGTGTGGAGCCCTCCGGCGGCCAATGGCCCGCCCGTCGCCCTCCACCACCCTCAAACGACGCCTTCGGCGCAGTGACTTCCCTTTCGCCGCCGCGCGCTCCTTCTACCGGGGCGACGACGGGAACGCGGTGCCCCTGCTCATCGCGGGCGAGCCCACTGCCGCCATGGACGCCCGCGCCGAGCACGGCTTCTTCGAGTCCGTGCACGCCCACGCCCGCCGCACGGGCGCGGCCGTGGTCCTCATCACGCACCGGCTGGCCTCGGTGCGGATGGCGGACCACATCGTGGTGCTCGAACGTGGCCGGGTGGTCGCCCAGGGCACGCACGCCCAACTGATGGAAGAGGACGGCCTGTACCGGGAGCTGTGGGAGCTTCAGGCCAGCGCCTACCGAACCCCCGCCGTGCCGGAGCCCCGCACCCCCTGACCTGAGGTGGGAGGGGCCCCGCTGCCCCGGGCCCCTCCTCGCAGGGGATTCGTTTTGCGCAGTGCCCCGCCGCTCTGTAGGCTGGTCGCAGCCAGGAGGATTCGCCTAGAGGCCTAGGGCGCCGCACTGCTAATGCGGTTGGGGGGCAACCCCCTCATGGGTTCAAATCCCATATCCTCCGCCGGTCAGAAGGGGTTCCTGCCCACGTGGTAGGGGCCCCTTCGTCGTGTCCGGAGTCAGCTGGCGCGGGATCCACGTCAGGCAGCCCCCACCCCCACCGACGACGAACCAGAAACCGCCACCAATCGACATGAGCGTGGCGAGCTCCGTTCTCCGGGCCCCCGAGGACGCTCGGCAGGGCCGCTGGGCGACTGGGGCCGAACTCAGCGGAGGAAGCAGTCCCCGCGTAGGGATCCGGGGATCGGGTTCTGGTGCCGAGACTTGGGGAGCTCGGGGTTCCGACTTTGGTCGGGTGAACCGAACCGCTCGTACGATGTGCGGCGCCGGCCCGCGTCTCTAGCGTCGGAGGCATGCCCAAAGCCGGTCACCTCCCGGTCGGACCATCCGCTCCGACACCGCACTCCGAACGCCTGCTCGCCCCGGACCTGGCACGGGGGATGATGCTGCTGCTCATCGCCCTCGCGCACTCCCGGATGCTGCACGCGGGCGGTCTCTCGTTCACCGCGCCAGCGGGCGGCGGCGCGGTCGACGTCGCCGTCCAGTGGCTGCTCACGTCGCTCGTCGACGGGCGGTCCGCGCCTCTGTTCGGGCTCCTCTTCGGGTACGGCCTCGTGCAGATGACCCGGCGTCACTCCGGGGACCCCGCGCAGGGGCGGCGACTGATCCGCCGACGCGGCCTCTGGTTGGTGGTGTTCGGAGCCGCCCACGTCGTCCTGCTCTACAGCGGTGACGTCATCGGGGCCTACGGTGCGTTCGCCCTGGTCCTCGCCGGGGTGGTGTCCTGGTCCGGCCGTCGGTTGTGGTGGGTGTCCGTGACCGCCCTCGTGCTGGGGACGGCCGCCACCACCGCACTCCAGCTGGTCGCCGGGAGCGACGCGCCGCTGGCCGTGGGAGCCACACTCCTGGACAGCGCGTTGCTGCGGACCACGGTGCTCCCCCTGCTGCCGGTCGCCGCCCTGTCCGTGGTCCCCTCGGCCCTGATCGGGGTCTGGGCCGCCCGGACGCGTGTCCTGGAACGGCCCGACCTCCACGGGCCACTCCTGCGCCGTACCGTCGTGATCGGGTTCCCCGTGGCCGTGTTGGGCGCGCAGCCGGTCGCCCTCCAGGCCGTGGGTCTGTGGACGCCGAGCACAACCGGGGTCGGTGCGCTGGCCCTGGTCTCGTTCGCGGCGACCGGCATCGCCGGCGGGCTGGCCTTCGCTGCGGCCATCGCGCTCGTCGCGGCGCGTATCGGGGACCGGCGCGGGCCGGTGACGACGGCGCTGGTCGCGTGCGGCCGCCGGTCGATGACCTTCTACATCGCCCAGTCTCCGGTGTGGCTGGTGGCCACCGAACCCTCGCTGCTCGGCCTGGCGGGTGCGTTGGGCGCCGCGTCCGCCGCCGGGGTCGCCGTCGTCACGTGGGCCGTCACAGTGGTCATGGCGGACGTCCTCCGCCGCGCGGGACGGCGCGGACCGGCCGAGGCCCTCCTGAGGTACCTGACGTATCGAACCGCGGAACCCGCACGGACCCAGCCAGCGCCCCTCGGGGCGGAGGCCCCCGGGGTGACGCCACGTCATGTGCGGGGGTGACGCGGCGCCACTGTCCCGCGGGTGCCCGGGCTGCTTGGATCGGGGTACGGCGGGCCTCCCGGCTCGTGACCGGACCGGATGACGCCAAGGAGGGCACCGCTCGTGTCGGAGACCCCCGGAGGACACGCCCTGATCGCGGAGGACGTCCTCCTCATGCTCTTCCAGCCCGCTTCGGGGACGATCGCGGGTGAGAACGTCCTGTACTACGTGCTGGGCGGCGCGGTCCTCACCGAGCTGGCCCTGCGCGACCACGTCACGGTGCGCGGGTCCGTGGTGCACGCGGGATCCGTGGCGCCGACCGACGAGGTGCTGAGGTCCGCATGGGACTACGTCGACAGGAAGCCGCACAGTGTGCACACCGTGATCGCCGCGATCGGACCGCGACTCCGGGCCACGCTGCTGGACCGCCTGGTGGAGCGGGGGCACGTCGAGCGCGACGACCGGAGGGCGCTGGGCTTCATCCCCCGAACCGTCCTCACGCTCGGCCGCTCCGGCCGGCACGAGGAACTCTTCGAACGGATGCGTTCCGTCCTGGTCGACCGGACCGAACCCACCGAGCACGTCGCGGCGGTGACCGCCCTGGTGTCGGCCAGCGGGACGCTTCCCCACCTCGACCGGCGGATCCCCTGGAACTCGGCCGTGTTCGGTCGGGCGCAGGAGTTGGAGCGGGGCGACTGGGGCGCGGGGGCGGCGGCCTCAGCGGTGATCCGCGCGAACACGGCCGTCGTCATCAACGCCATGGTCGTCTCCAGCGTGCTCGCGACGCGGTGACCGACCCCCGCGACTCACCGCGCCACAGGAGGTCACGGACCCGACACGCGGCGTAGGTTGACCCCATGCGCGTACTTGTCACGGGTGGGGCCGGGTTCATCGGATCGCGGGTGGCGGAGGAACTCCGCCTGGCCGGGCACGAGGCGGTGACCCTCGACGCCTACCTTCCGCTGGCGCACGCGGGGCGCGAGGGGGCGCCCGTGGACGTCGTGGCCGACGTCCGGGACGGCGCGGCCGTGGAGCGGGCGCTGCGGGGGGTGGACGCGGTCTGCCACCAGGCGGCCATGGTCGGCCTGGGGTCGGCGGACTTCCTGGACGCGCCCGACTACGTGGGCTGCAACGACCTGGGCACGGCGGTCCTCCTGGCGGCCATGGCACGGGCCGGGGTCCGCCACGTCGTGATGGCCGGTTCCATGGTCGTCTACGGGGAGGGCCGCTACACCTGTCCCGAGCACGGCGACGTCCGCCCCGGGCCGCGGGCGGAGGCCGACCTCCGGGCCGGGGTGTTCGACCCCCCGTGCCCCCGGTGCGGGACCGCGCTCGTCCCCGGCCTGGTGCGGGAGGACGCGCCGAGCGACCCCCGGAACGTGTACGCGACGACCAAGCTGGCGCAGGAGCACCTGTGCGCGTCGTGGGCGCGCGCGGTGGGCGGGCGGGCGCTGTCCCTGCGCTACCACAACGTCTACGGCCCGGGCATGCCCCGCGACACCCCCTACGCGGGGGTGGCCTCCTTCTTCCGGTCGGCGCTGGCCCGGGGCGAGGCGCCGCGTGTGTTCGAGGACGGCCGCCAGCGGCGCGACTTCGTGCACGTGCGGGACGTGGCCCGCGCCAACGTGGCGGCGCTGGAGGCGCTGCCGGACCGGACCGAGGGCGCGCTGTCCGCCTTGAACACCGGGAGCGGCACCCCGCACACCATCGGGGAGATGGCCCGGGCGCTGGCGGACGCGCACGGCGGGCCCGCCCCCGTGGTCACCGGCGAGTACCGGCTCGGGGACGTCCGGCACATCACGGCGTCCTCGGACCGGCTGGTCCAGGAGCTGTCCTGGCGTCCGAGGGTCGGATTCGCGGAGGGCATGGCGGAGTTCGCCCGCTCCGAGCTGCGGGGATCGGTCGGCACCGGCGTTCCGGGGTGATGACCGATACGCCCGCGTGTCGTGAGCGCCTTCACTGGCTGTACCTTTATCGCTTCGTAACGTAACCAGGGTGATCAACGAACCTCACGTGAACGAACCAGCCCCGGTCGACGTGGTGCTCCCCTGTCTGAACGAGGCCGCCGCGCTCCCCTGGGTCATGGAACGCGTCCCGCCTGGCTGGCGGGCGATCGTCGTGGACAACGGCTCGACCGACGACTCGGCGGCCGTCGCCGAGAAGCTGGGGGCCGTGGTCGTCCCCGAGTCGCGCCGGGGCTTCGGAGCGGCGTGCCACGCGGGTCTGTCGGCCGCCACCGCCGAGTACGTCTGCTTCTGCGACTGCGACGCCTCCCTGGACCCGGGCCTGCTCCCCGGGCTGGTGGACCGGGTGCGGAGGGGTGAGGCGGACCTGGTCCTGGGGCGGCGCCGTCCCACCCGCAGGGGTGTCTGGCCGCCGCACGCGCGGGTCGGCAACGCCGCCGTCGCCCGGATGCTGCGCTCGCGGACGGGGGTGCGGGTCCGCGACATCGGCCCGATGCGCGCCGCCCGCCGGTCGGGGTTGGTGGGGCTCGGGATGATCGACCGCCGCTCGGGCTACCCCCTGGAAACGGTCGTGCGGGCCGCCGACGCGGGCTGGCGCATCGCGGAGGTGGACGTCCCCTACCTGCCGAGGTCCGGGGCGTCCAAGGTGACCGGGACCTGGCGCGGGACCTGGACCGCCGTGCGCGACATGACCTCGGTGCTGCGCGAACCGCCGACCGGGGCGCGCACGAGGGAAGGGGAGCGATGAGCCCGGCCACCACGACCCTGCTGGTGATCGCCAAGGAACCGGTCCCCGGCCGGGTCAAGACGAGGCTGACACCGGAGTACTCGCCCGAGGAGGCCGCGGCGATCGCGGAGGCCGCGCTGGCGGACACACTCGACACGGTGCGCTGGCTCCCGGCGCGACGGCGTCTCCTGGTGCTGGAGGGGCGGCCGGGCCCCTGGATGCCGGACTCGGGGTTCGAGGTGGTCCCGCAGTCGGGCGGTGGCCTGGACGAACGGATCGCGCACGCGTTCTCCCTGTGTACGGGACCCTCCCTGCTGATCGGCATGGACACGCCCCAGGTCACCGCCGGGCACCTGGCGCCCGCTCTGGCCTCCTGGGAGCACACCGACGCGTGGTTCGGAGCGAGCGAGGACGGCGGGTTCTGGGCGCTCGGGATGGCCGACCCCGATCCCGGACTGGTGCGCGGCGTACCGATGTCCACCCCGCGTACCGGGCGCCTCCAGAGAGCGCGGCTGCTGGACGCGGGGCTGCGCGTGGGCGACCTGGACGTGCTCAGTGACGTGGACACGCCACGGGACGCCGCCACGGTGGCCCGGCTGGTGCCCGGGAGCCGCTTCGGCAGGGCCGTCGGAACGGGGGTCCGGTCGTGAGCGCGCCGGAGACGGGTGTCGGTACCAGGGCGGCCCCGTGGCTGTGCGACCCGTACACCCGGGCGCTGGCCAACGGGCACGGCCCCCTGTACCTGCGCAGGTCCGACGGGTGGATGCTCCCGTTGGAGGTCGAGCGGTGGTGCGGGGAGACGGACGCCGCTGACGAGAGCGTGCTGGAGCGCGCCGAGGGCGACACCCTCGACGCGGGCTGCGGCCCCGGCCGCATGGTCCTCTCGCTCGCCTCCCGGGGGCACCGTGCGCTGGGCGTGGACACGAACCCGGTGGCCGTCTCCCGCGTGGTCGAGGCGGGCGGGCGAGCGGTGCGCGCCTCGGTGTTCGACCCCCTGCCGGAGGAGGGCCGCTGGCACACCGCGCTGTTGATCGACGGCAACATCGGGATCGGCGGGACCCCGTCGGCGCTGCTCGCGCGGATGCGCGAACTCGTGTCGCCCCGGGGGCTGCTCATCGTGGAGACCGCCGACCCGGACGTCCACGAGTGCGTGACCGTGCAGGTCACCGACGGTCGGGGGAAGCCGGGAGCCCCCTTCATGTGGGCGCGGCTGGGACTCCCCGCCCTGCGCTCCTACGCGGAGGGCGCCGGATGGCGGTGGTCGGACTCCTGGCAGGTGCGGGAGCGCTGGTTCGCGGCGCTGCGCGCGCCCCGCTGAACCGTGGTCCGGGCCGTCGTCAGGCCGCGCGGTCCCGGCGCGCCCGCCGGTGCCGGACCGCTCCCACCGCCGCCGAGGCCGCGAAGAGCGCTGCGCTGACCAGGAGCCACCGTGCGGCGAACGGTTCACCGGTCAGTCCCGTCTTGGCGACGTAGGTGTGGGAGGGCCCGAGGATCAGCGGGAGGTAGACCAGGAGCAGGAGCCCGGAGGCGACCGCGGGGACCAGCACGAGGTGCCCGCGTCCGACCAGCCGGAGGGCCCGGCCCACCAGCGTGTAGGCCGGGACGAGGACGAGGTCGTGCAACAGGGCGGCGCCCACGAACCAGAGCGCGATGCCCCACGGGTCTCCCCCGTGCAGCAGGTGCGTGCCCGCGTAGGCGACGAGGGCCAGAACGCCGACCATCAGGAGCAGGTGCCAGGGCGAGGCGCCGTACGCGCGGCGCACGAGCGCGGTCACACCGCACCGAAGCTGAGCCGGGTGACCCACTTGGTGTTGTGCACGCCCGGGCACGCGGGCACGATCACCCGGGCCGGGTACCCGTGGTCGATCGTCAGGTCCGCCCCGTCGACGCGCAGGGCCAGCAGTGAGCGGGGGTCCGCGACCTGGTTGTCGCGGAGCGCGGCGCTGGCGAAGGACCCGGAGGTCTGCGCCGACTCCACGAGGACCCCGGGCGGCCCGTGGGCTCCGACCAGCGCGGCGAGGTCGGCCAGGCGCACGCCCTCCCAGTCGAGGTTCCGTGTGGACCACCCCTCCACACAGGCGATGGGCAGCGCGGACCGGTGCTGGGGAAGGTCGAGCAGCTCCCGCCGGGTGAGCACCACCTCCCGTCCCTCCCCGCGTACGGTCAGCCGCCAGTCGGGGCCGGTGTCGGCCTCGGTGACGCCCGCGTAGGCGGCGGTCGTGTTCACCGGGAATCCGTCGGCGCCCTCTCCGGGCAGCCTCCCGTGCGGAGCCAGGACCGCCGTCGGCCGCAGCGCGCCCCCGAGGCTCTGCCCGACCGTCGTCAGCAGGAGCGCCAGCGAGCCCAGGCCCACCGCGCCGAGCAGGGTGCGGCGCGACGCCGCCGCCGGGTCGGGGTCGGGCGCGACCAGGTCGCCCCGCTCCGCGCGGCCCCGGTGCTCCAGTGCCTGGCGGAGTCCGCGTGCGCGCAGCTCCCGCACCACGGTCGGCAGTTTCAGCACGACGTGGGAGAACAGGGCCGCGACGAACACCCAGGCTCCGTAGAAGTGCAGGGGGTAGAAGGAGCCGGGGAAGAGGTACTCCAGTTGGATGTTGAGGATGCCGGTCGCGAAGACGAACAGCGCGCCGCCCACCAGGAACAGGACGGTCAGGCGCTCGAGCGCTTGGGCGGCGGAGGCGACCGGCGGCCAGCGGAAGAGGAGCGGCACGACCGACCACAGCTTGGCCAGGAGCACGGGGACCAGCGCGATCCCGAGCGTGACGTGCACGCCCTGGGTGAGGCGGTAGAGCCACGGGGGATCGGTGGGCCAGGGGAAGAGGTAGAACCCGAGCAGGCCCTTGTCGGGGGTCTTGTCGTTGGGTCCCAGGTCCGGGTTGTAGGCCGCGTAGGAGAGCAGACCGGTGACGAACAGGATCGGGAGCCCGACGAGCAGGACCGAGCCCAGCAGCGACGTCAGCCACGGACCGCGCGAGGGGCTGCGCCAGAAACCGGGCCGGGTGGGTCCGAAGGGGGGTCCGTCCCGCAGGAGTCCCCGCAGCCGCCCGCCCCGCGCCCCGGGCTCGCCTCCGTCATCGCCCGGGGACACCGGAGGTGTCCCCCCACCCTGGTCGTCCTCGTTCACGCGATCGGTCGCCTCTCGGTCCGACGGGCCGGCTCGCGGTCATGCTAGGCCGCGCCCCTCGGTCAGGGCCGCAACACCGTCCTCGCGGTGTGTCACCCGAACCGCTGGTCAGACCGCATCACACCGGGCTCCGCGACACGCCCCGGCACAACCGGGCCACGGGGGCGCACCTGACCTACGGTGACGGCGTGACGCAGCCCGAACTCCACAGGAGGGTCCGGGGCGGGGCCGACACGGACCGCGCCCCGTTCCGCACCGACCTGGTCGTGGCCGCCCTGGCCGTGCTCCTCTTCACGACCGCCGCCGTGGTCGGCACCCGGATCCAGGACGCCCACGGTGTCCTGTACGTGGCCTGGCCGCCGTTGTACGCGACGTGGCTCCCCCACACCGGCCCCGGCACGTTCCCCGCCCTCGTCCTGGCGGCGGCGGTGGTCCTGTACGGGCCCGTGGTGGCGCGGGCCCTGCCGTGGCGGCCCCTGGTGTGGTCCGTCTGGGGCGCCTCCGTCCTGTGGACCACCGCCCTCGCGCTCGTCGACGGCTGGCGGCGCGGGATCGCCGACCGCCTCCTCTCCCCCCACGAGTACCTGGCCTCGGTCGACCGGTTCCACGACGTGGGCGCCGCCCTGAGCACGTTCACCGAGCATGTGCTGGTGGGGCAGCCGGACAACTGGCCCACGCACGTGGCCGGGCACCCGCCGGGCGCGGTCCTGACGTTCGTCGCCCTGGACCGGATCGGTCTGGGCGGTGGGGCGTGGGCCGGGATCTGGTGCGTGGTGGTCGGCGCCTCGGCCTCGGCGGCGGTCCTGGTGGCCCTGCGCGCGCTCGGCGCGGAGGGCGCGGCCCGCCGGGCGGCCCCGTTCCTGGTCGTGGTGCCCGCCGCCGTCTGGGTGGGGGTCTCGGCGGACGGCTACTTCGCGGCGGTCACCGCGTGGGGGCTGGCACTGCTCGCCGTGGCGGCGGCACCCGGGGCCCGTGCGCCGCGCTCCGCCGCGCTGGC
The DNA here is from genome assembly GCF_965344335.1 of Nocardiopsis eucommiae. Classification (NCBI taxonomy): domain Bacteria; kingdom Bacillati; phylum Actinomycetota; class Actinomycetes; order Streptosporangiales; family Nocardiopsidaceae; genus Nocardiopsis; species Nocardiopsis eucommiae. The sequence continues at coordinate 48,653 of NZ_CBDRIY010000033.1, forward strand.
GGCGGGGGTGCTGCTGGGGTGGTCGGTGTACCTGTCGTACGGACTCGTGCTCATCGGCCTCCTGGCCGTGGCCGTGCTCCTGTGCGCGCGGAACGCGCGCCCCCTCCCCTACGCGCTGGGGGGCGCCCTCGCGGTGGCCGCCGCCTTCACCGCCGCGGGTTTCTGGTGGTGGGAGGGGTACCAGCTGCTCGTGGAGCGCTACTACCAGGGGGTGGCGGCGGTCCGCCCCTACGGCTACTGGGTGTGGGCGAACCTGGCCACCGTGTGCGTGACGGCGGGGCTGGCGGCCGTGGCGGGGGCCCGCCGGGCACTGGCCCGGGTTCCGGAGGCGGTGCGGGGACTGCGCCGGGCACCCTCACGGGAGGACGCGGCGGTGGCCCTGCTGGTGACCGCCGCGCTCTGCGCGGTCGCCGCCGCGACCCTGTCCGGGATGAGCAAGGGCGAGACCGAACGCATCTGGCTGCCGTTCGTGCTGTGGATCGTCCCCGCCGTCGCCCTCCTGCCGACCGGCCACCGGCGTGCCTGGCTCGCCGTGCAGGCGGCCACGGCCCTCATGGTCAACCATCTGCTCCTCACCGGGTGGTGACGGCGCGGACCGCCCCTCCGGTTCGTCCCGTGCACCCGAACCGGCCGGGCCGCGCACCGACGACGACACACGGCCTCGCAAAGAGGACTTAAAGCAGCAAAAGGCATGTTTCGGGCTCCCCTCCGAGCGAGCAGGGTCCCCTACGAGACCGAACCCGTCCGGAGGGCACGGGAGCTCCTCGAAGGCTCTGCTCCTGCTTCTGGCTGGGAACACGACCGGAGGGAAACACCATGGGTTACGCGACCACGAACCCCTACACGAACGAGACCCTGGCGACGTTCGCGGAGATCGGGGACGAGGAGCTGGACCGTGCCATCGGCACCGCCCAGAGGACCTTCGAGTCGTGGCGCACCAGGTCCTTCGAAGAGCGCGGGGCGGTCGTGCGGCGGGCCGCCTCGATCCTGCGCGAGCGACCCGACGACTTCGCCCGGCTCCTCACGCTGGAGATGGGCAAGCTGTTCGAGGAGAGCCGGGGCGAGGTGGAACTCGCGGCCTCGATCCTCGACTACTACGCGGAGAACGCCGAGGAGTTCCTGGCTCCCGAGAGGGTGGCGACCGAGGACCCGAAGGCCGGTGAGGCGGTGGTCGTCAGCGATCCGATCGGGGTGCTGTTCGGTGTCCAGCCGTGGAACTTCCCCTACTACCAGCTGGCGCGGTTCGCGGGGCCCAACCTCATGGCCGGGAACGTCGTGATGGTCAAGCACGCCTCGATCGTCCCGCAGTCGGCCGCGGCCTTCGAGTCCCTCTTCCGGGAGGCCGGTGCACCCGAGGGCGCCTACACCAACGTCTACGCCAACAAGGACCAGGTCACCCGGGCGATCAGGGATCCGCGCGTGCGCGGCGTCGCCCTCACCGGCAGCGAGGGGGCGGGTTCCAGTGTCGCGGCCCACGCGGGCGAGCAGCTGAAGAAGAGCACCCTCGAACTCGGGGGGAGCGACGCCCTCATCGTCCTGGCCGACGCCGACCTCGACCTCAGCGTCGAACGCGCCCTCTGGGGGCGGCTCAACAACGCCGGTCAGAGCTGCGTGGCCTCGAAGAGGATCATCGTCGTCGAGGAGGTGGCGGACGAGTTCCTGCGCCGCTTCGGCGAGGGGTTCGCGCGGCTGCGGGCGGGTGACCCGTTCGACTCCGGCACGACCCTCCCTCCGCTCTCGTCGCAGAGCGCCGCCGACGACCTCCAGGAACTCGTGGACGAGGCCGAGGCGCACGGCGCGACGGTCATCACGCCGGGCGATCCCGTGCCGGAGCAGGGTGCGTTCGCGCAGCCGAGGATCATCACCGGCATCACCAGGGACAACCCGGTCTACGACAAGGAGTTCTTCGGCCCCGTCGCGCTCTTCTTCCGAGCGGAGGACGAGGACGACGCGGTGCGGATCGCCAACGACTCCACCTTCGGTCTGGGCGGGTCGGTGTTCACCGAGGACGTCGCGCACGGGGCGGACGTCGCCCGGCGGATCGACACCGGCATGGTCTTCGTGAACCACCCCACCTGGACCCGGCCGACCCTGCCGTTCGGCGGTACCAAGAGGTCCGGCTACGGAGAGGAGCTCTCCGCCGCGGGCATCCAGGAGTTCGTCAACAAGAAGCTCATCACCGTGATGCCGACCGGATAGCCCGTCGCGGGGCGCTGAGGGCCGCGCGGCCCCGCGCGGCTCTCCGAAAACCCCACCGGCCACCCCTGTCACCTGGCATCGTCACTTCCTGTGACTGTCATACGACGAGGGGAGAGGTGTCGCGGTGAGTGAGGCTGACGACGTCGCGGTCAGTGTGGGACGGATGAACGGGTCCCCGGTCGCGGGGCAGCGCACGGAGGCGCCCCTGTCGAGGATCGTCTCCTCGGCCATGTTGATCCACGCGGTCTCCGCGATGGTCGAACTGGGCGTGGTGGAGCGGATGTCGGACGGGCCGCGCCCCGTCTCGGAGCTGGCACGGGAGGTCGGGGTTCCCGAGGAGCGCCTGCTCGTGGTCCTGCGCGCGGTGACGGCGGCCGAGCTCGTGGTGCAGACCGCGCCCGGGGTGTTCGCGCTGAGCCCCGCCGGGAACCACCTGCGCCCCGACGACCCCCTGGGCCTGCGCGACCTGTTCCGCATGTGCACGTACGGGGACCTCTTCCAGGCCTGGACCCGCCTGGGCCGGTCGGTGGGCACGGGCCGCGCCGCGTTCGAGATCCACACCGGCAGCGCGCTCTTCGACTACCTGAGCGAGAACCAGGACGCGGCGGAGGTGTTCAACAGGGCCATGAACGCCTCCACCCCCGCCGGAACCCTGCTGCGCGCCGCCGACCTGGAGGACGCCGGGACGGTGGTGGACCTCGGCGGCGGGGAGGGCGCCACGCTCGCCGCCGTCCTGCGGGCCCGCCCCGGCGCGACCGGGACCCTCTTCGACCTGCCGGAGGTGGTGGCGGGGGCACCGGCGCTGCTGCGCGACGCGGGGGTGGACGACCGGTGCTCGGTGGTGGGCGGCAGCTTCTTCGAGGGGGTCCCGGAGGGGGCCGACGTCTACGTGATGGCGCGGGTGATGCAGAACTGGTCCGACCGCGACGCGGTCCGCATCCTGGCCAACGTCCGGGCGGCGATGTCGGCGGGCTCGCGGCTGCTGATCGTGGGCCACCTCCCGGAGCGCGACCGGCCGAGCGCGTTCGTCGAGGCCATCAGCCTGAGCATGTTCGTGCTCTACGGGGCGCCGCTGCGCTCGGCGGAGGAGTACGAGGAGCTGTTCGCCGAGGTGGGCCTGGTCCTGCGCTCCGTGCACCGGGTGCCCGACGGGGAGTCCGTGATGGACGTGCGTCCCGTGTGACCCGTGGGGCGGGGGTCGCCGACCGCCCCCGCCCCACGCGCCTATCTCGGCTGGAGGACGAGGTGCCCCTGCCCCGGATGGAGACAGGAGGTGTCCCCTCCCAGTTCGACCAGGAGCGGCAGGAGCTCGTGGTAGCAGCACACCGACGAGGGCACCGACAGCACCTCGGGAGTGCTGAGCAGGAAGGGCAGTTCGGCGCGCAGGTAGGACATCCCGGCCGCGAAACGGGCGTCCGGCGCCGCGACACCGCCGCCGACGACCCGGCGGACGTGCTCCTCGCACGCCCGCCGGACCCTCGGGTCCTCCCCGATCCGCCGGTCGATCCGTTCCAGTGCCGACCGGTACCCCGGCAGGTCGACCGTCTCCGACAGGGCCAGGACGCGCACCCTGGCGGGCACGTCGGAGGCCGCCTCCACGGCACGCCGCACACGGCGCCGCACGTCCCGGAGGGCCCGGGCGGTCCTGCGCGCGGCGTGCGCCCCGTCGTCGCCCGACGCCAGGTACATCGTGTCGAGGTGCAGGTCCGCGTAGAGGAGGTCCACGGCGGTGAACCGGTGGCCCGTCCAGGTGAGGAGCTGGGCGAGCCGTTGCTGGCTGAAGTAGCCGTTGCCCGCGCTGATCCCGATGAGGGCGTGGTCGCCGCGCTCCACGAGGAGCCCGCAGCTCGGGGTGAAGGGGCTCGCGCGGAACACGTCCTCGGCGCCTTCCGGAGATCGGATCTCCCCCTCGGGGCCGGGGCCCTGCGGCAGCGTCGACTCAGGCGGATACGGCACCGGGCTCCTCCAGGGCGGCGGCGAGCCGGTCGCACAGCTCGTCGAGCAGCACGTCCAGTTCCCGGTCGGCCATCGCCCCGCACATGACGTCGTCCAGGCTGGCGCGCAGGGCGGTCAGCTCCGGACTGTCCGGGTAGCCGAACCCGGACCGCAGGGCGAGGACACGGCGGGCGGCGTCGAGGCAGCGGAGCGGGCCGTACGCCTCCGGTTCCTCCAGAAGCCCTCTGCCGCTGCTCAGCAGGTACGCCGCGAGCAGCGCCAGCTCCTCTCCGACGCGGTCGTCATTCGCCCCAGTACTCATGGCTGATCACCTCGTTCCGATCGCGCCTCGGCGCGGTCTCGGGGGTTCGGTCCGGGTGCCCGATCGACACCAGGAGCAGTGGCAGGAGATGTTCGGGAAGTCCGAGGAACCTGCTGACGGGGCCCTTCCGGAAGCTGGCGGAGGGACAGCCCCCCAGACCGAGGGCGTGCGCCGCGAGCAGCAGGTTCTGCACGGCCATCGAGACGCAGAGCATGCCCTCGTCCCAGGCGCCGCCGCCCACCGACCGGGAGCGGTCGAAGCAGGCCGCCACGACCAGGGGCGGGCGCTCGATGATGCCGGGAGAGAAGGCGTGCACCAGTTTCAGGGTGCGCGGACGGCGAACGGTGACGAAGGCCCACGCCTGCTTGTTGGACGCGGAGGGGGCCGCGACCATGGCGTCCAGGAGGGGTTCCAGGAGGTCGTCGTCCACGGGTCTGTCGGTGAAGGAGCGGACGGCCCTTCTCGTGGTCAGGACGTGGAGCGCCTGGGAGGCCCGGCCATCGGAGGGGAGCCCCGGTTCTTCGGCCGCCACAGCCATACCAACTCTCTGTAGTGGGTAAAATCCACGGAGTAATATAGCGTGCCGACTGGCCTTGCGGAGGCCGTTGGATCACCCGGCCGACCAGCGGCCGAGGGCAGTCGTCGAAAGGTCCCAGACACCTGTGTCCACTCCTTCCCTCTCTCCGGCGCACGATGGCCCGAAGCCGCTGAGCGGCTCCGCCGTCCGACTCTTCGAGCTGATCACGTACAGCTGGGTGGCGGCCGCTGTCAGCGCCGCCGCCGAGCTCGGCGTCGCCGACGCGATGTCCGCCGCCCCGACGCCGGTCGACGAGATCGCGAAACTGGTCGAGGCCGACCCCGACGCCCTCCACCGGCTGCTGCGCGCCTGCGCCGACCTGGACCTCGTCGAGGAGCTCCCAGGGCGCACCTACGCGCTCACCGAACTCGGCCACGCCCTGCGCTCGGACTCCCCCGACTCCATGCGCGGCTACGCCCGCTGGCTGGGCAGCCCGGCCGAGCGCTCCACGATGGCCCACCTGGCCGAGGCGGTGCGCACGGGCGGCCCGGTGTTCGAGACCGTCCACGGAACCCCGGTGTGGGACTACATGCGGGGCAACCCGGCCTCCGCCTCGGTGTTCGACCAGGGGATGACCGACATCTCGTCGCAGCTCACGCGCTCACTGGTGCACGGGTACGACTTCGGTGACACCGAGTGCCTGGTGGACGTCGGCGGCGGGAGGGGGCGGCTCCTGTCCCTGGTCCTGGCGGCCCACCCGCACCTGCGCGGCGTGCTCTACGACCGGCCCGAGGTGGTCTCCCGCGTCGATCCCGCACTCACGCGGGAGGGCGTCGCGGAACGCTGCCGTGTCGAGTCCGGGAGCTTCCTCGACTCCGTGCCGGAGGGTGGTGACGCCTACCTGCTCGCCAGCGTGGTCCACAACTGGAACGACGACGACACCGTCCGGGTCCTCACCCACTGCCGCGAGGCCATGGCGCCCGGCGGGCGGGTCCTGCTCGCGGAGGTGCTGGTGCCGGACGGCCCCGCGCCCGAGCGGACCGCGAAGTTCATGGACCTCAGCATGCTGGTCCACTGTGACGGAAAGCAGCGGACCCGGGCCGAGTTCGCGGCGGTGGCCGAGCGCTCCGGCCTCCGGTTGGAGCGGGTCGTGCCGGGGGCCGTGGCCAGTGTCGTGGAACTGGTGCGCGCCTAGGGCACGCGCGGTTCCGCCGCCTCGGGGCGGGGACGTCCGGTAACACGTCCCGGTCCGCCCGGACGCCGCCCCCCCCCGGACCGGTCGTGCACCGGCCGGGAGGGCGGCGTGCCATGTCAGGGCACGTCGGCGGGGGTGAGCAGGGTCAGGTCGTCGCGGGTGGGATCAGGGAGGGCGATGGTGCGCCCCGCCTGACGGGTGATCATCCGCTCCAGGACCTGGCGCGCGTAGCGGGCGTTGCCGAAGGACTCCGTGCGCGGCACCCCGGCGAAGTGCGTTCCGAGCGCGGCGGCGGTCTCCTCCGGGACGGTGAACCCGCCGTCGGAGGCCATGCGCTCCACGATGGCGACCAGTTCGGCGTCGGAGTAGTCCGCGAACTGCACGTGGTGGGAGAAGCGCGAGGCCAGACCCGGGTTGGAGTCAAGGAAGCGCTGCATCTCCGCGTTGTACCCGGCGACGATCACGACCACCTCGTCGCGGTGGTCCTCCATCAGCTTGACCAGGGTGTCCACGGCCTCCTGACCGAAGTCGCCGTTGGCCGCCCCGGACGGGGTGAGGGTGTACGCCTCGTCGATGAACAGCACCCCGCCGCGCGCCTTCTCGAAGGTCTCCAGGGTGAGCTGGGCGGTGTGGCCGATGTAGCGCCCGACCAGGTCCTGCCGGGCCGCCTCCACGGTGTGGCCGGTGGGCAGCACGCCCAGGGCCCGCAGCAGCTGGCCGTACAGCCGGGCGACGGTGGTCTTACCGGTACCGGGCGGACCCGCGAAGACCAGGTGATGGCTGAGGGTGGGCGCGGGCATCCCGATCGCGCGCCGCCGCTCGGCGGCGACCAGCACGTTGACCAGGTCGTTGACGGTGGACTTGACCTCGGACAGACCGGTCAGCGCGTCGAGCTGGGCGCGCAGTCCAGCGACGTCGTCCCCGCCGGGCCCGGCCGTCTGCCCGGCGGCGGCCCCCAGGTCGTCGGCGGTGAGCACGGTGAGTTCGGAGGGGTCGGCGGGCGGGTCCTCCCCGAGTCTGTGCGCCTGGCGGTCCACCATCTCCTCGAAGACCTTGCGGGCCTCACGTCCGTTGCCGAACGCCGGACCCTTGGGCAGCGCCTCGAAGTGCTGGAGCAGCAGCGGGCGCAGGTCCGGGGCGAGGGTGTACTGGTGGACGGCGCCGAGGCGCTCCACGATGCTCACCAGTTCCTCGGCCTGGTAGTTGGGGAAGGTGACGGTCCGCGCGAAGCGCGAGGCCAGGCCGGGGTTCGAGGAGAGGAAGCCCTCCATCTCCGCCGCGTACCCGGCGACGATCACGACCACCTCGTCGCGGTGGTCCTCCATCAGCTTGACGAGGGTGTCGATGGCCTCCTGGCCGAAACCGCCGTTGTCCTCGGACGAGAGCGTGTAGGCCTCGTCCACGAACAGGACACCGCCCCGCGCCTTCTCGAACACCTCGGTGGTCTTGATGGCGGTGGCGCCGACGTACTGGCCGACCAGGTCCGCGCGGGCGGCCTCGACGACGTGCCCGTAGCGCAGGACGTCGAGGTCGGCCAGGACCCGGCCGTAGAGCCGGGCCACGGTCGTCTTGCCGGTGCCCGGAGGGCCCGCGAAGACCAGGTGCCGGGCGACCGGAGGCGACGGCAGGCCCATCTCGGCCCGGTGCCGGGCCATCTTGTTCCGGTTGATGAGCGTCGTGACCTCGTCCTTGACGCTCTCCAGGCCGATGAGCGCCTGGAGCTCGGCCAGCGGCCCCCGCTCCTCGTCGTCCTCCTCGTCGTCCTCGGTGGACGTTCCCGGGTTGGAGTCGACGGGGACGGCGTCGGGCCCGTAGCTGTCCTCGGCGCTGTTGTCCTCGCTGATCAGGGAGGTGGCCTGGACCTGGTCTCCGGCGACGGTCTGGCGGAGTCCCGCCCGGGCGTTGCCGCGCACGGTGCAGCCCTCGAGGACGACGTCCTTCCCGCTGCCGACGAGCACGCCGTCGCCGCCGTTGCCGACCAGTTCGCAGGTGCGCAGGACCGCGCGGGCGCCCGCGGCCACCAGGACACCGTTGCGGGTGTTCTCGTGCGAGCGCACGCGCAGCGCGATGATCTCGCCCTCGGAGTGCACGGCCACGCCGTCGCCGCCGCACTCGGAGGCCTCGCTGTCGCGGAGGTCGAGCACGGCACCGCCGGTGGCGGCGAGCCCGTTCTCCCGGGCGCCGATGACCCGCACGCCGCTCAGGGAGGCCCGGGCTCCGGCGGCCGCGTACACGCCCGTCCGCCGGGCGCGGGTGACCTCGAAGTCCTCGACGCGACCGCCGCCGCCCTCCCAGCGCACACCGTGGCTCCGGGCTCCGGTGACGGTGCCGTTGCGGAGGAAGGGAGCCGCCCCGGAGAGGATCTCGACGCCGGGCCCCGCGGTGCGGCCCACGGTGACGCGGTCGAACTCGGCGGTGGAGTCCTCCGTGACGTGGATTCCGGCGGCCTCCGTGCCGTGCACGGTCAGCCCGCTGAACGCGGTGGAGGAGCGGCCCGTGACACTGACCCCCTCCGCACCGGCGTCCCGGATCTCGCAGTCGCGGAGGTGGCCCTTGGCCTTGTCCTCGGCCAGGACGCCCACACCGCCGCTGCCGGTGACGCGGACCCGCTCCACGCGGGGGTCGGTCCCGGCGCGCAGGACCAGGCCCCGGCCGGTCGGCTGCTCGACGACGAGGTCGCTGATGGTCACGGGGGATCGGGTGGAGATCACGACGCCGTCGTCGGCGCCGCCCCGCACCCGGAGGTCGCTGAGGCCGGTGGCGGCGTGCTCGTCGATCACCACGGCGGCCTTGGTGGTGCCCGAGACGGTGCAGTCGCTGATGTGACCGGCGCCGCTGCCCGCGGCGTACACGCCGTTGGCTCCGGCGTCGCGGATCGTGCACCGGCGCACCTCGGGGGCGCCCTTGTCGTTGATGACGACACCGCTGGTGCCGACGTCCTCGATGACGCAGTCCTCGATGACGCTGGTCTGGGCGGAGGTGACGACGATGCCCGCACCGGCGGAACAGCGCACGGTGCAGCCACGGAGCGCCAGGGCCCCCTCGCCCCGGGCGAGCACCGCCGCCCAGGCGGCCCCCTCGACCTCGCAGTCGGCCAGTTCGACCTGCCCGGCGGCGGCGTCCACCACCGGGGCCTCGGAGTCCCGACCACGCAGGACGAGGCCGGTGAGCTTGACCGCCTCGGCCACGGAGGTGACCGCCGTGCCGGTGGAGCAGAGGATCTCGACGGTTCCGGGGCCCTCGGCGGCCATCAGGGTGACCACGCGCGAGAGCACGAGTTGTTCGTCGTAGCGGCCGGGGGCCAGTGACAGTACGGCGCCGTCACCAGCGCCGGCGAGGGCTTCGCCGATGGTGCGGAACTCGGCTCCGCCGGAGGGGTCGACCGCGCGCACGTGACGGTTCATCGCCTGTCGTCTTCCTTTCTGTGCCCGCGGGCCGGTGAGGCCCGCGGGCTTGTCCTACTCCGCCGGTAAGGGGGTTACCGGCGGCTACTCTCCCGTCAGCGGCACTCGGTCTCGACCACCGACAGGGGGAGCTGCGGGGCCTCTCCGCCTTCGGCGATGGGACCCCTGTTGCGGGCGCGCAGGGTGAACGAGTCCCCGACGTCCTGGAGCTCGGTCAGGGCCCAGTAGCGGCCGTCGTCGGGCTGGGTGACCTCGAAACCGCCGCGGAAGGAACCCCCGGCGTTCTCGCCGTCGAACAGCTCGTAGTGGGTCGGGACGCCGTTGGCCCACAGCGGATCGGGGCCGTTCTGCACGAGGATCTTGACCGTGCAGGTCGAACCGGCGCCGCCGGGCCAGAACGTCCACTCCGCGGAGGTGTCACCGCCGTCGGGGTCGCCGCTCACGGCCATGACATCGTAGCCGTCGTCGCATCCGGCACCGTCGTAGCCCGCGGGCCCCGAGCGCCAGACACCCTCGCCGTGGATCTGGTAGCGGGCGCCCTCCGAGTCGCAGCCGGGACCGGCCACCGCACGGAAGGGCTCGGGCTCGGGCTCGGGCTCCGGCTCGGGCTCCGGCTCGGGCTCCGGGTCGACCTGGGGCTCCTGCTCCCGGTGGGTCTGGGGCACCGCCTCCTCGTCGGACCGGGGCTCGGAAGCGGACGCGGACTGCTGTTCCTTGACGTCGCTGAGCGGCTCGGACCTCTGGGCGCTGAGCGACTCGGACACCGCGCCGTCGGGGGCGTCGCCCTCGGAGCCGTCAGAGTCCTCGTCCGCCTTGGTGTCGGCCTTGGTGTCGTCCTCGGTGTCCTCCTCGGATCCCTTGCCCTTGCCGGACGCGGGCTCCTCGGACTCCTCGGTGTCGTCGTCCTTGCCGTTGCGCTCGGTCAGGAGGGTTTCGAGCAGCGACCCCTTCTCGACGGTCACGCCCTGGGGCTCGCCGGCACCGCCGGTGCCGTCGCCGCCCGTGCCGTCACCGCCGCGCTCGCCGCCGTCCTCGTCGTCGTCCTCCGTGGCTCCGGCGACCGGAGCTCCGGCGGGACCGCCGGACGAGGGGTCCACGGGCCGCTCGGGCAGGCCTCCACCCGCCGGGCCTCCGCCCCCCGCGGTCGCGGGGTCGGGGGCGGCCCCGGGGTCGGCCCCGGTGTCCGCGCCGGGCAGGACCGGTGCGTTCGGCTGTACCTCGGGGACGTACCCCTGGACGCCCGTCCCCGAAGCGGAGGCGGACGCGGCGGCACTGGACGGGTCAGCGAAGCTGCCCGAGGCGAGGTCGGTCTGGAGCGGTGTCCCGGTCTGGTGCTCCTTGGCCGCGGAGAGGCCGAACGGAGCCGCCACGAGCATCAGACCGGCGATGGCCGCGACCGCGAGGGTCGGACGCCCCGGACGATAGCGTTCCTCGGCCTTCTCGGTGCCCTCGGTGGCCCGGGAGGCGCCACCGCGCAGCGCCAGTGCGGCGAGCAGGGCGTTGCGTCCGCGCTCGGTGCCGTCGGCCTTGGCCTCGGTCGCGGCGGCGGTGTCCGTCGAGGAGGCCGCGGCCGGAGCGGGGACGGGGGCGAGGGCGGGGTTGGGGACGGTCTGGCCTGGGCCTCGCTCGGACGGGGCCCCGATGGCGTCCCTGGCCGTGGCCGAGGGCACCTCCCCCGTCGAGCTCAGCACGGGCCCCGTGCGGTGGGGACCGCGCGGTGCCTCGGTGTTGTCGGTCATCCTTCGTTCTTCCTTTCGGAAACCGGAGGTCCTCCGGCGTATCGGGGGCGGCCGCGAAAAGCGGCGCTGGTGGGGGTGGTCTGTGGGCCCGTCAGGAGGTCGGGTTGAGGGCGTTCATGAAGTTCGCCTGCATCAACGGGTTGACTCCTGTGGTGTTGGGCTGGGGGGGTGGTGCCGGAGGGGTGGGGTGGAAGGCCTCCCTCAGGGCCTGGAAGTAGGAGTCCAGGGCCGAACGGTGCGTGCGCAGGGCGTCGTGCAGCGCGTCGCGGCGCTCCACCAGATCACTCAGCGCCCTCACCGTGTCCTCTGACAGACCTTGGGGGGTACCAGCGGTGTTCCAGAGGTCGCGCAGCCCGTTCAGGGCCTCGCCGTGCCGCTCGGCGGTCTGCTCCACCGTACGGTTCCAGCCGCGGTCCTCGGCCCCGGAACCGAGGTAGTCACGGATCGCCTGGACGCTGTCCGCGGTCTCCGCCGACCATGATCTCGGGTTCAGCTCGGGCCCGAGGGCCAGCAGGTCGGTGGCCTGACGGGCGTGCCCCCGATCCGCCTCGGACCGGTGCAGACCGAGTTCGTTGTCGAGCGCGGTGCCGAGCGCCTTCTCGGAGTCGGCGGCGGCGCCCTGACGCACCGCGACAGTGTCCCATGCCGCGACGGATTCGGCACTCACGCCGGGTGCGATCTGACGGATCTGGTCCAGGCTCAGCCAGACGTCGACCGTCGAGGTCGTGCTCTCCGCCCTCGGCGGGGTGCCGGACTTGGTGTCCTGGGCGACGACCAGGACGTCGACGGGGAAGCGCACCAGGTAGCCGTTCCCCTTGACCGCGGCGTCGGCGTGGGTCTGCACGGTCGAGGTCGACTGCTTCCCGCCGCCCGCGGCCGAGCTCTTGGCACCGGCGTTGCTCGCGCCACCGCCGACGAGGGCGGCGCTCTCGTCGAAGCCGGAGGCCGACTGGTCCACGCCCTTGATGCCGGACATGTCCAAACCGCTGGTGAGCGCGGTCGAGCCCGCGTGGGCGACGGAGTCCTCGTCCCGGTGTGTGTTCTGGTTCTCGCCGCCCGTCGAGAGGTCCTTCACCGAGCCGATGATGCTGGCGCCACCGGGATCGACCTGGGTGAACAGCTTGGTCTCCAGGCCCGGTACGGCGAAGGGCCCCTGTTTGTCCAGCCCGACGAGGGTCGCGCCGTCGCCCGTGGACGAGGAGCCGAACAGCGTGGTCAGCACCTGCTGGTCCACGGCGGCTCCGAGCATGGGCCCGCGCGGGCCGGGGCGCCCCTGACTGAGGTGGTCCACGGCGTTGGTGACGTTCCGGTCTCCGGTGGCGGGCTCCCAGTCCAGGGCGCGCGCCTGGGCGATCACCGCGGCGTCGGCGATGGGGCCGCGCCCGACCGCCTCGACCGGCGGCAGGTTGACCTGCGGGCGGCCGAGTCCACCGAACCAGGCGTCGGAGATGGTCCGCACGTCGACGGTCCCGGGCTCGGTCCCGGGCGCGGGCGCGGGGGGCGGGACCGGCTGCGAGGTCACCGGAGGCGGGGCGGCCGCCGGCGGCTGGCCGGGGGGCGTGGGCTGGAAGGTTCCCGCAGGGTAGACCTCCGTACGGCTTCCCACGTCGGCGTGTGAGGAGAACACCTTCCCGTCCTCCACGGACACGGTGAAGTCGAACCTCGTCGGCGTGTTCCCGGTGGCTCCTGGTGCCTTGACCGTCCGGGACCTCGACTCCGTCTCGGTGTCCGAGGTCAGGTGCGTCTTGGTGGTCCCGCTCTCCAGGCCGGTCCCCGTGTTCGGGGCGAAGGACTGGTAACGGTCCTTCGGGAAGGTCGGGTCCCCGCTGCTGTCGGTCCCGATGGACTGGGTCGGGTTGACCCCTCCGTCCAGCGTGGCGGTCACTCCGTGCTTCTTCTGCTTGCCCTCGGAGTCGTTGTGTTCGGTGGACTGCGAGACCGAACGCTCCGAGGACATCCCCGACTCGACCGGACCGAAGACGGGGCCGCCGTCAGGGCCCAGTTTGAGCAGGATCCACCCGCCCTTGCTGGGACGCTGCTCCCCCATGAACTCGTTGCGGAACCTGACCTCCAGGGCCAGGCCCCCGGTCTGGTACCTGAGGTTGAGGCCCCGGGTGTTGTTCGGTGACAGGGCGGCCCGGATGTCCCGTTGGCTCTGGTCGGTCAGTTCGAGCCTGTTGTCCCGGACCGCCCTGTTGATGCTGTCCAGAGCGGCGGCGGAGTCGATGTTGTTGAGGGCGTGACCGGACCCCTCCCGACCGGGGACGACCCTGATGTCGTCCGGGACCGACCGGGACCGCTCCAGCGCGGAGTCCAGACCGGCGGTCCCCGGCAGGGCCCCCTTCTGGGCGAGGTCGAGGACACGGAAACGGGAGTCGGTCTGCCCGTTCGCGGTGTGATGGGCGGGGGTGACCTCCTCCTGAACCTGACCGTCCTGCTCGGGGTTCCGGTCGTTCCCCTCCTGGTTCTGGGTGTGGTCCTGGGTCTGAGGCTGGGTCTGGGTCTGAGGCTGGGTCTGGGGCTGGGGGGGCGGGTTGCGATCACCCAATCCCTCCGCGGCCGACCCCCGCCTCAGGACGTTGCCGTTCCCGTCGACGGTCTTGCTGAACGGCAGGGAGACCCCGAGGTTCCAACGGGTGCGGATCGTCGTGTCCACGTCGAAGCGGTCGAAGGTCGTGACGTCCACGGTGCTGCCGGGGAGGGAGACCTTGTTCTCCTCACCGAAGGAGGTCGAGTCGCCCTGGGTCTCCGTCTGCTTGGTGGCGAACGGGGTGAAGCCCACGGCGCCCCGTAGCCGGTTGTACCTGGAGTCGGCCTGGTTGAGGGCCGCCTCCCCCTTGAGCCCGACCGTCACGTTGTGGGAGGAACTCTCGCTCGTACCGACGACCCGGTCGGACTCGGCCTTGAAGGTGAGGTCGACCCCGCCGTCGCGCTGCGCCCCCGAGATGTGCAACGACTCCCGTTCGGCGTGCACGTTGAGGGACAGGTCGGCACGTCTGCGCCAACCGTCCTCGAACTGGCCCTGGAGGGGGAGCCCTCCGTCGTGCACGTCCATCTCGTGGGCGGCCAGGGTCCGGGGCGACCCGAGGACGCGCCAGGTGCCCATGACGGCCTCTCCCGACCGGGAGGCGGGCGTGAACCCGGGCGCGGATCTCACGGAGTCCACGAGGTTGTCCAGAAGGCCCGGCGACTCGGAGTGCTTGGGCGCGTGCGGCAGGCTGTCGAGATCGAGGTCGGGCCGGGGACGCGGGCCTCCGCCCCGGTTGTTCTGGGTCTGCTGGTTGTCCTGGTTCTGGTTGTTCTGCTGGTTGTTCTGGTTGTTCTGGTTGTTCTGGGTCTGTTGCTCGCCCTGGTTCTGCTGGTTCCCCTGCGTCTGGGTGTTCCCCTGGTTCCCCTGTACCGGCGCCGCTGGGGGAACGTCGTTCGTCGGGTTCGGTGGGCGCAGACGCGCGTCGCGTTCCAGCGCGAACCGGTGGTCCTCACCGCGCCCTCGTGCCGCGGCGGCGTCACCGTGCCTGAGCCGCTCGTTGTCGAGCGCCTGGGTGAGCCTCTCCTCCCTGCCGGGCAGGTCCCGTACGGCGTTCACCGACGCGTCGCGGTCGTCGCGAGCGGTGTCCACCGTGTCCCTCGCCTCGTCGGCGCGTCGAGCCGACTCGTCCGCGAGGGTACGGGCCTCGTCAGCCTTCCCCCGCAGATCGTTGGCGGTCTTCTCACTCTCGTCGGCCTTGCTCTCGGCGGTGTCGGCCCTGGTGTCCTGAGTGCTGGCGTCACCGTCGAGACGCTCGGCGTCCCGCAGAGCCTCCCGGGCGTCGTCGCGCTGCTCCCGAATCGCGGGCGGCGTCTCCGAGCGCGGCGGCGTGGTGGTGGCCGCACCGTCGTCGGCGCTCGGCCGGGAGGCTTCCCGGTGGTCCGCCTCGGCCTCCCTGACCGCTTCCACCGCCTCGTCCTTGGCGTCGACGGTCCTGTTCCAGTTGTCGACGGCCGTGCTCAGCAGGTCGTTGGCGGTGGTCTGATCCGTCTGCCCTGGGGCGGGAACGACCAGCGGTGTGAGGTCGGGACCGCTGCCGGGTCCCTCCTCCCGCGCCGGACCGCCGGTCGCCTCCCGGAGCGCACCGACGTAGTCCCACAACTGCTGGACCGCGTCAGCCTGGCGCTCCGCCGCTTCCTGTTGGATCCGGGCGGCGTCCAGGCGGTCCTGGACGGCCTGCCGTCGGTCCGCTCCGGCCTGGTTCTCGGCCTTGGTGGCCGCTTCGTCCTTCTCCTGGAAGTCCTTCTGGTCCCCCTCGGCCTTCTTCTCCGCGGTCTCCAGGTTCTTCTCAGCCTCGGTCAACGCTTCCTGTCGGTCGACGAGGGCGTTCGCCAGAGCCTGGACCCGGTCCCGCTCGGTCCTGGCGTCGTCCACGGCCTGCCGGGCCTGCTGGGCATCGGCCAGCGCCTGTCGGGCGGCGTCGCGGGCCGCCCTCGCGTCAGCCGAGCGGTCGGTGTTCGGTCCGGGGCGGTCGAGTTCCCCCGGGACGGGTGTGGTCCTGGGTCCCTCCAACACGACCCGCGGACCGCCCGCGTCGGGACCCACGCCCTGCGGTGTGACGTCGAGCCGCACGGGGGTGTTGCTGCCGATCGACGCGTCGAGGCGCAGCTCGTAGGACCAGGAGTCCAGGTCACCCTCGGATTTGGAGGACGCCTCGACACCCCCCTTGCGGTTGCCGGAGAACGGTTTCGCCGTCTCGTGCTCGTAGGTGTATCCACCACCGAGTTCGAGCACGCCCTTGGGCAGGCCACCCGCCGTGATCCCGAACCGCGCCTGGAAGGCGGCGGTGATCTCCCCGCCGTAGGCGATGGAGTTCTGCTTGCCTGATCCCTGCGCGGTCGACGCGCCGAGTCCGGAGCTCAGGGAGCCGCCGCTGCGGGATCCCTCGAAACGGGGGTCGCTGAGTCCCCCGTTCAGGCGGATCGTGAGGAAGTCCGAGCCGTCCCGGTCGTCGGTGCGTACCGACGACAACCCGGGGATCGCGCTGACGAAGTCACGCAGGGCCCCGGGGGCGGGTGTGAGTGCGTTGCGCAACCCACCGGTGCGCAGGATGATGTCGACACCGCTGGTCGTCAGGGCGTCGGCCCCCGAGACCGCCCTGCCGACCTGATCGTAGATCTCCAGGGTGTTCTCTGCGCGCAGGTCCGGGCCCCGCCACAGACTCCCCCAGAAGCCCCTTCTGGCTCCCGGAGCCCCGGAGGGGTCGTTGACGAGTTCGGGGTGCAGGGCGAACACCTGTTCGTGGAGCCGCCTGGCCGCGACGGTCATCGGCGAGTCGCCGTTGCCGTCCCGCAGACGGCCGTCGTTCCACTCGGCGCGCACCGGTGCCGCCTCGCCCAGGTGCCGCACGCCGTCCGCCGTGAGGCCGGGAACACTGGGCGCAGCCGGAGGGGTCGCGGCGGCCCGGTTGTCACCACCGCCCGCCAGGGTGCGGGCGTCGTCGGTGGACACCTGGTCGAGGGTGGTCAGGTCCAGGGTTCCCGGACGTACCAGCGGCTGGGGCTGCGGCTGGGACGAACGGTCACCGCGTTCTCCGCCGTTGCCCTCGGTGCTCGCCCCGGTGTCGTCCGTGTCCGTCGTGTTCTCGGCGGCGGGTGGTGCGGGCTGCGGCTCGGTTGTCGTCACACGGTAGGTGCGCTCCACCTGGTAGAAGGCGGAGTCGCCCTTGGCGCCGGGCCCGAACACGCGCTCACTGCCGTACTCGGTACTGCGCGTGTGCTTCTGCGTGCCCTTGGCCCCGACGACCACCTCGGGTCCGGCGCGAAGGACCACGGACTCCCCGGGGAGGATGCCGCCGAGGAAACCGGCACCCGCCCGGACCTCCTGCTTGTCGGTGCGTGCCGCGCCGAACGTCGCGTTGCCGGAGGACTTGCCGGTGTCCGTGAAGGACGAGTCCTTCAGGTCCGGTCCGACCTTCACATAGTTGACCGGGCCACCGCTGATCTCCAGGATCTGGGTGTTGCCCTTCGGGTCCGAGTAGGCGAAGCGCAGAACCTCCCCGTTGTCCGCCCGGGGCAGGTTGTCCAGCAGAGTCCGCGGGCTGACGGGGAACCTCGGGGGCACCGTGGTGTCGATCAGGCCCAGCGTCTGCGAGAACCGGGGGGCGCGGATCGGCGTCCCGTTGCCGCCGTCGACACGGGAAGCGGGGTCGTCGGTGCGGAACTCCTGCGGGGCGGGCCGGTGGTCAGCCGTGCTCTCCCCGCCGTTGTCACGCAGGTGACCCGGCAGGACCAGGTCGAACGCGTCGTTCAACCGGTCGGAGAACTCGACCCGGACCGGCGGAACGGCGGGTTGCTGCTGACCAGCGGTGTCCTGTCCCGGTGGCTGCTGGACCGAAGGTCGCCGCTGGTCGCCAGAGGCCGCCTCGCCGGGGGGCGGAGAGGGTCGCTGTGGCGGTGGCGCGATGTCCAGGACCGCGTTGACCACGAGGTCGCCGGTGAAGCGGGCGGGATTGTCCCCGTCCACGTCGACCTTGCGCTTGTGACGGCGCTCAGTACTCGTCTGGTACTCGGTGCCGCGCTGACGGACCGCGAACGACGCCTTCAGACGCGGGGTGATGAGCGCGGCCGTGCCCCCGATCTCACCGATCACGGCCGCGGGAAACGCCGGGTTGACGCTCTTGCGGCTCTGCTGGGCGCCGCTGCCCACGGTCTTGGCCCGGTTCTCGGTCGCGTTCCCGGCGTCGACGCGACGGTCGGGCGAGTCCGTGATGTCGCGCCACGTGCGGTCCACCGACAGTTGTACGTTCCCTCGCGGGGGCGGCGTGTTCCGGTCGTCGCCGTCCCCGTCCCGACGGGGATCGTGCACGGGGACGTCGATCGTCTCCCCGGGGGTGGTCCGCCCTCCGCTGATGCGCTCGATGGCATCGGTGAGCGCCGAACCGTCCGGCTCCACGCCCTGCCGCCGGATCTGGTCGAACAGCCGGTCCCGCAGACCGTCGACGTCAGCGTCGGGGTTCATCCGCATGCCGGAGTAGCCGCCGTGGTCGGCGTTGGGCCCGATGTCCGCGAGGACGTCGAGCACCTCGGCGGTCTCCTGCGTGACGGGCCTGGTCACGGGCGGCGGGTCCGGTGGCGTGAGGTCGGGCGTGACGACGATCTGCGGGGGGTCCTGCCGCGTGGTCTCACCGTCGACCTGCTGCTGCGTGTCGGTCGGCGCCACGGTCCCGTCCTGGACCTGAGGCGGGGGCGTCTCGCCCGTGGTGGTCGAGTTGGTCCCGCGCGGGGTCCGGGAGGAACCCTCGCCCCCGTCGTCGGTGACTCTGGTGCGACGACGCCTACGGCTCCCGTCGCCTTCGCGGTCACGCTGCTCCCCGAGGTCCCGCATCGGATGGCTCTCGGGCCTCCTGCGGTTCCGGCCGCCGCTGCCCCCGTCGTCCCTGCTGCTGCCTCCGTTGTCCCTGCTGCTGCCTCCGTTGTTACGGCTGTTGCGGCCGCCGCCCCCGTTGTTGCTGCTACTTCCGCCGCTCTTGGACTTGAAAGGGTTGAAGAGGGGTGAGGCGGCCCGGTGGTCTCCGCCCTGCGTGGTCACCGGAGTGGGACCGCTCGGCATCTGTGAGAGCGGCGCGTCCATGCCCGCGTCGCGCGCGGTGTCGAGGGCCTGGTCCCAACGCCCGTCCGAGGTCCACTCCCGGACCGTCTGGTCGAAGTCCTCCCGCAGCCGGGGCGGGAGGTCGGCGCGTACCTGGTCGTCACCGCGACCGCGCACACGGCTGTCGTAGGCGGCGCCGAACAGGGCCACGTTGTCGGAGTGGTTCCGGTTCCCGTCGGGGTCGAGCACCTGGGACAGGTCCCGGTGCACGGAGTCGGGAAGGTCGCCCACCCGGGCGGGCGGGTCGTAGCGGGAGGCCTCGTTCGCCTGGGTCTCGATCTGGTCCAGGTAGTGGTTGAGGATCTGCGGAGGCCGGTTGTCGCGCCCGCCGGGCGAGTCCATGTATCCGCCGACCTCGTGGACCGCGCTCGAGTTCGGCGAGTCGCGGAGCACGGCGCGGGGGCGACCGGACCCGTCCTGGGACAGGTCCTGGGACTCGTCGTTGAGACCGATCCGGTGCAGGAGCTCGTGCAGCCAGACGTCGGGGCCGTCGTCCATGCGCCAGTTGGCGGTGTCGCTGCGCCCGGGCAGGTCCGGGTTGTCGCGGACCCAGGACACGTTGGAGTGCGGTCGACCGTCGGGACCGACCGGTTCCACACGGACGTGGAGCTGGTCACCGCTGCCGGGCAGACGGTAGCGCTCGTTGACGACGTCGTTCAACCGGTCCAGGAAGACCTGCTGGGCCGTGTTCGCGTCCGACTGACTGACGTCGGGTCCGGTGTCGAAGTTGATCCGGACCGTCAGTTCGGTGACGTGCGTCGGCCCGTCGGGGCCGGGGTCCGGCAGCGGAATGCGACGCACGTCGAAGCCGCGATCCGCGATCGAGGTGATCGGGTTGTCCTTGCTGGATCCGTGCAGGATCTCGACACCGTCGGTGTCGACGCCGGAGCGGTCGCGGTTGCCCCCCACACGCGTGGGTTCGATGCTGTCCCGGATGTTCTGCCAGTCAGCGGGCGGGCGCATCCGGTCGGACACGGGGGCCGGGGCGTCGGGGTCGGGACGCGGGCGGGACACCGGTGGGGTGTTGGTCTGGTTGCCGGGCGGGGGCTGACGGCGCCCGTCCCCCGTGGACTCCTGGCCACCCTGCGCGCCGGGGTGGAGCGGCGGGGCCATGACAACGGGCACGGGCGTGCCGTCGGGACGCGCGGTCGACTCGTTCGAGCCGTCGTCCTGGCGGACGGGCGCCCCGGAACCGTCCTCGTCACGCGTGGAGCTCTGGGAATCGTCGTCGTTCTGTCGTCCCTGCTGGTCACCGTTCTGGTGGACGGTCGCGTCGGAGTCCGACTCACCGGAGGGCCGGTCCCCAGGGGGCCGGACGTCGGCGCCGGTGCCGTCCTGGGAAGTGCGGGTGTCGTCCGATCCGGTCTCGTGGTCCGTGACGGTCTCGGGACCGCCGTCGCGCCCGGAGCCGTTCGGACGGTGGGTGTTCGCGTTGCCGTCGCTCGAACCCTGTCCGCCCGCGTTCGGGGACGGCCCGGTCGAGGTCTGGCCGTTGCCGTCGGTGGCGTCCTGGGACCCCTGAGCCGGGGTGTCCTGGTCGGTGGACCGGCCGCCCTGGTCGTCGGTCGTCAGATCCGGTCGGCCGGTGTTGGACTCCTCCTGATTCGGGGTCTCCCGAACCGGTACGTCCTGGTTCGGGGACTCCTGAACCGGCACGTTCTGCTCGGGCGTCTCCCGGACCGGCGTGCCCTCAGGGCCGTTCGCGTCCTCGGAACCACCCGACTCCCGCACCACACCGTCACCGGCGGGCTGCTCCTGGACGGGAGACTCCTGGACGGGCGTGTCCTCGGCGCCGTTCTCACGCACCGGGCCGTCCGTGTCCCTGACCACGCCGTCACCCGACGTGTCCTCGACCGGCCGCTCCTGGACGGGAGGGTTCGGGTTCGGGGAATCCTGGGCGGGCTGCTCCTGGTTCGGCGTCTCCCGAACCGGGGCGGCGTCCCCGCCGTTCTCCCGCGCGGGACCGCCGCCCCCGACCTCGCCGTCACCCGACGCGTCCTGGACCGGAGGGTTCGGGGTCGGGGTCGGGGTCTCTTGGACCGGGGTCTCCGACACGGGAGTTTCCTGGACCGGAGGAGCCGGGGTCGGATTCGGCGTCTCCTGTACCGGAGGAGCCGGGGCCGGGGCAGGGGACTCCTGGACAGGGGTCTCCTGAGCAGGGGTCTCCTGGACCGGAGGAGTCGGCGTCGGCGTCGGCGTCTCCTGGACGGGAGGAGCCGGGGTCGGGGCAGGGGTCTCCGACACGGGAGGCTCCTGGACCGGAGGAGCCGGGGTCGGGGTTTCCTGGACGGGAGGAGCCGGGTTCGGGGCGGGGGTCTCCTGAACCGGCTGTTCCTGGACCGGAGGATTCGGGGTCGGGGCAGGGGTCTCCTGGTTCTGGGACCCCTCCGCAGGTGTGTTCTCGGGCCCTCCCTGGTCCCCGTTCGGCGTCTCGGGGCCGTCCACGGCCCCCGCACCCTCGCCGTCACCGGTCTGTTCGGGGGAACGGTCCTGTCCGCCGGTGTCCTGTTCCTGACCGCCGACGACCGGTGCGTCGCCCGGCCCACCGCCCTCCGAGTTCGAGTTCTCCTGGCCACCGCGGTTCAGGTGGTCGGAGTCGTCGCCACCCGTGTTCTCGTCAGCGTTGTCGACGGGGCGGTCGGATCCCCGCCCCGGGGAGTCCTCGGTGGCGGGCCCCTCGTTCGAGCCGTTGTTCTCGTTCGACGGCGGCTCGGGTGTGGCGGAGCCCGTGTTGTCCTGGTCGTTCGTGTCCGACGACTCGGTGGACACCCGCTGGGGCGGCGGCGGAGGAGGCGGGGTCGAGTTCTGCGAGCCGTCGCCCCGCCCGTCGCGCGATCCCCCGCCCGCCCCTTCCGAGGAGGAGTTGTTCGAGCCGGGTCCGTTCGAGGAGGAGGACCCGGAGTCGGACGTGCTGACGTTCTCGTTCCCGTCCGGGGAACCGTCGCCGCCGCGGTGGTCGTTGAGGCCGTCGTCGGTCGGGCTCGGCGTCGGGGTGGGCGGCGGGACACCCTCGGGCAGACCCGCGTTCCTCAGGTGGTCGATGAGCAGCAGCCCGCCCTGGGTGAGGCTCTGCTGGACCGCTCCGGAGACGAGGCCCGAGACACCGGACAGCCAGGTGATGGAGAAGCTCTTCTCGTCGCTGAACAGCAGGTTGAAGAAGCCCTCGCTGAGCATCCCCTGCGCCGCGTTGGCGATGCCCTGGCCACCGAGCTGCGCCAGGAAGTTCTTCCAGTGCGTCCCCACGTCGGAGAGGCCGTCGCGCACACTGGCGGGCACGCCCGTGGTCAGGAAGTCACGCATGTTGGGGTCCAGGCCCCGTCCGTACTTGCTCACCACGTCGTTCAGCGCGTCGTCGAGCCCGTTCCTGCCCCAGTTCCGGGTGAACGCGTCGGCGTACGCGTTACCGAACTCCCGGGCCTGGTCCTTGCCCATCGACCCGCCGAGGGAGTTGGCGAACTGGTCTCCCATGTCGGTGCGGAAGCGTTCGCCGTCGATCGGACGGTTCCACCCGGGCCGGTTGTCCATGCCGTAGGGGCGCAGCAGCTCGTCGCTGTTGCGGCCCATCACACTGCCGATGCCCTCGGGCAGGCCGCCGGGGCCGCCACCGGGGCCGCCCGTCGGGAAGTTGTCGTCGAGATGCTTGGTGATGGAGGGCCCGGTGGTGTTGCCGAGCAGCTTGTTGAACTGGCCGGACAGTGCGCTGCCGCCGAAGACGGCGGCGGTGCCGAACAGACCGTCCAGCATGGCGCCCTTGGCCGCGTCCTCGGTGAGCTTGTGGTCCCACCCGTCGCGGTTGCCCTGGTCGATCTGGATGCGCTGGATCAGCGCGTCGAGGGTGAGCGCGAAGAACTGGCTGATCGCCATCTGCTGGAGCAGTGTCGAGAGCAGCCGGAACATGACCCGCCCGATGACGGTGCGGGCGATCGCCTGGAAGATCGGGATCTTGGCGAGGGAGGCGCCGAAGGTGTACGGCGCCATGGCGATCGCCCAGGCGATCTCCAGGGCCAGCTGGACGAGCTGGCCGATGATCATCCACTTCGCGTACTGCACCTGCGTGCCCGCGTTGTGGACGTACTCCTGGAGACCCCGGGCGACCTTCGTGCCCTCTCCGAGGTAGTTGTTCTGCCCCGCCGTGAACTCGTCCACCGACTGGTCGAAGAAGTCCGCCGCCGTGGCGTCGAAGTTCTCCCGCACCTTGTTCTTGATCCGGATGACGAGCTGCGGGAGCTCGACCTCCAGCTGGTCGGCGGTGGTGCCGTAGACCTGGGCGAGCTCCCACAGCCGTGTCTCGTCGGCTGTGGGCCACTCCGAACCGGTCAGGACCGAGAACAGGTTGCGGAGTTCGGCGGGCAGTTCCATTCCCATGGGAGGTCAGTGCCTCCCGCTGGTACCACCGAGGCCGCCCTGGATCCCGCCCAGGCGCGCCGCGGTGTCGATGCCGTACTGCTCGGAGCGGCCGAACTGCTTGGCGGTGTTGATGGTGGCCTCGGCGGTGTCCTCGAACGCCGTGCCGAGCGTCTTCAGGAAGACCGCGAACCCGTCCCGGTTGGGGACGTAGTTCTTCTCGAACGACTTGGCGACGGCGTCGCCGTCGCCCCAGCACTCACCCAGGGCATCACTCGAGGTGGTGAACCACTGGTCGATCCCCCGCACGTAGGCGGCGAGTTCGTGGATATCGGCACCGTCCCTGGCGACCGCCTCCGGGTCGATGGAGATGCGTTCCGACATGGCCCCTCCTTACTCGTCCTGTCTGTCTGCGTCGTCGCGGGGGGGGGGGGGGGGGGGGGGGGGGGGGCCCAGCCCTCTTCCTCTCCC